>CAZCOV010000076.1:0-19497 GCA_964499975.1 uncultured Thermoanaerobaculia bacterium
GAACGAGGAGAGTACCCAAACTACATCGCTATTGGGTTGCGGAACGACTCAGCTTCCTCAGTCAAAGTCGGTGCAAATGTTGTTGGCATTTTGTGTAACGAGGTCAGGGGAGACGGATTGGGTGGCTGTAGACGCTACACCGCAGATGACGAGGATATACAAGCATCAGACAGCGTCGATTGGCTCAGCTCGGTCAAAGTCCGGTCACGCTGAGTATAACGCAAGGTGGGCCTGTTGACGTCACGTCTCGCCTTCGAGCCTTCGAGCCCGGGCGGTGTGGGGTATTACCGTCTCAAGCCCTCAGAACCGTCCGTTTCCGCTTCGGTAGGTTGGTCGCTGCATGGAATCTGGTAGGCGGTTGGAGCGGGTGGTTTTCCAGGCCGTTGCCGGGTGGGTTCCGTGGCTCCGTTCGGCGCTGGTGAGCGGCAAGGTCAATGCATTCTTCGGGAATCGTCTATGGCATCTTGAGGATCACGATCCGAACTGGGTGGCCCTCTGTCGGGTTGCCATCTGGAGCGTGGTACAGTTCACGAAAGAACAGGCCAGGCCAATCGGATAGCCGGGGGTGTCTAGCCCCAGCCCCCACACCACCTAGCATGCGGGTCCGCACTAGGCGGTTCACGAAAGGACCCGCGAACCGTTCGCTGTCTATCATGCACCTCGCGGCCAAGGCGCCTTCCCGGTGCGGCCCGCTCAGCTCAAACGTTCGTGCGGCAAGATCAAATGTCGTTGCCTCTTGACAAACGTATCCGTGTGGATACAATGGCGCCATGTTCATCGTCCGTCAGACGCAAGAGTTTCAAGACTGGCTCGACCGTCTGCGGGACCTCCGCGCCCAGGTACGCATAGTTGCCAGATTGCGGCTTGCCGAAGCGGGAAATCTCGGAGACTGGAAACCGGTCGGTGGTGAAGTGTTCGAGATGCGAGTCGACATCGGGCCTGGCTACCGGCTCTACTTCACCCGCAAGGGAAGCATCTTCATCGTCATGCTCGCAGGCGGTGACAAATCGACGCAGGCCCGTGACATCAAGCGAGCGCAACGAATACTGAAACAGTTGGAGCCCGATCTATGAGTAAGGCCAAAGCCAAGCTACTTCCGTTCGATGCAGCACGATATCTGACTGACGATGCGGCTGTCGCGGAGTACATGACGGCTGTATTGGAAGCCGACGATCCCGATCTTCTGCTCCTTGCGCTCGGTGACGTGGCACGTGCGCGAGGAATGACTCAGGTCGCGAAGGACGCAGGTCTTGGACGAGAAAGCCTATACAAGGCGCTCGCTCCGGGGGCGAAGCCGCGCTTTGACACGGTTCTGAAAGTGGCACGCGCATTGGGTGTCCAGCTCACTGCACGCCCCGTCTAGCTGCATATCTCCTGACGCCGAATCGGGTAGCCGGGGGTGTCTAGCCCCCAGCCCCACCCACACCACCTAGCATGCGGGTCCGCACTAGACGGTTCACGAAAGCGGAGCACACGGTCACTTCAGGAATGCCCTGAGCACGCAGCCACAGCGCACGCACGGAGATCATGCCCTGGCGGGCCAGCCAGGCGTTCGCTTCGCAGCGCCAGGGTTTTCGCAGGTGCCCTGAGGCTTCGAGCCGCAGCTCCGCCGGAGAACGCGGCAGACCCAACCGCTCGCGGCGACCCTATCCGCGTTGCCACACCGTCGTCTGCGCCCCGGCGGCTTCTGCGCCGTTCCACTACGGTCCGACTCTCGATCCCTTGGCTCAGTTCGGGGTTCACCGTATACTGCGTCTGTTCAGAAGCCGAGGAGACAAAGACATGCGCACCTTCAACGTGATCGTCGAACGTGATCCTGACACCGGTCTGCTGGTGGGCTCTGTCCCGGGCTGGCCGGGCGCCCATAGTCAGGGAGCTTCTTTCGATGAGCTCGAGAAGAATCTCCGGGAAGTCATCGAAATGCTCCTTGAGGACGGCGATCCAAAGCTTGAGTCCGAGTTCGTCGGTCTTCAGTCCATCCAGGTCGCGTAGCCGATGAGCTCCCTGCCGGTTCTGAAGCCCCGCGAAGTGGCGGCTCTGTTAGTACGCCTCGGCTTCCAGGAAGTGCGGCAGCGCGGGTCGCATCGTCAGTACCGACACCCCGATGGGCGAGGCACGACGGTGCCCTTTCACTTGGGTCAAGACATCTCACCAACCCTGCTTCGCAAGATTGCCCGAGACATTGGCGTCGCCGTCGAGGAGCTGTTACAACGTGACTGAAGGCGGCCTGACGTCGATTTGTTCGATTGGCGTGCGCCTTGACGCCAGAAGATTTGCTCTAGCATGGGCTTTTACATGCAGGGTAGTAGGGTCGACTGGGAAGAGTGCTTATGCGTCATCGTTTTGACGAGTATGCATGTTCTTCGGAAGATTTGTCTGACGAAGAATCGTATAGGCGAGAGCCCTCGGAAGTAGCCCTCTATTGCAATGAATGAAGATTGGCCAACCAGCAAAGTCGAATCCTGGCAAAGCTTCCTCGAAGTGCTCGCGCAGTTTCCTCGAAGGAATGAGACCCCTGACTACGTATTTCGAGGTCAGGCCGATCAATCCTGGACGCTAATGCCAACCTTACAACGTCATTTTCGGGAGTCCGTTCTGCCATCTCAAGCGCTCAGACTAGAAAAGATGGTTTCCGAAGAATTCAATGCGCATGCACATTTGTTTCTTCAGAGCAACTCCAGCGAGAAGGCGATGAACCATTGGTACTGGCCAGATCGTTGGGCGTTCATGGCGCACTACGGCGTTCCAACTCGCTTGATCGACTGGTCGAGCTCCGCCTACGTCGCAGCGTACTTCGCGACAAATGCGCACTTTGAAACCGATGGCGCAATCTACGTTGCCAGTCCCTTTGGGCTGACAGAGCTGTTTGGTATTGGCTATGATGCGTCGGGGCAGCCCGACGTCCCCGAGTTGCTGAAACCAGACGCTCCGTCAAAGCTGTTCTTCTTTCAACCAGATCTGCACTCTGAGCGCTCTGCGCTGCAACAAGGTTGGTTTAGCGTCAACGCACGCATCTTGGAGCCTCACGATCGCGCGATTCTCGCCCTGATCCGATCGAAGCGCGGACGCGGCTCCGGAAGCTCGTTGGCGCGGAGGATCGTCATACCTGCCGCGCTAAAGCTATCCTTCTTGCGAGAGTTGAGCCGCATGAATGTAGTCCCAAGGGTGTTGTTTCCTGGCCTTGATGGCTTAGGTCGGTCACTTTCAGATTTTCTACGACTAAATGCCGAGGGCTAGTCGGTTAGCCGGAGGTGTCGAGTCCCCAGCCCCGCACCGACCTAGCATGCGGGTCCGCGTTAGGCGGTTCACCAAAGCGGAGCACACGGTCACTTCAGGAATACCCATGAGCACGCAGAGCCACAGCGCACGCACGAAGACCATGCCCTGGCGGGTCAGCCAGGCGTTCGTCATCCCGGTTTGCGGCACCAGGGTCTTCGTAAGGTGCCAGGTGCTCGTGCTGCCCGAAACCCGGCGGGGGGGTTAGGGCGCTGAGCCCGGAAAGGGTAGCGTCACCTGGTAGAGCCCTTCTTGGGCGGTCACGTAGAGGGTCCGCAAGCCAGAACCACCGAAAGCGCAGTTGGTGGCCGCGCGCGGGATGGGGATGCTGCCCCAACGCGCGCCGTCCGCGGTGAAAACTTCGATCGCTGGCGGTGTCCAGGTGGCCACGTAGAGGTTGCCGTGGGTGTCGAGGCAAAGGCCGTCGGGGATGGTCAGCCCGCTGGCGAAGGTCCGCGGATTGGCCAGGGAGCCACCGCCGGACACGTCCCAGGTATGCACGGTTCCGGCCATGGAATCGGTGACGTAAAGCACGTTCTCAGATAGCGCAAGAGCCACCCCGTTGGGCTGGTTGACGCCGGGGGTCCCTTGCCACTCGGCGGTCAAGGTGCCGTCGGGCGCGCGACGGAACAGGCCGTTGAACGCTAGCTCGCGGTCCTCAGGAGCCGCCAGCCCATAATCCGGGTCGGTGAAGTAGACCGTCCCGTCGGCGCGCACCGCAAGGTCGTTGGGGGAGTTGAAACGCAGCCCCTGGTAAAACTCGACGAGCGGCGTGACCACGCCGGTCAAAGCATCAGTGTGCGAGATGCGTCGGCTGGCGTGTTCGGCCGCCAGGAGCGCGCCAGCCGGATCGCGAGCCAGCCCATTGGCGCGGTTGGCGGGCGCGCGGAAAAGGGTCAAGGACGCCGGCGGATCGAGTCGCCAGATGGCGTCGGCGTCGATGTCGGTGAAGAGCAGGTGGTCGTCGCGCCAGAGCGGACCCTCGGTGAACTGGAAGGTCTCGGCCACTGCGGTGACCGCGCTCCGGCCGGTCAGCGGATTGCACAGGCCGTTGACCTGGACGTCGTCGACGAAGGTCGCAGCAGTGATCGGGTTGGGGCTTTGCAGCGAACTCCACGAATCGAGCGCGATGCCGCCGGCGAGGTTCTGCAGTTGGGGGGTGTTGTCGAGGAAGGAGACTTGCCACGCGGTCGGCTCGGCTTGGGCTGCGGGCCAGACTTTGGCCTGGAGCAAGGTGTTAGCTGGATCGACTTGCGACACGCGAAAGCGCACGCGGTAGGGGACCCCGTTTTGGAAAGCGAGGGCGGCATCAAAGGTGATGGCCAGCGGGATCTCGTTGCCGTCGAGCTCTTTCCACACCCCGATTCCCGGACCCCGGAAATCCTCGACGAACACCGCGTAGCCTTGCCCGTGCGGCATGGTCTGCTGCAAGTATCCGCCGTTTTGTCGCACGTAGAACCCGACGCCCTGCGTGCCTCCCGGTCCCACGTCGGCGAAAATCACGGTGAAGCGGACCTCGACGTCTTGGGTGGCGATTGGTGCTACCACCCGGGCCAGCGAATAGCCGGTGGGTACCGGACGGAAGCGCGCCCGCCCACCTTGGATATCCGCCACGGCCGCAGTGCCAGAGATCGGCGTCCAGGGCGCGGGCCAGGCAGCGCCATCATCCAAAGTAAAACTCTCGCTGTAAGTGCTGGGAACCCGGCTGTTGCTCCAGCCGCAAACCGTGCCGTTCGCGAAGTTGTCGGCAAAAACCAGCGGTCCAGCGTTGCTCGGCCCGCCGCTCAAGGCCACCAGACCCGCAATCAACGCGACGGCGCGCGCGGTTTGACCCCAGAGGGCCGGCTTTGTCGTTTGCAGGGTTGGCGGAACGATCGGCGAATGGTTCATGGCGTCCTCCCGCGAGTCGCCCCGACTCGCGCCAGCGTATTCTCTCGGTATTCTCTCGCGATTGGGGGACGATCAGGGACCACAACCGCAGAACTTTTCCCTCGCTCGCCCCGTCTTCCCCCAAGGATCGCCCGCTGGGGTTGCGCAAGAGCGGTGCATGACCGTCCAGGATCACCGCAAATCACTTCGCCGTAACAAACATCGTCGCCCAGCGTATGAGAGAGTAGATCGAGGCACGGACAAGGATTTGACGCCTGCCGGTCGCTAACTTAGGAGCTTATGCCATGACTGAGCGCAAATCGCGGATCCCAATGATCGTGATCACTGCCATCAGCTTGCTTTTGGTGACTGCTGTCACGTTGTACTTCACCACCCACGCCAATGCAGCCGATCAGAACAAAACCGACACCAAGTCGGCTTCCCAGAAAAAAGACGAAAAAGAAGTGACCCCGATTCCGGTCCGCGCGGTCCCTGTGACGCAAGGCCGGATCGCTGCTTACATCACTGCTACCGCCAATCTGGTTGCGGAAAACGAGGTCAAGGTCATTGCCGAGTGGGAAGGACGGGTCACCCAGCTGAATGTCGAAGAAGGCAACAGCGTGGGGGCAGGTCAAGTTCTCGCAGCACTGGCGCGGACCGATAGCGAGATCGCGGCCAACAAGGCGCGGGCCAAAGCCGCCAATACCCAGATCAAATTTGAGCGGGCCAAACGGCTGGTGGAAAAAGAGCTGCTCGCGCCCGAAGAGTACGAGAAGCTGCTGGTCGAGAACGAAATCGCCCAGCACGAGGTCAAGGAAGCCGAGTGGAACCTGGAAAAGACGATGATCCGCTCTCCCTTTGCCGGACGCATCACCCAGCGGATGGTACAGCCTGGACAGCACGTGCGGCCCGGTGACGAGCTGTTTGTGGTCACCGACTTCGATCCCCTGATCGCCCGCATCTACTTGCCGGAAACCGACGTCGTGACGCTCGAACTGGGTCGCCCGGTGCGCCTCACGCTCAAGGCGGACGAGCGCGTCCAGGTCGCAGCCAAGATCCGCCAGATCAGCCCGGTGGTGGACACCGCGACCGGCACGATCAAGGTGACGGTCGAGGTGAGCTCAGCCCCAGCGACCGTGCGTCCGGGCGCTTTCGTCCAAGTCGACATCGTGCGCGAAGCGCGTGATGCCGCCCTGCTCGTGCCCCGCGACACCGTCGTCCGCGAGCTGCAGAAGACTTTTGTTTTTGTGGCCAAAGATGGGATCGCGCACAAGCGTCAGGTCAGCCTGGGCCTCGAAGAAAACTTGCAGTTCGAGATCGCGTCAGGACTGGCGGTCGGCGAGCAAGTGATCATCGCGGGCCAAGGCAGCCTCAAAGACGGTGCTCCGATCAAACTGCTCGACACCAAACTCGACACCCAAGTCGGTGACTCGCTCACCGCACCCTGAACTGCCATGCGCCTCATCGAGTTCTCAATGGAGCGACGGGTCACCGTCGCGATGACGGCGATCGCCGTCGCGATCTTCGGCGGGGTCGCCTTGACCCGGCTGCCGATCAACTTGCTGCCGGACATTTCCTATCCCAGTCTGACCATCGAGACCCGGCTGGCGGGTGCCGCGCCGGGGGAGGTCGAAGCGCTGGTCACTCGGCCGATTGAAGAGGCCGCGGGAGTGGTCGCCGGGGTCCAGCGTTTGAGCTCGACTTCACGCTCCGGACTGTCCCAGGTCACCCTCGAGTTCGACTGGGGTCGCAGCATGGACTTTGCCGCGCTCGATGTGCGGCAAAAGCTTGACTTGATCACCTTGCCGCGCGAAGCGACCAAACCGGTCTTGCTCCGCTTCGACCCCGCCAACGACCCCATTTTGCGCCTCTATGTGCGCGGCTCGGATGACCTCTTCAGCCTGCGTTATTTGGCCGAGGAGGTGCTGAAGAAGGATCTCGAATCGACCTCTGGGCTGGCTGCAGTCAAGGTCCACGGCGGCTTCGAGGAGGAGATTCAGATCGAAGTCGACGAGGATAAGCTGGCGCTTTTCGGACTGAGCATCCAAGAAGTCCGCGATCGCTTGGCGCGCGAGAACATCAACCAGGCCGGGGGTAGCCTCTACGAACGCGAAGCGCGTTATCTGGTGCGTTCGCGCAATGAGTTTGAAACCCTGTCCGACATCGCCAAGACCGTGGTTTTTTCCGCCGGAGATCGCATTGTCACGTTGGCCGATGTGGCGACCATTACCCGCGGCCACCGACAGCGCGAGGTGGTGACCCGGTTTGCCGGGAGCGAAGGCGTCGAGCTGGCGCTTTACAAGGAAGGTGATGCCAATACCGTGGCGGTCGCGCGGGCGGTGGAAGAACGCTTGCGGAACCTGCGCAAAGAGTTGCCGCCAGGCATCGAAGTGACCACCGGCTTTGACCAATCTCGTTTCATCCAGTCGTCGATCGACGAGGTCTACAGCAACGCGATCCAGGGCGGTTTGATCGCGATCGTGATCCTGTTGCTTTTCCTCAAGGACTTGCGCAGCACCTTGATCATCGGTATCTCGATCCCGCTGTCGGTGATCGCCACTTTCTTCTTGATGTATCGCACGGGCACCAGCCTCAATGTGATGTCTCTCGGCGGCCTGGCGCTCGGGGTCGGCATGCTGGTGGACAACGCGATCGTGGTGCTCGAAGCGATCTACAAACGCCGTGAGTTCGGCGATTCTCCGTTCGAAGCGGTGCGGCGCGGGGCTTCTGAAGTGGGCGGGGCGGTGATCTCGTCGACGTTGACCACGGTCGCGGTGTTTTTGCCCGTGGTCTTCCTCGAAGGCGTGGCGGCGCAGCTCTTCCGCGACCAAGCGCTCACCGTGTCTTTTTCGCTGATCGCTTCGCTGGTCGTTTCTTTGACGTTGATCCCGATGCTGGTCGGGCTTGAAGGTCAGGTCCGCCAGGGCATCGCCGCGGCCGCGAGCGCGGATGCCAGCCGTCGCGGTTTCGGGCACGCGATCTTGCGTTTTCCCCAGTGGGTTTTCACCTGGTTACGCCGGGGTTGGCGCGCCCTCCTCCATGGTTTTGCGCTCTTGTGCCGACCCGTCAGCCGGGTTTTTGATCGGGCGCTCGCCGCGTTGACCCACCTCTACCCCCGCACCCTCGATCGTGCGCTGGACGCGCGCTGGGCCGTCCTCGGGACAGCCACCGCCCTGCTGGTCGCTACAGCTTTCTTAGTTCCCACCCTCGGGCTCGACTTGATCCCGGCCATCTCGCAAGGTGAGTTCAGTTTTAGGATCGAGCTGCCGGAAGGCACCCCACTCGAGGCCACCGACCGCTTCGTCAACGAGGTGCAACAGGTCCTGGTCGGGGATCCGCGGGTGGCGAGTTTCTCGTCGACCAGTGGGGGTGCGGGGTTGTCGTTTGCCAAAACCGGCACCGAGGGCGAAAACGTCGCCCGCCTGCAGGTCAAGATGCAGCCGGGCACCCAAACAGCCGACGAAGAGGCCGTGGCCAGCGCCATCCGCGAGCGCCTCACCGCCACCGAGGAAGCGCGCTTCAAGTTCGAGCGACCTTCGGTTTTCACCTTCCGCACGCCGATCGAAATCGAAGTCTACGGCGACCAGCTCGACGAGCTTTTTGCGGCGACTGCCTTGCTCAAGAACCGGCTGGAGCAAGTTCCCGGCCTAGTCGACCTCAAGACCTCGGCCGAACTCGGCAACCCCGAGCTGCAAGTGACCTTCAACCGCAATCAACTGGTGCAGCTGGGGCTGGACTTGGGCCAGGCCGCGACCACCGTGCGCAACAAGATCCAGGGCGATGTCGCGACCCGCTTCACCCAAGGAGATCGGGAAATCGACATTCTGGTCCGTTCGGTCAAGCTGGGACAGGCGTCCACAGAAGAGGTGGGCGACTTGATCATCGGCCAGCATCGCGGGGTGCCCATCCGGCTCAAGGCCGTGGCCACGGTCCGTTTGGTCGAAGGACCGAGCGAGATCCGCCGGATCGGGCAAAAGCGTGCGGCCTTGATCTCGGGCAACCTCGAAGGTCGCGACATGGGAGCGGTCGCCGCGGACCTCCGCGAGGTCATCCGCCAGATCACCCTGCCCCTTGGGGTGACCGCGATCGTCGGGGGGCAGCAGGAAGAAATGGCCCGCTCCTTGCGCTCCCTGCTGCTCGCGATGGCGCTCGCCATCTTCCTCGTCTACCTAGTGATGGCCGCGCAATTCGAATCGTTCCTCCACCCCTTCGTGATCATGTTCACCTTGCCTTTGGGGGCCATCGGGGTGGTTGGCGCGCTGGTCTTGTGCCAGCAGACGGTGAACGTCGTGGTGTTGATCGGCGCGGTGATGCTGGCCGGCATCGTGGTCAACAATGCGATCGTTCTGATCGATGCGGTCAACCAGTTGCGGCGAGACCAGGGGATGCCGCGTCGGCAAGCCCTGCTCGCGGCCGGAGTGCAGCGTTTGCGGCCGATCCTGATGACCACTGGGACCACGGTCTTTGGTCTGTTGCCCATGGCATTGGGGTTGGGCGAAGGGGCTGAGCTGCGCGCGCCGCTGGCGATCACCGTGATCGGCGGCTTGTCCGTCGCCACGCTCTTGACCCTGATCGTCATTCCCCTCGTCTACTCGCTGCTCGATCGCTGGCAACTGCCGGCGGACGCGCAAGCCCCAGCCGCGGTCCGCACGGAAACGGCTGGCACCTATGAAACGGCTGGCACCGCGCAGGAAGTGGCTGGCACCGCGCTGAGCTGAAAAATCTGGAGGCACTGGAGGCACCATGAGCTTGCCCAAACTCGCGATCGAGCGCCCGATCACCACCGCGATGCTGCTGCTCAGTATCGCGGTTTTTGGTGGGATTGCGCTGGCTAAGCTGCCCCTCGCCTTCCTCCCCGACATCGACGCACCGTTCATCGGGGTCCAGATCCCCTACCCCAGCTCGAACCCAGCGCAGATCGAGAAAGAGATCATCAAGCCGGTCGAAGAGATCCTCGCGACCCTATCAGGGGTGAAGAGGCTCGACTCGCGCGCCACCGCGGACTCAGCTGAGCTGTTCCTCGAATTCGCCTGGGGGCGTGACCTCGACGTCGTGCGCATGCAAGTCAGCGAGAAAATCGACCAGATCCGTCCGGAGCTGCCAGAAGGCATCGAGCAGATTCTGATCACCTCGTTTAAGACCAGTGACATCCCCGTGGTCGAAGCGCGGATCTCGGCCGAGGGAGTCGACCTGTCATCGAATTACGAGTTGCTCGAAAGCCGGGTCTTAAACCGCTTGCGCCGCATTCCCGGTGTAGCGCGAGTCGACCTCGATGGGGTGGAACCGCGGCAAATCTACATCGACATCATCTTGAGCAAGCTCAAAGAACACCAGATCGACCTCGACGGAATCGTCAAACAGCTCGAGAGTTCCGCCTCCAACCTGGTGCTCGGCGAGGTGCACGAAGGTGGCCGCCGCTATTCCGCACGCGCTCTCACCGCTTTTGGGTCGTTTGAGGCGCTCAACAACATGGTGATCAACGAGCGGGGGCTGCGTCTCCGCGACGTGGCGGAGATCGTCTATGCCGAGCCGCCGATCGCTTATGGGCGGTTCTTGAATCAGCAAGACGCCATCGCCCTCACCGTGTTCAAGGAATCGACCGCCAACACCGTGGACGTGGTGCGGACAGTGATGGGCACGATCGAAAACGACATCAACCAGGACCCCCTGCTCCAAGGCGTCAGCCTCTTTGTGTGGGAAAACCAGGCGGACCAGATCGTCAACGCGGTCAGCGGCTTGCGCCAGTCCGGGATGATCGGCGCCTTGCTCGCGACCCTGGTGCTCTACTTTTTCTTGCGCCGTTTCAGCTCGACTTTGATCGTTTCGTTGTCGATCCCCTTTTCGATCATCGCCTCGTGCGGCGTGCTCTACTTCATGGGCAAAACGCTCAATGTGCTGTCGATGATGGGGCTGATGCTCGGGGTGGGCATGCTGGTCGACAACGCGATCGTGGTGCTCGAATCAATCGACCGCAAACGCCGTCACGAACCCGACAGCCGCAAGGCCGCGCTGGGCGGTGCGCAGGACGTTGGACTGGCGGTCACCGCTTCGACCGCCACTTCGCTGATCGTTTTCTTGCCGCTGATCGTGGGGGCCGACTCGCCGCTCACCACTTGGCTCGGCGAAGTGGGGATCCCGATCTGCTTGGCGCTGGTGTGCTCGCTGCTGTCGGCCTTGACCCTGATCCCGCTGATGGCCGCGCCCCTGCTGCGCCACGGCAGCAGTCAGCCGGTGCCGGTCTTGAACTGGCTCGAAGCGCGCTACGCCCAAGCTTTGGGGTGGACGCTCAAGCATCCGTGGAAGATGTTGGCGCTCTTGATTTTGAGTTTGGGACTCACGGCCTTGCCGTTTGCCGCCGAGTGGATCGAAGCCAGCCCCTTTTCGGCTGCGGTCAACGAACGTCTGGCCCTCGATTACAAGTTCTCGGATTTCCTTTACAAGTTCGAGACCAAGGAAATCGTCGAGGAGGTCGAACGCCACTTGGTGCAGCACAAGGAGGAGTTTCTGATCGACTCGATCTACAGCTATTACACGGCGAACGACGCGCGGACCACCTTGACTTTGACGCGTCAGGACTTAGACGACAAGGAATACAAGGCACTGCGCAAGAAGATCCGCGACAGCTTGCCCGAAATCGCGGGGGTGCGGCTGCTCTTCAACGAGGACACCGATCAAGGGGGCGGCAGCACCTACTTTTCGGTCAACTTTTTCGGCCAAGACAGCGGGGTCCTGGCGCAGTTCGCCGAAGAAGCCAAACGCCGGCTCGAAACCGTGGCAGGGGTGGTGGACACTTCGATTTCGACCGAGCAAGCTCGCCAGGAGATCCAGGTCAAGATCGACCGCGCCAAAGCTGCCCGGCTGGGACTGACCGCGGAAGATCTGTCGCGCACCTTTGGTTTCACTTTGGGCGGTTTGCGCCTGCCGCGCTTCAATGCAGGCGAGCGGGAAATCGAAGCCTCGCTCGCGCTGCGGCTCGAAGATCGGCAGAATTTGGCCGATCTCAAGCAAATCGAGATCCGCGCGGTCGGCGGCCGGCCGGTCGTTTTGGGGGAGATCGCCGAGTTCATCGTCAGCGACAAGCCGCAGGAGATCGAGCGGCAAAACCGCAAGGTCCGGGTTGCGGTCAAGGCCACTTACGAAGGCAAAGATTGGGACGAGGCACGCAAAGAAATGGAAGGGCTGATGAACGCTTTCAGCCTGCCGGGGGGGTATTCCTGGTCGTTTAACGAGCGGATTTTGGAGCAGGACACGCAAAATCAGCAGATGGTGATCAACCTGCTGCTCGCCCTGGCCTTGGTCTACCTGGTGATGGCCGCGCTGTTTGAGTCGCTGGCCCAGCCATTTGCGATCTTGTTTTCGATCTTGTTTGCTTTCCCGGGCGCTGCCTGGCTGCTCGCGGTGACCCAAACGCCGTTCAACTTGATGGCCCAGATCGGCCTCTTGATTTTGATGGGGATCGTGGTCAACAACGGGATCGTCCTCCTCGACCACATGAACCAGCTGCGCCGCCAAGGCATGGAGCGGAGTGCGGCGGTGCTCGCGGCCGGCCGCGATCGCTTGCGGGCGATCCTGATGACCGCATTGACCACCATCATCGGTTTGCTGCCGATGGCGATCGGTGGCTCTCAGGTGGGCGGGCTGTTTTACTACCCCCTCGCCATGACCGTGATGGGCGGGTTGTCTTCTTCGACCATTCTGACGCTCTTGGTTTTGCCTTGGATCGACCACTGGATCGAAGCTTTGGCCAGTTGGCTGCGGCGCACCTGGGCAGGATCTGCCGAGAGCTTGGCCGCAGCGTCTCCAACCGAGCAGCAGCCGGCCGAAGCGTAGCCCGTTGCGCTGCCATCTGATGGCTAGCGTCGACCCGATGAGGACGGCGTTCCGTCCGCCGGTGCTCTGCGATATCCTCTGTTCTTCCGGACCGCAAGACCCTTGGGCTGCTGGTTCGCATGGCCGCACGAACCTGCCCAGCGACAGTGCCCGCACGGAGACAGCATGGCAGAGCCCCCAACCCGCAGTGACCCAACTCTCAGCTGGAAGCGAACCGCGGTCATTTTGGCCGCAGGCAGAGGCACGCGGATGCGCTCCGCCACGCCCAAAGTCCTGCACCAAGCCGCGGGTCGACCCTTGCTCGCGTGGGTGCTGGCCGCGGCCCGGGCGAGCGGTTGTACCCGCTTGCTGGTGGTGATCGGCCACGGCGCTGACGCGATCCGACGACAAATCAGCGGGGACGACATCGTTTGGGTCGAGCAGCGCGAGCAGCGCGGGACCGGCCACGCACTCGCCCAAGTCGAGCCCTTTTTGGATGCTGCCACCACCCTCTTGGTCTTGAGTGGGGACGTGCCGCTGGTCTCCCCACTCACGCTGGAGCAGCTGGCCCAGGCCGCGGCCAGCGGCTGGGGGGCTGCGGCGGTGGCCGACGTGGCGCAACCCGGTGCGCTCGGTCGGGTCATCGCCCAACCGTCCGGGGCAGCGCCCTGGCCGCGGCTGGAGCGGATCGTCGAAGCTGCGGACGCAACCCCAGAAGAGCTCGCAGTGCGCCAAGTCAATGCTGGGATCTACGCCCTGCCCGCACCCGCGATTTTTCCCTACTTGCACCGGCTCGAACCGCACAATGTCCAGGGCGAGTACTACTTGACGACGGCTTTGAGCCACGCCGCGCGCGAGCACGAAGTCGCGCTCGTGCCCCTGGCAGATCCGCAAGAAGCGTCCGGGATCAACGACCGGCGCGAACTGGCCCAGGTTCACCGCATCCTCAACCTGCGCCTGCTCGAAGACCTGATGCGCCAAGGGGTGACCGTGATCGACCCGCATTCGACCCAGGTCGAGCCAGATGTCTGTGTCGGTCCGGACACAATCCTCCACCCCGGAGTGTCGCTTCAGGGCAACACTCAAATCGGCGCAGGCTGTACCCTGCACCAGGGGGTCTGGGTGCGCGACTCGCTGCTCGCCGACGGGGTCGAGATCGCGCCCTACAGCGTGCTCGACGGCGCTCGCGTCGGCCAGGACTGCCACGTCGGCCCGTTCGCCCGCCTGCGGCCGGCATCGGTCTTGCTTCCCAGGGCCCGGGTCGGCAACTTCGTCGAGCTCAAAAAGACGCAGCTCGGGGCCGGAGCCAAGGTCAACCACTTGACCTATCTCGGCGATGCCCAAGTCGGCGAAGAAGCCAATATCGGTGCGGGTGTCGTCACTTGCAACTACGACGGCGTCAAAAAGCACGCCACAGAAATCGGAGATCGGGCTTTTGTCGGCAGCGACACCATGCTGGTCGCGCCGGTCAAAGTCGGGGCGCGGGCGACCACCGGCGCAGGGTCGGTGATCACCCAAGACGTGCCAGACGAAGCGCTGGGAATTGGGCGAGCGCGGCAAAAGAACGTGCCTGCCTGGTACGAGCGGCGCCGACGGCAATCCCCGGCCAAGACCCCACCGTCCGATCCATCAGCTTGAGGAATTTTTCATGTGTGGAATCGTGGGTTACGTGGGGAGCCATCCAATCGTCCCCCTGCTGCTCGAAGGGCTCAAGCGTCTGGAGTATCGCGGTTATGACTCGGCTGGGATCGTGGTGGTCCGCGACGGCCAGTTTGCCCTAGCCAAAGCCGAAGGCAAGCTCGATCGGCTGATCAGCAGTTTGAACGGCCGGGTGATTCATGGCGCTTTTGGCCTGGGCCACACGCGCTGGGCGACCCATGGCTCGCCCTCTGAGCGCAATGCGCACCCGATCACCGACGCCAAGCAACGCATCGCCTTGATCCACAACGGGATCATCGAGAATTTCTTGCCGCTCAAGCAGCGCCTGCTGGCCGCGGGCTGGACTTTCCAATCCGACACCGACACAGAAGTCGCGGCCAATTTGATCTCGTCTTATTACCAAGGGGACCTGGAAGACGCGGTGCGGCGGGCTTGCCGCGAATTTGCAGGCATGTACGCGTTTGCGGCAGTGAGCAGCGCCGCAGAAGAGCCCGAGATCGTGATCGCGCGGCAAGGTCCGCCCCTGCTCTTGGGGCTGGGCGAAGGCGAGAACTTCCTCGCTTCGGACCCGGCCGCCCTGCTCGCCCACACCCGCCAGGTGATTTTTCTCGAAAACGGCGACATCGGCCGGCTGACCACCCAGGGCTACCGTATCTCCAACCTCGCCGGGGAGACGGTGGAGCGCGCGGTCCACCGCCTCGATTGGGATCCCGTGCAGATCGAGAAGGGCGGCTACAAGCACTTCATGCTCAAGGAGATCCACGAACAACCCCAAGCCCTGCAAGACACCCTGGCCGGCCGCGTCGATTTCGAGCGCGGGCGGGTCGACTTCACTTCCTTTGCGCTCTCTGATCAAGATCTGGCGCAAATCGCCCGGGTTCATCTTTTGGCTTGCGGCACTTCCTGGCACGCCGCGCTGGTCGGCAAGTTCTTGCTCGAAGAGCTGGCGCGGATCCCGGTCGAAGTCGACTATGGTTCGGAATATCGCTACCGCAACCCGATCGTCGACCGCTCGGTGCTCGCGATCGGGATCTCGCAGTCGGGGGAGACCGCGGACACCTTGGCTTCGATGGAAGCCGCGCGCGAACGCGGCGGGCGCTTGCTCACGATTTGCAACGTGGTCGGCAGTCAGGCCGCGCGGATCAGCGAAGGCGTGATCAGCACCCATGCCGGACCGGAAGTCGGCGTGGCCTCGACCAAGGCTTTCACCACCCAGCTCGAAGCGCTCTACCTCTTGGCCCTCTATTTGCGGCAAGTGCGCGGTCTAGGCATCGAGCCTGAACGGCTGCGCGCGCTCGCTCACTTGCCGCAAGCCATGGCCACTGCCCTGGCCGCTGAAGACGAGATCGCAGAGCTCGCCAAACGCTTTGCCCGGGCCAAAGATTTCCTCTACCTCGGCCGCGGCATCAACTACCCGATCGCGCTCGAAGGCGCGCTCAAGCTCAAAGAAATCTCCTACATCCACGCCGAAGGCTATCCGGCCGGGGAAATGAAGCACGGGCCCATCGCTTTGATCGATGAAGACATACCGGTGGTGGCAATTGCGACCGGCGACTTGACCGTGGCCAAGGTGCGCAGCAACATGGAGCAAGTCAAAGCGCGCGACGGGGTGGTGATCGCGCTCACCGACTGCGACCCCGCGATCTTCGCCGGGCTCGCCGACGAAGTTATCCGGGTGCCCCAAGTCGACCGCTTGCTACAACCCATCATCAATGTCGTGCCGCTGCAACTTCTCGCATACCATATCGGCGTCCGCCGCGGCTGCGACGTGGATCAGCCGCGCAACCTCGCCAAGAGCGTCACCGTGGAGTGAGTTGGCCCTGAACACCAAGACCTCGATCGAGTTCGCCCAAGTTCTGAACCCGGAACAGCATGCGGCCGTCACCCATGGCGACGGTCCGCAGCTGGTTTTGGCCGGCGCCGGCTCGGGCAAGACCCGGGTGATCACCTACCGCATCGCCTGGCTGATCCAAGAGCGCAACATCGCCCCGGACGCGATCGCCGCGGTGACCTTCACTAACAAGGCCGCGGGCGAAATGAAGGCGCGCCTGGAAGCCTTGCTCGGGGTCTATCCCCTGACCACTTTCGTCGGCACGTTCCATCGCTTCGCCCTGAGCAAGCTGCGCGCTTATGGGGCGCGTCTGGGCTTGCCGCGCGACTTTTCAATCGTCGACACCAGCGATCAAAAAACCCTGATCAAAGACGCACTCAAAGCCGAAGGGCTGTCCGAGCAAGCTTTCCAGCCGCAAGCCGTGCTGGCGGCGATCAGCAGCGCCAAGAACCGGCTGGAAGATCCCTCCGCGTACGAGCGGCATGCCGAGGACTTCTTCAGCCGGCGCGTGGCCCGGGTCTACCACCGCTACCAGAAGCAGCTGAAGGAGCTGGGCGCGGTCGATTTCGACGACATGATCCGTTGGGTTGTCCTGTTGCTGCGTCAAGACGAGGACCTGCGGCGGCGGTCCCGCCAGCGGCTGCGCTACCTCTTGGTCGACGAATTTCAAGACACCAACAAAGCCCAGCTCGCCTTCATCCACGAACTCTGTCCGCCCGGGGGCAACCTCACCGCCGTGGGCGACGAGGACCAAGGCATCTACCGCTGGCGGGGCGCCGAGATCGACCACATCCTGGGCTTTGAAAACGACTTTCCTGGAGCCACGATCCGCAAACTCGAACGCAACTACCGTTCGACCCAAAACATCCTCGACGCGTCCGGCGGCTTGATCGCCAACAACCTCGGCCGTCGCGGCAAACGCTTGTGGACGGATTCCGGCGCGGGCGAACTGCTGCTGCTCTACCGCGCTCGCGATGAGCAGGACGAAGCCCGCTGGGTGGCCAACACCGTGCAGACCTTGCGCGGCAAGTGGGGCCTAGCCCACATGGCGGTCTTGGTGCGCACCCACGCGCAGACGCGGTCGTTTGAAGAGGAATTCCTGCGTCAGCGCTTGCCCTACGCCTTGATCGGGGGCTTGCGCTTTTACGAACGCGCCGAAATCAAGGACCTGATCGCCTACTTGCGCCTGCTGCACAACCCCCACGACATGCTGTCGTTCAACCGAGTGCTCAACCGTCCGGCGCGCGGGATCGGCGACAGCACGCACCAGCTGTTGCTCGAACGGGCAACTGAGCGGGGCGTGAGCGCCTGGACCTTGCTCGAAGAAGGCGCCCTGACCGGCATCTCACCGCGCGGGGTCCGCGCCCTGCTCGGGTTTCGCGACCTGATCCGCGGCCTGATCACCGCGGCCGCGTCAGTTGCCCTGCCGACTTTGCTGCGGCAAGTGCTCGACACCACCGCGTACCTCGACCTCTACAGCAAAGGCGACGACGAGAGCGAAGGGCGGTTGGAGAACATCCGCGAGTTCCTTTCCGCCGCGCAGGAATTCAGCGAAACCCACGTGCCGGCCGCAGACACCCCCAACGTGCTGACCGCTTTTCTCGACCACGTCTCCTTGGCCAGCGCCGAAGACCGGGTCGGGGATGGCCAGATGATCTCGCTGATGACCCTCCACAGCGCCAAGGGTCTCGAATTCGCAGTGGTCGTGGTGGCGGGCATCGAAGGCGGGATCTTGCCCCACTTCAACGCGCGCACCCCGGCCGACCTCGAAGAGGAACGCCGTCTGCTTTACGTGGGCATGACCCGCGCGCGCCAGCGCCTGCTCCTCACCTGCTGCCAGCGTCGCCGGGTGGCCGGCCTTTACAAGGACCAAGAAGAGTCGCCCTTCCTCGCCGAGATCCCCGAGCGCTACGTGCAGTGCGAGACCAGCCCAGAGCTCTTTGCGCACCCGCAGTGGGACCCGCAAGCCGACAACGTCTACTCCTTTTTTGGCCGGCACGAGTCCACCCGCCCACCCCAGCCGTCTGCTCCAACCCGGAGCAGCAGCGCGGTCAGCACCCCTTCTGCGGTTCGAACATCCGTGAACAGCGCCGCGACTCCCGGCCCCGCAAGCAGCAGCCCTTCCCCGAGCAACACCGCGTCCGGCCAACGCTTCCGGCGCGGCAGCCTGGTGCGCCACGCCAAACTCGGTCAGGGTCGCATCCTGAGCGTCGAAGGCAGTGGTGAGGACACCCGCCTCCTGGTGCATTTCGAGCGACAAGGCACGCGTAAGCTGATCGCGCGCTTTGCGCCGCTCGAGATCTTGTGAGCTGCGGGCTTTCAGTCGAGGTCGTCGAACTCGTCGTCTTCTTCGTTGAAGACCGCGTCCTTGTCCAGGCTCTGGGCGATCCATTCGAGGAAACCGGGCTCGCCGTGCCGGATCTCGAAAGCGAGGATTTCGGGTAATTCGTAGCTGTGGAGTTCTTGGATGGTGGCAGTGACCGCGGCGTATTCTTCGAACATGGTCTTGATCACGAGCATGTATTCGCTGTCACAACAGATATTGCCTTTCCAGCGATAAAACGACTTGACCCCGTGAATCATGTTGACGCAAGCCGCCTGACGCCGGGCGATTAGCTCGCGGGCAATCGTGTTGCCTTGCTCTTCGTCCCCCACCGTGGTGACCATCACGATCGCGGCCATGACAGGAAAATACTGTACTAACGCTGTCCAGTCAATCATTGCAAGCAAGTTGGTCAAGTTGGCGCCCATCGGCGGGTGCGTCGGCCCGGGGCGCGCCAGCCTGGGCAATGCCCCTTGCCGCGCGGAGCGTAGTCCGTCATAAAATCGTCTTGAATGGCACCGTGTCAGGCGGTTGATCTTTGAACTTTTTACCTGTCCTGTGCAGGAGGTTGCCCATGTCCATCAGGAAAAACCCTTCGCTTGTTTTGGCTCTCCTCTTCCTGGCCACCCGACCGAATTTCGCCGCCCACTTACCACCTGGGGTTTCATCCTCTGCGATTGCCGCTGGGGAAACCTCCCAGGCGATCCTACCGGCGATTGCAAATTTTCCG
>CAZCOV010000077.1:0-9230 GCA_964499975.1 uncultured Thermoanaerobaculia bacterium
CTCGCCGCCAATGCCCTCGCTGGGGTCAAACAGCCCACCCCCGAACGGGTCACGCTGATCAACACCGTGCCCTCGGCCATGGCCGAACTGGTTCGCCTGGGTCCCTTGCCGCAAACCGTGCGCAGCGTCAACTTGGCCGGGGAGCCACTTCCGGGAGAGTTGGTGCGCCGCATCTATGCCGCGGGTCAAGTGGAAAGCGTGCGCAACCTTTATGGCCCGTCCGAAGACACCACCTATTCGACCTGGACGCGAATTCGACCAAATCTCCACCACGAGCCGACCGTCGGTCGGCCGCTCGCCGGTGGCGCAGCTTGGGTGGTCGATTCCCGGCTGCAACCCGTTCCCATCGGGGTTTGGGGTGAGCTCCTCCTCGGCGGACCTGGGGTAGCCCGCGGTTACCTCCGTCGTCCCGCGCTCACGGCTGAACGTTTCCTCCCCGCACCGTGGCCAACTGCGGCGGGCGAACTTTTCGGCGAGCGGCTCTACCGCACCGGCGATCGCGTGCGTTTCCGCGCGGACGGCGAACTCGAATTTGCCGGACGCCGCGATCAGCAGGTCAAGATCCGCGGCTTCCGCGTCGAGCTCGGGGAGGTCGCAGCGGCTGTGGCCAAGCACCCCGCGGTGCGCGCCGCAGCGGTCATGGCGATCCCGCAAAACGCGCCCAGCCGCCTGGTGGCTTTCGTCGAGTGCGACGAACGCGGCAGTCAGTGCGACGAACGCGACGCACGCGACGAACTGCGGGCTTTTTTGGCCACCCAGCTCCCCGCTTACCTGCTGCCCACCGCTTGGGTGTTCGGCGCGTTGCCGCGGACCCCCAACGGCAAAATCGATCGCCAGCAGTTGCGGGTCCGCGCCGATCAACCGGCGGATCCGGGGGTGGCGATTTCAAGCCCGCCAGCGAACCCGCTCGAGGAGTTGCTGGCGGGTCTTTGGGCGGAGCTCTTGGGGCTCGCCCAGGTCGACCGTGATCAGGATTTTTTTGCCGCGGGCGGACATTCTCTGCTCGCGGTCCGGCTGATCGCGCGAGTGCGCGCTGCGCTCGGCGTCGAACTCCCATGGAGTGCGGTGTTTGCAGCGCCGACGCCCGCCGCACTCGCGCCGCGGGTCGAAGCCGCGCGGGGCCGTCCCCTTTTGCCGCCGATCGAAGCCCTGCCGCAGCAGCTCCTGGAGCCCGCGTCGCTGGCGCAAGAACGGTTCTTTATCCTCGAACAGCTGGCCCCCGGCACCCCGCTCTACAACATGCCCGTGCTCTTGCGTTTGCGCGGGTGTCTCGCGGGCTTCGCTCTAAGACAAGCATTTCTTGACCTGGTGACGCGCCACGAAACCCTGCGCTCCACGCTAGTCAGCACCCCGGACCAAGACCAGCCCGGTAGCTTGTGGCAAAAGGTCGCGCCCGCCGCGCCAGTAGAGCTGCCCCAAGTCGACTTGCGCGAGCTGGGTCTACCCGCTGCCGAACGGGTTGCCGCGCGCCTAGCCGTGGCGGCGGCGCGCTGCCCCTTGGGGCTCGCTCAAGCCCCGCTCTTGCGCCTGCTGCTGTTCCGGCTCGACCACGCCGACCACCTGCTGCTGGTCAACCTCCACCACGCCATGGCCGATGCCTGGTCGTGGGGCATTCTCCAGCGTGAACTCGCGCACGCCTACGTGGCCCATGCCGCGGGGCGCCGTCCCGACCTGCCGCCGCAACCCATTCGCTATGCCGACTTTGCGTGCTGGCAGCGCCAGCTCGCGCACAGCGAGTTGCTGGCCGGTCAGCTGGCGTTCTGGCAGCAGCAGCTCAGCGGCGAGCTGCCCGTCCTCGAACTGCCTTTTGACCGGCCTGCGCCGGAACCTTGGTCACAGCGTCCGGCCGGGACGCCGGGGGCCACTCTCAAGCAGCCCTGGCCAAGTGACCTGGCAACCCGACTCGAAGCCTACTGCCGGACCCACGACGCCACCCTCTTCCTCGGTCTGTTGACGCTCAGCGCTGCCCTGCTCTGCCGGCTCGGCGGCGGCCATGATCTCTTGTTCGGCACCCCGGTGGCCAATCGTCGACAGCTCGCCACCGAAGCGGTGGTCGGCTGCTTTGTCAACACCTTGGTGCTCCGCTTGCACCTCGGCGACCGCCCGAGCTTCGCGCAAATGCTGGACCGCACCCGCCGGGTCGTCCTCGCAGCGCTGGTGCACCAGGACCTGCCTTTCGAACGGCTGGTAGCAGCCCTGCAACCGGAACGTCAAGGCGGAGGCAACCCGCTCTTTCAGGTGATGTTCACCTTACAAGAAGCGCCGCTCCCGGTGTCCGCCGATGGGCTCTCGATCGTGGCTAGCGAGTTTGATTTTGGGGTGGCCAAACTGGATCTGACTCTGGTGGCCGAACGCTCGCCCCAGGGCCTGAGTTTGGCCGCTGAATACCGCCGTGACCGCTTTGATGCGACCACGATCCTGCGCCTGCTCGGCCACAGCGAGCGTTTGCTCCGAGCGGCTCTCTCAGCGCCTAGCCGTCCGCTGGCCGAGCTGCAGCTGCTGTCTTTAGCCGAGCATCACCAGGTGCTTGCGGAGTGGAACGACACCTCCAAGCGCCCGGCCGACGAGCCTGCAGTTCATGCCTGGGTGGCCGAGTGGGCTCAGCGGACGCCGACGCATCCCGCGCTGGTCGCGGCGGATACGGTCCTGAGTTACGCTCAGCTGGCCGCCCAAAGCGCCGGCCTTGCCCGCTGCTTGCGCCAGCACGGGGTGGGCCCTGGCGCCGTGGTGGCGCTCTGCCTCGAGCGCACCGCAGCCGCGGTGATCGCCCTGCTCGGGGTGCTCACCGCCGGCGCGACTTACCTCCCCCTGGCGCCGACCACGCCCAGCGAGCGGCTGGCTGAGCTGCTGCGCGAGGCCGCGCCTCGAGCCGTGCTCTTCGCTTTAAGGGAGCTGCCCCCAGAGCTCGCCGCAGTGCTGCGCACCCAAGCCAGCCCGCCGCTGGACCTCTTGCGCCTGCTCGCCGACTTGCCGTCAGCAGCCACCACCAACAACAACGCCGCCGCCATCGGCCGCGGGGTGGATCGCACAACTCCGGCCTACTGGCTCTACACCTCGGGTTCGACCGGCCGACCCAAGCGGGTGGCCGTGTCTCATGGCGCGCTCGGCAACCTGGCCCAGGCCGCGGGTGCGGCGTATGCCTTGACCGCAGCAGACCGGGTGCTGCAATTCGCTCCCTTGGTTTTCGACGTGGCCGCAGAAGAACTCTTCCCCACCTGGCGCGCCGGCGCCACCGTGGTGTTGTGGGACGATCGCGCGTCGCTCGAGCCCCAGCAATTCCTCGCCTGGGCCGCACATCAGGAAATCACGGTGATGAACTTGCCCAGCTCGTACTGGCAAGAAGTGGTGACGGCGCTAGAAGCACCAAGCGTCGCCCTCCCGCGATCGCTGCGGCTGATGATCACCGGCAGCGAGGCCGTGCCCACCGAGTACCTCCGCCGCTGGCTGCAACGCGTCGATCCCAGGGTGGAATGGAGAAACGCCTATGGCGTCACTGAGGCCACCGTCACCTCGACTTGTGGCGGTCCAGCCCTCACCGCGAGCCAGCTCAGCGTCCCTCTGGGCCGCCCGCTCCAGGGAGTCCGAGTCCACGTGCTGCGCCGCCTTGACCCGGTGCCGATCGGGGTCAGCGCTGAGCTCCATCTCGGCGGCGCCGGAGTGGCTGCGGGCTATCCTGGGCAGCCCGCGCGCACGGCTGCCAGCTTCATTCCAGATCCTTTCACCCAACTGGCCGGGGACGCCCAGGGCGCCCGGCTCTATCGCACCGGCGACCTGGCCCGCTACCGCGCGGACGGCACCCTGGAATTCCTCGGCCGCACGGATCAGCAAGTCAAAATCCGCGGCTACCGCCTCGAACTCGGGGAGATCGAAGCCGTCCTCGCCAGCCACCCGCGGGTGGCCGAGGCTGCGGTGGTGCGCCGCGCCGGGCCGAACGGTTCGGCGCAGCTGTGGGCTTTCCTCACCACCCGCCAAACCGCGGAAAATGCCGCGGACGCCCCAGACCGCACAGAGGACCACCTGCGCGCTTTCCAGTTGCGCCGCTTGCCCACCTACATGATGCCGGCTGCGTTGGTCGTGGTGCCGGCCTTGCCCCGCACCGCCAGCGGCAAGGTGGACCGCCGGGCGCTCGTCCAGCAGGCTGCCGCTTTAAGCCGTCAGCCCCTGGCGACCGGCAAGACCCATGCCGCGGATACCCCGATCCAAAAGGTGATCGCCAAGATTTGGGCCCGTGTTTTAGAGCGCGAAGGCTTCGGACCTGAAGCGGATTTCTTTGCCCTGGGCGGCCACTCGCTGGCCGCGATCCGAGTGATCGCACGGCTGCGCCAGGAACTCGGTATCGAGGTGCCACTGGCCAGCTTTTTTGCCGCTCCCACGCTCGCTGGGCTGGCGGGGGTGGTCGAATCCCTGATCGCCGAGACTCAGGCCCAAGGCAACCAAGGCAACCAAGGTACGCAAAACAACCCCCGCATGACTCGCCCGTTCCTGCCGCTCAGCCAGCAGCCGGCCAGCGGTTCCTACCCCGCGGCGCTTTTGCAAGAGCGGCTCTTTTTCCTCGACCGCCTGCGCGGCAACAGCCCGTTTTACAACCTCGCCGCAGCCTTGCATTTGCGCGGCAGGTTACACCACGAAATCTTGGCCGCCAGCGTGGCCGTGCTGATCGACCGTCACGCGACCCTGCGCACCGGGTTCAAAACTGACCGCGGCGCGGTCCTGCAAGTGGTGGCAGCAGCACCGCTGCAACTGCCGCTCTTGCCCACAATCGACCTCACCGCGCTCGCCGACCCAGCCCGCCAGCGCGAGTGCGAGTTGCAGGCGCAGCAGGCAGCACAACAGCCTTTCGACCTCGGCCGCGGACCGCTGTTGCGCCTCCGCTGCCTGCAAGTGGGTGCAGCCGAACACCTCTTGGTGGTGGTCATGCATCATGTGATCAGCGATGCTTGGTCGCTCGTGGTCTTCGTCCGCGAGCTAGCGGTCTGCTACAACGCCGGGCTCGCCGGTGAACTCGCGCGCTTGCGACCGCTCGGCGTCCACTACGCAGACTACGCCGCGAGACAGCGAGAGTGGCTCCAAGGCGAGACCTTAAAAGCCCTGGTCGACTACTGGAAAAAGCGGCTGGACGGCGCCCCCACCGTGCTCGAACTGCCGGCGGACCGACCGCGGCCGAGCACCCCCTCGTTTGGTGGCGCAAGCCTCGCTTTCGCGCTCGCACCCGAACTCAGCAGCGCGCTCCTGGCGCTCGCCAGCCAGCACCAAGCCACTTTGTTCATGACCTTGCTCGCCGCGTTCGAAGTGCTGATCTTCAAGCTCACCGGGCAGCGCGACTTTCTCCTCGGCACGGATGTGGCGAACCGGCCAGGAGTCGAGACGGAAGACGTGATCGGCTTCTTCGTCAATTCCTTGGTGCTGCGCTCTGACCTCGATCCCAGCGCAACTTTCGCGCAGCTGCTGGACCGGGTCAAAGCAACCAGCTTGCAAGCCTTGGCCCATCAAGATCTGCCGTTCCATCGCCTGGTTCAGGCCATCAACCCCGAGCGCGCGGCCAATCGCAACCCCCTGTTTCAAGTCATGTTCATCTGGCAGACGACGCCCACAACCTTGCCCGAATTTCAGGGCCTGTCCCTCGCCGTCCACCCTCTGCGCGAAGTCCACGCGGTTTTCGACCTGACCGTCTCCCTGGAGCTTTTACCTGATGGGTCGATCGGCGGTCATTTTCGTTACAGCACGGACCTCTTCACCGCGTCGACGGTGGCTCGCTTCGCGCGCGCCTACACTCACCTCTTGGCGCAAGCCGCAGCCCGGCCGATGTCGCGGATCGCCGACTTGGCCGCAAGTGCCGCAAGTCCACCTGAACCCCTCAAAGCTCGCCATCAACGCCGCGAACAGCTCGCTGGGCTGAGTCAGGTCAAGCCCAAAGCCCTGGGCTCGGTCGTTCTTGGCGAGGTCGTGCCCGGTGGAGACCCGTGACCATGGCGGAAACCCCGATGTACCAGCTGTCGCCGCTGCAAGAGCAGCTCTGGCAGACGCAGGCGCAAGGCGAGGTGAGCTGGGCGGTGTGTGTGCTCCGCGCCGACCAGCGGCTCGAGCGCGATCGCCTGGCCTCAGCGCTCCAGGCGCTCTTCGCGCGACACGCGATCCTGCGCACCACGTTCCCCCAGATGGCGGGTTTGACGGTGCCGGTCCAAGTCGTCGCCGCAGGCTTGGCGGCCGAGCCGCTGGCGGCAGCGCTCACCGAAGTGGAGCTGGCAGAGCCACAAGCAGTGCGCCAGTGGACCGCAGCCCAACTCGCTGGGGATGCGGGGACTGGGGTGGAGCTGGCGCGCGGTCCGCTCCTGCGGGTGGTCCTGGCGCACACTCCCGGGGTCGATCTGCTCGCCCTGGCGCTGCCGGTGCTCGCGGCAGATCCCGCGACGCTCCGCTTGCTCGCGGAGGAACTCGGCGCGGCTTATGGCGATGGGGCTGCCCCCGAGGAAGCTTTCCCCTACCTCGACTTCGCGGCCTGGCACCGCGCTTTGCGCGAAGACGAGGCTGGTGCGGTTGAGGCGCAAGAGCACTGGCAGCGGGTCTGGCCCGAGCCGCCGACCTGTGGCCCCCTGCCCGGCCAGACGAACTTTGCCGACCGCGGGCAAAGCGCACGCCCTTGCACTGTGATCGTCCCCCTCGCCAACCCACTGGAGTTCCCCGCCTTGCTCTCCCCCAGCGGGCCTGACTTGCTGCTCGCGGCCTGGTTGGCTTTTGTCGCCCGAGTTACCGGCGACGCAGAGCTGGTCGTCGGCTGCCTCGAGGACGGCCGCGATCACCCCTTGCTCACCTCGGCTGCCGGGCTTTTCGCCCACCACTTGCCGCTGCGGCTGCGCTCTGACCGCGAACTCTCGTGGCACGACCTCGCCGCTCAAGTCGCTTTAGCACGGGAAACGGCCGTCGCCTGGGGTGACTTTTTTGCACCGCCTCCTGCCGGTTTTGCCCGTACCCTCGGTTTTCGCTATCAGGCATGGCCCGCTGCCATCAGCGCGGGGACGACCACGCTCCGCCTCGTGGGGGTGCAGGCGCCGCTCGAACCCTTCCTCGCTGAACTGATGATCGTGCGGGCCGGCGATACGCTGGGTGCGCAGCTGCTGTTTTCCCCGCAGCAACTGAACCCGGCGGCGGCCCGTTACTTGGGCTACTTGTGGGCGGCTTTCCTCGCGGCAGCCGCGCGCGCACCCAGCACGCCCTTGCGCTGCTTGCCGGTGCTGCCGCCGGCCGAACGCCATCTCCTGTTGCGCGAGTTCAACGACACCGCGGGTCACCAGCCCGAGGAGGTGACGGTGCCGCAGATGCTGACCCGGCAGGCAGCCAGCTGTCCTGCGGCCGTGGCCATCACCGTCGCGGACACGGCAGTGACCGCGCTCTCGCTCGGTGAGCTCTGCGCCCGCGTCCAGCGCTTGGCCCAGTACCTGAAACAGCGCGGGATCGGTCCTGAGGTGCGCGTCGGGCTCTGCCTCGAACGCTCGCCGGAGATGCTCATCAGCCTGTTGGCGATCCTGGCGGCCGGAGGCGCTTACTTGCCGCTCGACCCGCTCTATCCGGTAGCCCGACTCAAAGCCCTGCTCGAGCTCGCCGGGGCAGCATGGTTGATCAGCCAAAAACAACACCTGGACCGGCTCGGCGACCTCGGCAACTGTCAGGGTTTGGACCTCGCCGCGGGCTGGACCGAGGCTGAGCGCGAGCGGTCAGAACCGCCAGGCGCAGCTGCCGCAACCCTACCCCACCCGCGCAATCTGGCCTATGTCCTGTTCACTTCGGGCAGTACCGGCCAGCCCAAAGGGGTGATGATCGAACACCGCTCCTTGGTCCACTTGGTCGGCGCGCTCGCCGCGCGGATCTACACCCGACTGGGACCGGGGCTGCGGGTTGGGATCAACGCCCCCCTGGCGTTTGACGCTTCGGTCAAGCAGTGGATCCAAGTTCTTTCCGGTCACACCCTCTGCCTCATCCCCGAAGCCGTGCGCCTCGAACCGACTCGTTTCCTCGCGCTCGCGGCGGCGCTGCGCATGGATCTGGTGGACCACACCCCGTCCCAGCTGAGACCACTTTTGGCCGCTGGTTTGGGGCAAGAAGCCAGCTTTCCGCGCGGGGTTTTAGTCGGCGGTGAAGCGCTGGATCCGGCGCTGTGGCAAGCGCTCAGCACCCGCAGCGGGTGCTACTTCAACCTTTATGGGCCTACCGAATGTACGGTCGATACCACGGCCACCGCAGTCGCCGGGACCCAGCCGCACCTGGGGACCCCGCTCAGAAACGTCCGGGTGTGCATCAGCGATCGCCAGGGTGAGCTTTTGCCCCGCGGGGCTGCGGGTGAACTGATGATCAGCGGGCACGGCCTCGCCCGCGGTTACGTCCACGCGCCCCAAACCACGGCGGAACGCTTTCTGCCGGATCCGCACGGCAGCCGACCGGGGAGTCGGCGCTATCGCAGCGGTGACCGCGTGCGGCGCACTTTGGACGGCGTGCTCGAATTCCTCGGCCGGGTCGACCAGCAAATCAAATTGCGCGGCGTGCGCCTGGAGCCAGGTGAGATCGAAGCCGGATTACAGCGCCATCCGGCCGTGCGCGCCGCGGTCGTTGATTTGCGTGCGGTCGCAGATAGTGCCGAACGCCACCTGGTCGCTTGGATCGTCCCGCACCCCAACGCCAAAGCAACCGACGAACTCACGAGCGAGCTGCGCGCGGACTTGCGGAGTCACCTTCCGGAATTCATGATCCCGACATTTTTCGTGGTGATCGACCGCTTACCGGAGAACCGCAACGGCAAAGTCGACCGTCAGGCCCTGCCCGCCGTGGTCGACCGCGAACGCCAGCGCCAGGCGCAGTACTTGGCTCCGAAAAACCGTCTCGAACAAGAAATTGCCGCGATCTGGCAGCAGGCTTTGGGGGTCGCCAAAGTGGGAGCGAACGACAACTTTTTCGACCTGGGCGGCCATTCTTTACTGCTCCTCCAGGTCTTCGAGCAATTGCGCGAGCGCTTTGACCCGGCACTCACCCTGGTCGAAATGTTCAACCACCCGACCGTCGCCGCGCAGGCCCAGCGGCTGGGCGGAGCTCCCGCGGAAAACGCGGCGCTCGCTGGGGTGGACGAGCGCATCGCCAAGCAACAGCAGGCCCGCGCGCGGCAGCGGGGACGCAACCCGCTGGGAGGTAACCCATGAACGGCAGTGACCACGGCCCTGGCATTTTGGCGGGCAAGATGCCCGCGT
>CAZCOV010000077.1:9330-19445 GCA_964499975.1 uncultured Thermoanaerobaculia bacterium
TCCCAGCGGCGGCGGGCAAGATGCCTGCGCTCCCGGGTTCGGCGGGCAAGATGCCCGCGTTCCCAGCGGCGGCGGGCAAGATGCCTGCGCTCCCGGGTTCGGCGGGCAAGATGCCTGCGCTTCCAGCGGCCAGCGGGAGCGACTTGGGGGCCATTGCGATCATCGGCATGGCCGGTCGTTTTCCGGGCGCCCGCAACCCCGAGCAGTTGTGGCGCAATCTGCGCGCCGGCGTCGAGTCGATCAGTTTTTTCACTCCGGAGGAGCTCCGCCGCGCCGGGGTTGCGCCAGCGCTCCTGGCGAACCCAGCCTATGTACCGGCCAAAGCCATCGTCGACGATGTTTTTGACTTCGATGCGGGTTTTTTTGCGGTGCCGCCGCGCGAGGCCGAGCTCACCGATCCCCAGCACCGTTTCTTCCTCGAATGCGCCTGGGAAGCGCTCGAGGATGCGGGTTATGAACCCCGACGCTGCGCGGGCAAGATCGGGTTGTTCGGCGGGGCTGGGGTCAACTCCTACTTGCTGCTCCACTTGCTGGGTCATCCCGCGCTGAGCGAGCCTGCTAGCCAGCTCTTGGCCCTGATCCACAACAAGAATGACCATCTGTGTACCCGGGTGGGCTACAAGCTCGACTTCGGCGGCCCCTGCGTCACGGTTCAGACCGCGTGTTCGACTTCGCTGGTCGCGGTCAGTCTGGCTTGTCAGAGCCTGCTCGACTATCAATGCGACTTGGCTCTGGCCGGTGGCTCGACCATCGTCTTGCCGCAGATCAGCGGCTATCTCTACCAAGCCGGCGGGATCGCTTCCCCCGATGGTCACTGCCGGGTGTTTGCCGCTGACGCCAATGGCACGGTGGACGGCAATGGTACTGGCCTAGTCGTGCTCAAACGGCTGGACGATGCGCTCAGCGATTTGGACCGGATTCGCGCGGTCATCCGCGGCTGGGCGATCAATAACGACGGGGCGCAAAAGACCGGGTACACTGCCCCGAGCGTCGACCGTCAGGCCGAGGTGATCGCGCTGGCGCAGGGGCTCGCGGAAGTTTCTCCCGACACCATCTCGTACCTCGAAGCGCACGGCACCGGCACCCCGCTGGGCGACCCGATCGAGCTTGCAGCGCTCACCCGCGCCTTCCGTCGCGGCACTGACCGCCGGGGTTTCTGCGCCATCGGTTCAGTGAAAAGCAACCTGGGCCACCTCGACACCGCAGCCGGCGTCACCGGCCTGATCAAGACCACGCTCGCGCTCGAACACGGTGAGATCCCACCTTCGCTCCACAGTCAGCCGACCAACCCGCAGATTGACTTTGCGCAGAGCCCGTTTTTCGTGGCTGCAGAGTTGCTGCCCTGGCCGCGGGGAGCGGCTCCGCGGCGGGCCGGGGTCAGCTCGTTCGGTATCGGCGGCACCAACGCCCACCTGGTGCTCGAAGAAGCGCCAGCGCGCGCGCCTGCCCGACCGCCCTCTCGGGGTTTTCAAGTGCTGCTGTTGTCCGCCCGCTCAGCACCCGCCCTCGAAGTCGCCACCGAGCAGTTGGCCGCGCGACTGGACGCACTCCGGCAAAACGCCACCGCAGGCGCGGCAGACCAAGCCGGGATCCTGGCGGACGTCGCCTATACCCTCCAGGTCGGCCGGCGGCGCTTTGCCCATCGCCGCGCGGTTTTGGCACGCAACCTCGACGAAGCGATTGCCGGTCTGACCGAACTCGTTCCGGAACGGGTCATTACCCGGGTGGAAGAGGTGGATGAGGGAGGGACGCGACCGGTGATTTTCATGTTTCCTGGCCAGGGAACTCAGCACCCGGGCATGGGTTCGACGCTTTATCGCGAGGAGCCGGTCTTGCGCGACTGGATCGACCAATGCGCGCAGTTGCTGCAGCCGGAAATCGGCACGGACTTGCGGCAACTCCTCGCTCCGTCCGCGCAAAATGCAGAACAGCTCACCGCAACTCGCTGGGCCCAGCCCGCACTGTTTGCCCTCGAGTTCGCCCTGGCTCAGCTCTGGCTTTCCTTCGGAGTGGTCCCGCAAGCCATGATCGGTCACTCGATCGGGGAGTATGTGGCAGCTTGCCTGGCCGGGACGATGTCGCTCAAAGCCGCGCTTTCTTTGGTCGCAACCCGCGGGCGCTTGATCCAGGAATTGCCGGCAGGCGCCATGCTGTCGATCGCCCTGCCCGAGAAAGACGTGCTGCCCCTGCTCAGCCCTGAGCTGGCGATCGCCGCGGTCAATGGACCTGCACTGACCGTGGTGGCCGGCCCCCCGTCGGCCGTCGCCGAACTCGCGACCCGTCTCGACCGCTTAAGCATCACCGTGCGTCAGCTCCACACCTCACACGCCTTCCACTCACCGATGATGGAACCGATCCGCGAACGCTTCGCCGCGGCGGTGGCTGAAGTGGCGCTGGCCAAGCCGCAGATCCCCTGGATCAGTAACCTCACTGGCGATTGGATCCGCGCGGAGGAAGCCACCGACCCCGGCTATTGGGTGCGCCACTTGCTCCAGCCGGTGCGCTTTGCCGACGGCATCTTGACCTTGCTGCTGCAAGAACCGCGGGCAGTCTTCCTCGAAGTGGGCCCTGGACGGACGCTCAAAATCGTCACCCGCTGGCACCCCAAGAAGACCCCCGACCAAGTTGTGGAAACGTCCCTGCCGCACCCCAGCGACCCGATCAGCGACGATCTGGCGTTGCACAGCGCCGTGGCACGCCTGGCCGTCGCTGGCGTGGAGGTCGACTGGGAGCGTTACCACAACGGTCCGCGTCCGCGGGTTCCCCTCCCCACCTACCCCTTTGAACGCCGTCGCTACTGGCTCCCGCCGACCGCGGGTCTGGCGGGGGCGGGGAGTGATCGACAGGCCAAGAAGCCCGACCTCAGCGACTGGTTCTACTTGCCGGTCTGGCGGGAAACCGTGCCGCGCTCACCCGACGCCGCTGCCTGGGAGCTGCCCTGGCTGGTGTTCCTCGACCCGCTCGGCGTCGGCGCCAAGCTCGCAGCGCGCCTCGAACAGCAGGGCGCCCGGGTAACCACTGTCGCGCTGGGCGACACCCCCGGGCTCAAGCGCGCTGGAGACACCTCCAACCCCACCTACACCCTCGCTCCGGGGGACCGCGAAGGCTTCCTACAACTCTTGCGCGACCTCCGCGAGCAGGGTCAACCGCCCCGGCGGATCCTCCACTTGTGGAGCCTTTCGGGGGAGTTGGAGGTGCCCGCACTCTCGGCGTGGGCAGCGCTGCAAGACCGCGTCTTCTACTCGCTCCTCTTTCTCGCCCAGGCGCTGGCCGAAGACGACAGCGCCGAACCCCCAACCACGGTCTTGCTGGTGGTCTCCGATGGACTCCACGCCGTCACCGAGGAACTGCCGACCGCCTGGCCCGAGAAAGCCGCACTCCTGGGTGCGGTGAAAACCATCCCCCGCGAATTTCCTCACCTGATCTGCCGCAGTCTCGACCTGGCAACGCGCGAACTGGGTTACAAGCAGACGCTCGACCCTCTGATCCCCCAGATCTTGGCCGCGGCCACCCCGGCTGACCCCGCCGAGATCGTGGTGGCCGTCCGCGGCAGGCGTCGCTTCCTCCAGGAATTTGCTCCGCTGCAGCTGGGTCCAGCCGCCCACCAGCAGGGTCTGCGCCACGGCGGCTGCTACTTGTTGACCGGCGGTTTGGGCGGCATCGGCCTCCATGTGGCGGAGTTTTTGGCCCGCACGGTTGCTGCGAAATTGGTCTTCCTCAGCCGCTCGCCTGGGCCGCCCCGCGCGGCGTGGGAAGCCCAACTCGCAGCCCGTCCGCATGACCTCTCCAGCCACAAGATCCGTCGCTTGCTGCAGCTTGAAGCAGCGGGTAGCGAGCTCCTAGTGCTCGCAGCCGACGTCACGGATCCCGAGCAAGTCACCCAAGCGGTCGCCGCAGCCCGCACCCGCTTTGGGCACATCCACGGGGTTTTTCACGCGGCCGGGATCGCCGGGGGCGGGCTGATCCAGCGGCGGACGCGGGAAGCTACCCGAGCGGTCTTTGCTCCCAAAATCACCGGCGTGCGGGTACTCGCCGCTGCCCTCGCCGACGATCCGCCCGAGCTGTGGGTCTTGTTCTCCTCGCTGGCGAGAATTGTCGGCCGCCTCGGGCAAGTCGACTACTGTGCGGCCAATGCAGTGCTCGCGGCCCTGGCGCACGACCTCAGCCGCAGCGGTGCGCGCGCCGTGGCGCTGGATTGGGGCGAATGGCTGGCGACCGGGATGGCTGCAGATCCTCTGGCGGCCCGCGCCGAAGCTCAAGACGGCGAGGTCACCGCCCTCGCTCACCCGCTGCTCGAACGGCGTCGGGTCCTGCCTTCCGGCGAGGAGATCTACGCCACCGACTTCGCGGTGAAGAAGCATTGGGTGGTTGACGAACACCGGCTGGTGGGCAATCCGGTGATCCCTGGGGTGGCTTATGTCGAGATGGTGCGCGCGGCGTTGGGTGAGCGCGCTCAGGGTTTGATGATCGAGTTCCGCGATCTCTACTTTGTCGCACCGCTGCGGGTGCGCGATGACCGTCCCCGCGAAGTGCGCGTGCGCCTCCGCGCCGAAGCTGAGGGGTTCAGCTTCACCGTGGAGAGCGATGCAGACGCCGATGAAGGCACGAGTGGCCCGCGCGAGTACGCCTTGGGCAAGGTGCGGCTCTTGCCACCCACCCCGATGGTGACCCTGGATTTGCCAGCGATCCAGGCGGACTGCGCCGACCGGGTCGCGGTTTTTCGCGAAGAAGAGCGGGAGGACGACTTGGGACCGCGCTGGCAGAATGTTCAGCGGGCTTATGTCGGCAGCAACCAGGTGCTCACCCATCTGGCGTTGCCTGAGGACTTCGCCCCCGACTTCGCGGTCATGCAGTACCACCCATCGCTGATGGACCGCGCGGCGGGCGTGGCCAAGGAGTACCTCTTCGTGGGTACCTACTTGCCGCTGTCGTACCAGGTGCTACGCATCAAAGGACCCGTTCCGCGCGAGATCTACACCTGGGCGCGCTACCGGCCGGAGGTGGATCCTTCGCGCGAAACCCTGACCTTTGACACCGCAGTCATGGATGCCGCTGGCCGGGTTTTGGTCGAGTTCGAATCGTTCAGCCAGAAACTGGTCAAAGATGCGGCGGTCAAGATCAAATCCTACGCCGGCCACGGCGACTGGGGGCACACGCTGGAATCACCGCGCACGGCGGCCGGCGCGCACGACCCGTTGCCGCGCGAGATGCTGCCCGCCGAAGGCATCGCGGCCTTGCACCGCATCCTGGCGGGGCCGCCATGGCCCCAAGTTGCGGTGTCGGTGCGCGATCTCGCAGCAGAAATCGCGGATGCCGGCGCAAGCGCTCAGGAGCTGATCTTGCACGCGACCGAGCGCCAGCGCTCCGCTGGGCTCGCGGCGCGCCACCCTCGCCCCGAATTGCCCACCGCTTATGTCGCGCCCCAAAGCGAGCTCGAAAGCCAACTCGCGACCGTGTGGCAGGAGTTGCTCGGGATCGCGCCGATCGGCATCCATGACGACTTCTTCCAGCTCGGCGGCGACTCGGTGCAAGCGATTCAGATCATTGCGGCGCTCGGCAAAGTCGGGTTGACGATCACCCCGCAGCAATTTTTCCAGCACGGCACGATCGCGCAGCTGGCAGCGCTCGCCCGTCAGCCCGAGGGAGCCGAAGCCGCACCCGATGCGCCGCCCGCAGCCGACCCGCCAGGGCTCTCCGCGCCGCCAGCGCCCGCGGATTTTTCCCTCGCCGACCTCGACTCGGGCACGCTCGCGCAGCTCTCGCGTCTCATCGATGCGGCGGATGAACCACCGGGGGAACGCGGGTGAAGAACGTCCAGGATGCTTATCCGCTGTCGCCGATGCAGCAGGGAATGCTCTTCCATTCCTTGGTCGCCGCAGCCGCGGGCCATTACGTCGAGCAGATCGGCTGGACCCTGGTGGGCTACTTGGACGAACGCGCCTTTGCCGATGCCTGGCGGCAAGTGGTGGTCCATCACCCGGTCCTGCGCACCGCGTTTTTTTGGGAAGGGCTCGAGGTGCCACTCCAGGTGGTGCGCCAGCGGGTCGAACTGCCCTTCGCCACGCACGACTGGAGGGCGCTTGCGGGTGAAGAGCAGGAACGTCGCTTTGCCGAACTCCTGGCAGCTGACCGTGAGCGCGGCTTTGAGCTCACCCGTGCCCCGCTCCTGCGCTTGCATCAGGTGCGCCTGGCGGCCGATCGCTATCGGCTGCTGTGGAGCTACCACCACGCCGTGATCGACGGCTGGTCCGCTCTCCTGGTGTTGCGCGACGTCTTCCTCTGCTATCAAGCTCTGGTCGCGGGGCGCGAGGCAGAGCTCCCGGTCAGCCGGCCGTTTCGCGACCACCTCACGTGGGTGAAAGAGCGTGACCCCGCTCTAACCGAAGCCTATTGGCGGCAAACCCTCGTCGGCTTCCGCACCGCCACCCCGCTGCCCGGCGCGCTACCCAGTCAAGCCCCCGGCCGGTTTGCGGGAACTACCTACCGCACCGTGCGCAAGCGGCTGGAAGCGCCCATCCAAGCGGGGCTCTTTAGCCTGGCTCGCGAGCTGCAAATCACGGTCAACACCCTCCTCCACGGTGCTTGGGCCTTGCTCCTCGGCCGCTACGCCGACACCACCGACGTGGTTTTCGGCGGAGTGGTGTCCGGTCGCCCACCCCTGCTTTTGGGGGCGGACCAGATGGTCGGTCCTTGGGTCAACACGCTGCCGGTGCGGGTGGACTTAAGCCACTCGCAGGTGGTCGAACCGTGGCTACGCCGACTCCAGCAGGAGCAACTCGCGCTGCGCGAGCACGAGCACAGCTCGCTCCTGCGAATTCGCGAGTGGAGCGAGCTCAGCGGCGGCCAGCCCTTGTTTGAAACCTTAATCGTCTATGAGAACTTGCCCGCAAACGGCGGGCTGCCCGAACTCGCGGGCGGCCCGCAGATCCGCGACGCTTTCCGCGCTGACCCGCGCACCGGCTATCCCCTGTCGCTCGAAGTTTTTCCGGGCGAGCCCCTGAGCTGTCACTTGACCGGGGATGCCGCGCGCTTCCCCGCAACTTCCCTCGGCCGCTTGCTCAACCACTACTGCCGAATGCTCGCAGCGCTCGCCGTCGGGTCAAGGCAAAGCTTGGGCGCGCTGTCGCTGCTCACCCCTGCGGAGCGCCACCAGGTACAAGTCGAGTGGGCGGACGGCGGACCAGGTCCTAGAGCACCGCTGATCTCGGTGCCCGCAGCCTTCACTGCCCAAGCCGCGCAGCACTCCGCCGCCATCGCGCTGTGGTCCGGAGATCGCGCGCTCAGCTTTGGCGAGCTCGAAGCCCAGGCCAATCGCTGGGCCCACGGCCTGCGCCAGCTTGGAGTACAAGCCGAAGTGCCGGTTGGAGTCTGTCTCGACCGGTCGCTCGAACTGGTCATCGCCCTGTTTGCGATCTGGAAAGCTGGGGGCGCCTACTTGCCGCTCGACCCTACCTACCCCGATGCCCGGCTCGCTTTTCTGCTCGGCGATGCCTTGGCGGGCAACCCGGTCGCGCTGGTAGTGACCGGGCCAGAAGCTGCGCGCGTGCGCCGGCTCGCGGCCCCAGCGGGGCTGCCGGGGCTCACCCCGTGGGACTTCCGGGAAGCAGCAGCGGCCGCACCCGCACCCTGGACCGCGGCGCCGCCGTCGGCAGCAGCGCTCCGGGACCTCGCCTACTTGATCTACACCTCGGGCACCACGGGCCAACCCAAAGGGGTGATGGTCGAACACGGTCACCTCGCGGGCTTGCTCAACACCGCCCTGGCGCGCTTCGACCTGGCTCCGGGTGATCGCATGCCCTGCCTTGCCCGCGCGTCGTTTGACATCTTCTTCTTCGAGCTTCTCGCCCCGCTCCTCGCCGGGGGCACGGGTGAACTGATCCCCCTCGACCCTGCCCCGGATCTCGACCACGTCCTGACCGCGGTGGCCGCGTCCAGCCACGTCCACGCGGTGCCGTCGCTCGCGCGCCAGATCGTCGAGCTCGCCAAGTCGCGCGCCGCAGCTTGTGTCGATTTCTCCCGCTTGCGCTGGATTTTTGTGGGTGGGGACGCGGTGCCCCCAGACTTGTTGGCGGATTTGCGTGAAACCTTCCCGCAAGCACGAGTTCGGGTGCTCTACGGTCCTACTGAGGCCACCCTCTTCTGCGCGGTACACGCGCTCTCGGGCGGACCGGTGCGCGGCATACCGCTCGGCCGTCCGCTACCCGGGGTTCGCTGGGAGCTGTGCGACCAGCGCGGCGAACCTGTGCCGATCGGGGTTTGCGGGGAGATCCGCATCTGCGGTGCCGGCATTGCCCGTGGCTATCTCGGGCGTCCGGAGCTCACCCGCGAGCGCTTCTTGGAGCGGGCGGGCGAGCGTTGCTATTGCACGGGTGATCTCGCCCGCTTTGCGGCGGACGGTGAGCTGGAGTTTGTCGGCCGCGGCGATGACCAGGTCAAGGTGCGCGGGGTCCGCATCGAGCTGGGAGAAATCAGCGCTCAGCTCACCGCTCATCCCGCGGTCCAGGCCGCGGTCGCGGTGCTGCACGAGCGTCGCGGCGATCCGCGGGTGGTGGCTTATGTGGTGACGGCGGTGCCGGTGGCGGAACTGTACGAGCACTTGCGCCAGCAACTGCCCGCCGCCCTGCTGCCGGCAGCCATCGTGCGCCTTGAACGCCTGCCCTTGACCCCCCATGGCAAAGTCGACCGGCGGATGCTGCCGCTGCCTGAAGATGAGGGCGAGGACGTGCCCCTCTTGCCGCGGACGCCACTCGAAGAACTGGTGGCCGCAAGCTTCTGTGCCGTCTTGGGGGTCGAGCAGGTCAGCGTTGACCGCAGCTTCTTCGTCCAAGGCGGCCACTCGCTCCTCGCCACTCAACTGGTCTCGCGGTTGCGCGGTCTTTGCGAACTCGAACTGAGCTTGCCCGATCTCTTCGCCCACCCCAGCGTGGCCGAACTGGCAACCCACCTCGAAACCGTGCGCCGAAAGGAGCGCGGTCTGCGCTTGCCGCCGCTGCTGCCCGCCGACCGCAGCCAGCCGCTACCGCTGTCTTTTGCCCAGGAACGGCTGTGGTTCGTCGATCAGCTGCAGCCGGGAAGTCCCGCCTACAGCGTGCCGATTGCGCTGCGCCTGCACGGTACCCTCGACTTAACCCTGCTCGCTCGCGTGTTGACCGCAGTGGTGGTCCGCCACGAGGCGCTGCGCACCCGCCTGGTCACTGTCGCGGGTCAGCCGGTGCAGGTGGTGGCGCCAGCGCAACCCCTACCTCCGCCGCTGCTCGATCTCACTGCCTTGCCGCCCTCACGCGCTGCCGCTTTGACCGCACAGCTACTGCAAGCGGAGATGTGGCGACCTTTCGACCTCGCGCGCGGTCCCCTCTTCCGCGCTTTGCTGGTGCGCAGCTCGGCACAGCTGCACTGGCTCCTCTTGAACCTCCACCATGCGGTGAGCGACGGCTGGTCGATCCAGGTGCTGATCCGCGAGATCAGCGCGTTGGGTCAGGCTTTCGCCAGCAACCACCCGCCCCAGCTGCCGGACCTGCCGGTGCAATACCCTGACTATGCGGTGTGGCAGCGCAGCTGGCTGCAAGGCGAAGTGCTGCAAGCCGAACTCGCCTACTGGCGCGAGGCGCTCGGGGACTCCCCGCCTCCCCTCGAACTGCTCACCGATCGTCCCCGCAAGCTGCGGCTTTATCCGCGCGGCGATCTCGTGCGGGTCGACCTCGGCTGCTGTGGTGCCCCGCTGCGGGAACTCGGGCGCACCCGCGGCACCACTCCGTTCATGGTCCTCTGCGCGGCTTTTGCCGCCCTCTTGCACCGTCTGACCGGGCAAACCAAGGTCGCGATCGGCATGCCGATTTCCGGGCGCAACCGGCGCGAAGTCGAACCGTTGATCGGCTTTTTCGTCAACACCCTGGTGGTGCCTTGCGAGCTCAGCGCCGACCCTGAGGCGGGCGAACTCCTGGATCGCGTGCGCCAAGCCGTGCTCGGCGCTTTTGCCCACCAGGAGATGCCGTTTGAAAAGTTGGTGGAAGCACTGCAGAGCGAACGGGACTTGACCCGTCACCCCTTGTTCCAAGTCGCCTTCACCTGGAGCGAACAGCCCCCCCAGGTCAACCGCTTGCAGGTTGCGGGTCTCG
>CAZCOV010000078.1:0-19411 GCA_964499975.1 uncultured Thermoanaerobaculia bacterium
ATCCACGACGTCGTCGAAAGCGCTGATGGGTCGTTCTTCATTGCCATGGAGTACGTCAAGGGCACGGACTTGAAGCAGGTCATGCAGCGGCAAGAGCAGCTGGGCGTGCCTTTCGTGGTCGATGCCGTGGCCCAGATCGCCGAAGCGCTCGACTATGCGCACGCCAAAGGCGTCGTCCACCGCGACATCAAGCCCGCCAACATCATTCTCACCGCGGACAAGCAGGTCAAGATCACGGATTTCGGGATTGCGCGGGTCGATGCTTCGAACCTGACGGTCGAAGGACAGCTACTGGGCACGCCCAATTACATGGCGCCGGAGCAGATCCAGGGCCGCGAGGTGGACCACCGAGCCGACCTCTTCTCCCTCGGGGTGATGCTCTACGAAATGCTCACCCGGCACAAACCCTTCCAGGGCGAAAACTTGACGGTGGTGACCCACCGCATTGTCTATGGCGCTTTTACCCCGCCGGAAACCTATGCCACGGGTTTGCCCCCCAAACTGCTACAGGTGCTCGACCGGGCGCTGCAAAAGGACCCAACGCGGCGCTACCAACGCGGCGCAGAAATGGCTCGGGAATTGCGTGCGGTGCTCACTCCTGAAGCGCAACCCGGACCGCAACCCGCGTCCGCTCCTCCCCGCACGGCTGGCTCGTTCCTGTCCGACCTGGTGATTCCCGAACCCACGGCCACGCCGGCCGCGCCGCCATCCCAAGCCTTGCCGCGGCCCGCAGTTCGGCCGGCGGTCGCAGCTCCGATTTCGGTTGCGGTTTCTGTGCCCACGCCGTCCGCGGGAACCCAGCCTTCCTCACCCTGGCAACTCCCCCCCCTGCGACGACTGGCTGTGCTGGTGGCTGTGACCGCGGTGCTCGCGGGCGGGCTGGGCGCCTTGGGACTTACCTTCCGCCCAAACCTCGATCAGATTGAGGATCGGATCCGGCCCGAAGATCAGCAACGCGCTCAGTACTTGCCCCACCTCAAGGAAGGCCGCCTGCAGCTCGCTGCCGGTGACGCCGAAGCCGCGCTGGCAGCCTTCCAGAAGGCGCTGACGATCGCCCCTGAAGATCCGCGGATTCGCCAGTTGCACGACCAGGCGAATGAAGCCGTGCTCGCGCTCAATCCCACGGAGCTGACCCCGGCGCAGATCCAGAAGCAACTCGCGGAAGCGGACGAGGCGATGCGCAATCGCGACTACCCGCGCGCAATCCGCCTGGCCGAGGTGGTGCTCAAGGTCCAGCCGCGCAACGCCCCAGCAGCGAATTTGCTGGCCCAAGCGCGGGACCGTCTGGAGCGGACGCGGCGGATCCAGGACCGCTTCGATGGAGGAACGCGTGGTCCAGGAGCGGTGGGTTCAGCCGGGAACGATCCCCGCAGCAGCAGTCCGTCCGTGCCAGCGGCGCAAGCTACCCTGAAGATTGATTTTTTCTCTGAAATCGCCGAAGGCACTCTGACTATTTACGCCGGGCAGAGCCAGGAACCTTTGCTCAAGGAGGGCTTCCGCTTTGGTGAGTCAGGGCTCCTGGGCCGGCGCGAGCAGTCCGGACGGCTGGAACGCCAGCACACCCTACCGGCGGGCAAGGTCACCCTCAGGATTTACGTCTACAGCAAAGGCATCTCGACCAAGTCCGAACAACTGACCGCGGACCTTCCTCCCGGCGAGAGCAAGACCCTGCGAATTCAGCTCGCCAAAAGCGGCTACCTCAAAGTCGCCCTCGAATAAACCAGGCACCGGGGCTCACGAAGGTTCAGAGCTTCACCACGCGGACCGGTCCCAGGGCTTCGAGCTGGGGGACAAGCAGCTCGGCCGGCCCCACCGCGACGATCGCCAGATGGTCGGGGTGCAAGTGTTCGCGAGCAACCCGCAGCACGTCGTCCGCGGTCACTTCGGCCAAGATTCCGGGATAGGTCTCATAGAAATCGTCGGGGAAGCCAAAGACGACGAGGTCTTCGAGCCGTTGCGCCACGTCGCTGATGGTCTGCAAGATGTAGGGGAAGACGCCGATCAGGTAATCGCTGGTTTCCTTGAGCTCGGCAGCGGGCACCAACTCTTCGCGCAGCTTTCGCATCTCCAAGAGCAATTCAGCGACCGCAGCCCCGGTGGTCTCGGTCTTGACCGCGGTGGTGACGGTGAAAGGACCAGGGCCTTGCCGACGGACCAGCCGACTGGCTGCGCCATACGTGAAACCGTGCTGCTCGCGCAAGTTGAGGTTGATCCGGCTGGTGAACTTGCCCCCGAACACGCCGTTGAGCACCAGGAACTTGGTGTAATCCGGATGATTGCGCGGCAAGGAGGCGTGACCGAGCTGCAGCCGCGTCTGTGCGGCGCCAGGACGATCGACCACATGGATTTCCGTGGCGGCAAGAGGCTGCGGGGCAATCTCGGGGGGTTGTGGCGCTAGGCCGCAGGGCCAGTCGCCAAAAGCCGCGACAGCATGGTCGAGCAAAGCCTCAGGGTCAAGGTCGCCCACCGCGATCAGGGCGGCACCCGTCGCCGTGCTGTGCCGTTGATAAAACTCGAGCAAATGGTCGCGGGTGAGCGGCGTGATGCTCTCAGCGCTCCCCAAAAGCGGCCGACCATAAGCCGTATCCCGATACACCACATCCGAAAACACCAGATCGCCGAGCACATTGGGCTGATCTTTGCGCCGCAGGATCTCGGCCAACCGCTGCTGGCGCAACCGCTCGATTTCCTCTTCGGGAAAATTCGGGGTACGGCAAATTTCGGCCACCAACTCGAGGCCGTCTGCGCCATGCTCGGCGAGCAAGCTGGCGGTCACAAAGGCGATATCCCAGTTAGCACCCGAGGTGAGCGACCCGCCCAACCGCTCAATCCGCTGGGCCAGGTCGAGGGCCGAACTCCGCGCAGTGCCTTCGTCGAGCAAAGCCGCGTGCAAGGTGGCAAGGCCCGCATGTAACCCGTCAAACTGGCCGCCAGCCGGCAACAGTGCTTCGACGAAAACCAGCGGGAACGCCGGGACCCGGGCAGCCAGGACATGCATCCCATTGGCGAGCTGCGTGTGGGTAAAAGGCGGAAACTTGAAAGCCCGGATTGCCCGCGGTTCCGGCGGCGCCGAACGATCGAAGCGGGGCGAAGCTGGCCAGGAGGTCATGCGTTGGGGACGACCACCACCGCAGCCAGCTCGTCGCTGCCGCAGACCTGGGTGGCAAAAGCGGCGAGGTCTTCGCTGGTGAGCGAACGATAAGTTGCCAATTCTGCGGCGACTTGCTCGGGATCATCGAAAAACGTCGTGTAATGGGACAGCAAATCCGCGCGGCGCTCCAGCGCTTGGAGGTCGTCGTAATGCGCGGTCAGAAGTTGCTCACGGGCACGGGCGAGCGGATCTGCGGGTAATGGCTCTTGGGTCGCTCGCAGCAAGTGCTCGCGTAAGGCCATTTCGAGCGCTTCCCAAGCAACCCCTGGCGCGGCAGTAGCGATCACGGCAAACGTCGCCGCCTCCTCGGTAGGGAAAAGGTAACAGCCCACATCCTGCGCCAACCGTCGGCGATAAACCAGGTCTTCATACAGCAAGCTCGACTTGCCGCTCGCGAGCGCGGTGGCCAGCAGATCCCCCGCATACCAGAGCTTGCTGCCATGGGGCGGCCCGTTGAAGGCGAGGTAAACCCGTGGCAGCTGTACCTGGTCAGGGAGCAACTCACGGCGCTCCCCCCGCGGCTTGAACGGGGGAATCTTCGGCGCTGGGTCAGGGCTGCCCGAGGGAATCGCGCCGAAATAGTGTTCGACCCGCTCGAGTGCCGACTCATCTACGTCTCCAGCCAGGGTCAAGACCGCGTTGTTGGGCACGTAGTAGGTCGCAAAAAAATGACGAACGTCGTCCAAGGTCGCGGCAGTCAGATCTTCGACATAGCCGATCACCGGCCAGCGGTAGGGATGGCCGGCGGGATAGAGCAACTCGTGGAGGCGCTCGAAAGCCCGTCCATAAGGCTGGTTGTCCATCCGTTGCCGCCGCTCATTGATCACCACCTCGCGCTGGTTGTCCAACTTCTCTTGGGTGATCGTCGACAGAAAGAACCCCATGCGATCCGACTCCAGCCACAAGCCCAAATCGAGCTGATGTGCGGGCAGGGTCTCGTAGTAGTTGGTGCGGTCATACCAAGTCGAGCCATTGGCCACGCCCCCCGCCTGTTGGACGTAGCGGAAATGATCGTTGACCCCGACATGCTCGCTGCCTTGGAAGAGCAGGTGCTCGAAGAGGTGGGCAAAGCCGGTCCGCCCAGCTTTTTCGTTCTTCGATCCGACGTGGTACCAGAGATTGATCGCCACCAGCGGGAGCGTAGGGTCACGGTGCAAGACCACGCGTAGCCCATTGCGGAGAGTGTGGCGCAAAATGGGCAACGCGGGCTGGTGTTTCATCAAGTGTAGGGTTTGGTTGCTGTGCCTCTGCGGGTAGCTGGCGGAGGCTGAATCCCTAGCCGCGGAGACAGAAAAGCGAGTCTAGTGAGCCAGCCCAAAGAGTGTCAAGGTACAACGCAGGAGAGCAGGGGAGCCATGAGGCCAAGAGCTCGCCGAGGTGGATCCGCCAAGAAGCCCATGGCGCGGCCCCACCAGATCCAACAGGTTGGACTCCAAGAACCTGGATAGCCCCGCCGGAGGCCGGATCGACAAGTCAAACAAGTCAACAACTCACCTCTGGTTGATCGCCGCGCGCCTCGCTATAATGGCCGCCGCAAGCTGTGACGTTGAGGTCTGCACGCGGGCGTGAGCCCACAGGAAATTCATATCGACCTGGAGGAAAAATTCACATTTCGCGGAACAATAATTGCAAGAGCTCGTTGCGTCCAGCTGGCGTAAGAGCCGAGTTTTAGCAATGCCAATGAACCTAGCGTCTGTTTCGACGTCAGTGATTCCCGAAAATCACCCCGGAATCAAGGAGAACGGAGGACCCATGAAAGCGCTCAAGAAGTCGCTTTACTGCTGCGGGCTGATATTGTTGGCAATCGCCTTCAATACCCCGTCAGCCAATGCCCAAAGCACCACCACCGGTGCGCTCAGTGGTGAGGTCATGGCCCAGGAAGGCAACACCCTGCTGCCCGGCGCCACGGTCACCGCCATTCACGAACCGACCGGCACCCGCTACAGCGCCATCACCCGGGACGATGGACATTTCCTCATCCCCAACGTGCGCGTTGGCGGCCCCTACAAGGTCACCGCGGGGGCTTCGGGTTTCCGCGATCAAACCACGAGCAACGTTTTCGTCCAGCTGGGCGAGGACGCGAACCTCACTTTCCAGCTGCAGCTGGCGACGATCGAAGAGGTTGTGACCGTGGTTGGTGAAAGCAGCGCGCTGATCAACCCCTCGAAGACCGGAGCCACTTCCCAGGTTTACCAGGAAGCGCTCGAATCCCTGCCGACGATCGCCCGGGGTCTCGAAGATTTCGCCCGCACCAACCCGTTCTTCACGGTCACCCCAGACAATGCTGAAGATTCCCGCTTGACCGTCGCCGGCCGCAGCAACCGGTACAACAACATCTCGATCGACGGTGCGGTCAACAACGACCTCTTCGGGCTGTCCGCCTCGGGCACCCCCGGCGGTCAGACCCAGACCACTCCGATCAGCCTCGACGCGATCCAGGAACTGCAGCTGCTGGTCGCGCCGTTCGACGTCCGCCAGGGCGGCTTCTCGGGCGGCGGCATCAACGCGGTCACCCGCAGTGGCACCAACGCGTTTAAAGGCTCGGTGTTCTACTTCACCCGCGACGACAGCCTGGTCGGCGATGGCGGCGACGGCTTCAACGACTTTGGCACCTTCGAAGAAGAGCAGTACGGCTTCCGTCTCGGCGGACCGCTGCGCCGGGACAAGGTCTTCTTCTTCCTGAGCGGCGAAGGCAGCACGCTCGACGAACCCGCAGGTTTCTCGATCGGCGGCGCGAGCGGCCAAGATTTCGGTCACCGGGCTGAAGCCGAACGTTTTCGCCAGATCTCGATCGACAGATATGGTTTCGACCCAGGCAGTTTCGATGAAGCCGGCTTGCCGACCACCAGCGACAAGCTGTTTGGCCGGGTCGATTTCAACTTGGGAGAATCCCATCAGCTCACCTTGCGGCACAACTATGTGGACGCCGCTATCGACATCTTGCGCCCCGACCGCAACCAGTACGAGTTCCCGAGCCACACCCAGACGATCGCCAACGAGACCAACTCGACCGTGGCGCAACTCAACAGTGTGTTCTCTAGCAACCTGTTCAACGAGTTCCGCATCACCAAGCAGACCATCAAGGACCGGCGCACTGGCGAAGAGCCCTTCCCTTACGTGCTGGTGCGCTTACCGGACGGCAACTCGTTTGAAGCCGGAACCGAGCGTTTCTCAACCGCCAATGCCCTCGACCAGGACATCCTCGAGGTCACCAACGATGTGACCCTGCTCAAAGGCAAGCACACCCTCACTTTCGGCACCCACAACGAGTTCTTCAATTTCGATAACCTGTTCATCCGTGAGAACTTCGGGGCCTACCAATTCAACAGCCTCGACGCATATGCCGCGGGCCTCGCCGCGCAGTACGACTACAGCTTCTCCTTGACCAGCAACCCCAAGCAGTCCGCCAAGTTCGACGTCACCCTGCTCAGCTTCTATGCGGGAGACCAGTGGGCAGTGCGCGACAACCTGACGATCAGCTATGGTCTGCGCCTCGACCTGCCGCTGTTCCCCGACAAGCCGACCCGCAATCCGGTTTCGGAGCAGGCTTTTGGTCTGCGCACCGACGAAGTCCCGGATGGCAACGAAGTGTGGTCCCCGCGTTTTGGTTTCAACTGGGATGTGACCCAGGATGGCCACAACCAAGTGCGCGGTGGCCTTGGCGTGTTTGCCGGCCGTTCGCCTTTCGTGTGGATTTCCAACCAGTATGCCAACACCGGCATCGAGTTTGGTCGGATCCGGCTGCGTAACGTCCCGTTCGTGACCGATCCTTTCCACCAGCCTGGTGCTGGCGCGCTGTTTACCAACGAGATCGACCTCACCGACCCGAACTTCGAGCTGCCGCAGATCTTCCGCGCCAACATCGCCTACGACCGCGACCTCGGTTTCTGGGGCCTGGTGGCTTCAGCGGAACTGATCTACTCGTCGAACATCGAGGAGATCAACTACCAAAACCTCAACAAAGTGCCGGCCAACCGCAATGCGTTCGATGGTCGCCCGATCTTCCAAAACTTCAGCCGCTCCTTCACCGACGTCATCTTCTTGACCAACACCAGCGAGGGGGACCAGACCTCCGGCGCGATCAAGATCGAGCGGCCTTTCCGCGACGGCATCTACGGTTACATCTCCTATGCCTTTGGTGAATCGAACGTCGTCAACGACGGAACTTCGAGCCAAGCGGTTTCCAACTGGCGCTTCATGGAGACGCCGGGCGACCCCAACAACTTGCCGCTGAGCCTCTCTGACTTCGAAATCGAGGACCGTTTCAACGCGGCGATCTCCTACCAGTTCAACCGCACGACCCGGTTCCCGACCGTGGTTTCGCTGTTCTACAACGCGCAATCCGGGCGCCCCTATTCGACGATTTACGCGTTCAACGGCGCGGACACCGCGTCGATCAATGGCGACCTTGAAACCGGCAACGACTTGATCTACGTCCCGGCAGGCCCCGACGACGTGATTATCGTCGGCGGTACCTGGAGCGATCTCGACGCCTATATCAAGGCGGACGAAGGGCTCGACAAGAACCGTGGCCGGATCGTTCCGCGCAACGCCAGCCGTGCACCGTGGACCCACCAGCTCGACTTGCACCTAGCGCAAGAGCTGCCGATCCGTACCACCAAGCTCGAGCTCACCCTCGACATCTTGAACCTCGGCAACATGATCGACAGCAACTCGGGCATCGTGAAGTTCGTCAACCTGGGCAGTGTCGATCCCATCCGGTTCCGCGGACTGGATCCAACCACTCGCAAGCCGATCTATGAGATCTTGACCGAGGTGCTCAACCCGGACCGCCGTTTCGACATCGACGACCTGCGCTCGCGCTGGCAGGCCAAGCTCGGCATCCGCTGGTCCTTCTGACATCGTCCAGCTCCGAGCTGAGCCAGGGACCGCGCTTGCGCGGTCCCTTTTCATTTTGGCGCGCTGAACGCTACCGTCCCACTCCCCGCACTCCCCTGAGTCGTATTGACAGGCTTCGATTGTTGCCATATCGTTCGCCCCGATAGGGCGGGAGGTATCAGCATCTTTGCCGGTGAACTTTCCCGCCCTCGCGACAGCTCCAACTGAGCTTGTCGGCCTCTAAGGACGCGATTTCGGGTAAGATTGCCGTGCTTAGGGGCCGCTGAAACCTCGAGCAGCACCCACGGCTGCCCCCGGACGGGTTGCTGCTATGATTGAAAAATCCAAGTTGTGTGAAGGAGAAGTGATGGCAGGCAAAGCCGACATGGTAGATCATCTGGCAAACAGTCTTGAGGGATTGACCAAGAAACAAGCTGGCGAAGCAGTGGACGAAATCATCAAGTACATTGCCGACACCCTGACTTCCGGAGATCGGGTGCAGCTTCCCGGACTAGGAATTCTCTCCGTGGCCGAGCGCAAGGCGCGTCAAGGTCTCAACCCACAAACGCGCAAGACAATCAACATCCCGGCCAGCAAGGCGGTCAAGTTCAAGCCCGCCAAATCGCTGAAAGACGCGGTCAACGGCTGAGACAACTGGCCAGTTCATCCTGACACGCATGGCGCGTGTCGAAGACGTCTGAACCAGGCTGTTCGTCACTTCGCCCCAAGAATCCCCGTCCACTTGCGACGGGGTTTTTTGTTAGCGCCAAGCGGGCTGGCCAACCGACAGGCCCACAACCGACAACTCGATTTCGATGGATCGACCTCGATGCTTGGAGCGCGCCCATGAACCAGCTGACAGCCGAGGGTCAAACGGCGGGCGAGACTGGCAGTGATGGCTCACCCGGAGCCGGCCGTACCGTCTTGACCTTGCAAGTCAACGGGGAAGCCTTTCCAGTAATTTTTCCCACTCACCACACCTTGCTTGAGGTGCTGCGCGAAGAATGCGGTCTGACCGGCACCAAACATGGGTGTGAGCTGGGCGAGTGCGGAGCATGCGCAGTCCTCGTCGACGGCCAACCGGTGCTATCGTGCTTGGTCCTGGCTGCGCAAATGGGTGGGCATCAAATCGAGACGGTCGAAGGGCTGCTGCAGGGCCATACCCTCCATCCCCTGCAGGCGGCTTTTGCCGACCTTGGCGCGGCCCAGTGCGGTTACTGCACTCCGGGCATTTTGGTGACGGCAAAAGCCTTGCTGGCGGCTCAGCCCAACCCTTCACCCGAAGAGATCCGCCAAGCGCTCGCAGGGAATCTGTGCCGCTGTACGGGTTACCACAAGATCATCCAGGCCGTCATCTGGGCCGCCGCCAAAATGCGCGGCGAACCCGACGCTCAGCTCGCGGATTTCTTGCGGGATGCGCAGTACGGTTCTCCTGAACCTTCCCCTGAATCTGTCGCCAGCGGAGGTGAACATGGCTGAGGACCACGTTCAGCGCGACGGGCAGCGCAACCCAGAACCGCGCCCCCATGCGGTCATCGGCCGTCCCTTTCGGCGGGTCGATGGACGCGCCAAAGTCACGGGTCAGACCCGTTTTGCCGACGATTTGAGCTTCCCGCGGATGTGCTTCCTGCGCATCTTGCGCAGCACCCTACCTCACGCCAAAATCCGCAGCATCGACCTCCAAGCAGCCGCCCGCATGCCCGGGGTTTTGGGTTTTCTCACCGGTGCGGACTTGCCCATCCCGTTCGGTATCTTGCCGGTGTCGCAAGACGAGCACGCGCTCGTGGTTGAGAAAGTGCGGATGGTCGGCGATCCGGTGGTAGCCGTGGCTGCGCTCAGCGAGGAGCAGGCAGAAGCTGCGCTGCGCGCAATCCGCGTCGACTACGAACCGCTGACCACGATCGCTAGCCTCGAGGAAGCGCTCACCACCCCCGAGCCACGGATCCACGACTACGGCGCCGAAGGCAATATCCACAAGAAAGTGTCGCTCGAATTCGGTGACGTCGCCCAAGGTCTGGCTGCAGCCGACCTAGTGCTCACCGACACCTTCTACTACGAAGGCAACACCCACTTGCCGCTCGAACAGCATGCGGCCGTGGCCGTGCCCGAAGACGATGACCGGGTGACCCTCTATTCCTCGACCCAAACCCCCCACTACGTGCATCGCGCGCTGGCCAAAGTGCTGGGGATCAAGGCCGCGCGCATCCGCGTGATCGCCTGCCCCAACGGCGGGGGTTTTGGCGGCAAGAGCGATATCTTCCCGCACGAAATCGCGGTCACCAAAATGGCCCTCCAGCTCGGCCGTCCGGTCAAAATCACCTTGACCCGGGAGGAAGTGTTTTACTGCCACCGCGGCCGACATCCGGTGTTGATGGAAATCAAGACCGGGTTCAAAGCGGATGGCACGCTCGTCGCCCAACACCTCAAAACCGCGCTCGACGGCGGTGCTTACGGCAGCTACGGGGTGGCGAGCACCTTTTACACGGGCGCGCTCGAAACCGTGACTTACCAGCTGCCGCGCTACCGCTTCGATGGCTTGCGGGTCTTCACCAACAAACCGCCCTGTGGTCCCAAACGCGGCCACGGCACCCCACAACCTCGCTTTGCTTTCGAGGTCCACCTCGACAAAGCGGCACACCGCCTCGGCCTCAACCCCGCCGAGCTGCGGCTCAAGAATCTGGTCGCGCCCTACACCATCACCGCCAACTGGCTGCGCCTCGGCTCAGTCGGGCTCGAACGCTGCATCCGGGCCGTGGTCGCGGGCAGCCAGTTCACCGAACGCTACGGTCAGCTGCCCCGGGGGCGTGGGTTGGGCTTGGCTTGCGGGGCTTATCTCTGCGGCGCGGGCTTGCCGATTTACTGGAACCACATGCCGCAGTCCGGGGTCCAGATCAAGCTCGATCGCAGCGGCGGGGTCGCGGTGTATTGCGGTCAAGCCGAGATCGGGCAGGGCTCGGACAGCGTGCTCGCCGCGCTGGTGGCCGAGGTCTTGGGGATCGAACTGGGCGACTTGCGGCTGTGCGTGGCCGACACTGACTTGACCCCGGTCGACCTCGGCAGCTACTCCTCGCGGGTCACCTGGATGGTCGGGCATGCCGCGCTCCAAGCCGCGGAACGCGCGCGCGACTTGATCGCTCAAGCGGTGGCCGAACGCTTCGCAGTCGCACCGTCCGAGCTGGTTTTTGCGGATAGTCGCGTTTTCATGGCAGCGGATCCGCAGCGCGGCATGAGCTTTGCCGAAGCCGTGATTCTGGCGGAAGTCCGCTGTGGCACCCTCTGCACCACGGGCTCTTACACTCCGCCGCGCTCGCCCGGACGCTTCCGCGGTTCCGGCGTCGGCCCCTCACCGTCCTACTCCTACTCGGCAGCCGTGGTGGAAACCGCGGTCGACCCTGAAACCGGCCTTTACCAAATCGTCCATGTGTGGATTGCCCACGACATCGGTAAGAGTCTCAATCCAGTGCTGGTCATGGGACAAGTCGAGGGCAGCGTGTACATGGGGTTGGGCGAGGCCATGATGGAAGAGCAGGTCTTCCGCCGCCTGCCCAAGAACCGGTCAGGAGCCCTGGTCCACAAGATGCCGTCCTTGCTCGAATACAAGAGCTTGACCTTTGCCGACATGCCGCCGGTCACCACCTACTTGATCGAGGACCCTGACCCGAACGGTCCGCTGGGCGCCAAAGAAGTGGGTCAGGGACCGCTTTTGCCGATCATGCCGGCCGTGGCCAACGCGATTTTCGATGCCGTGGGAGTGCGGGTCGACCAAGTGCCGATCCATCCTCACATGGTGTTGAAGGCGCTCGAAGCCCAAGCGCAGGGCAAGTCCGCGCGCTTTGGTCCTGGGTCCTTTCCCGCGGTCGACTTCGGCGAAACCCTGCGGGTCTTGACGCCAGACGAAGGCGGCGACGGCCGCGCCTTGAACGAAGATGCGGCCTCGGGATCTGGGATGCGTGCGCAAACCGGCACCATGACCACCCGCGAAGAAGCCCTCAAGACCCAAAATCCGGAGAAGATCCATGCTGCGCTTACCACCCTTTGATTGGCGTCCGGTGCAGACGCTCAGCGAAGCTGTGGCGATCCTGGCCACCGCCGGAAGCAGCGCGCGGCTGGTCGCGGGAGGAACGGATCTCTGGCCCAACCTCAAACGCGGCCACCAGCAAGCAAAAACCATCGTCAGCTTGCTGGGAATCCCCGAGTTGCGCGGGGTCCAAAGCAACGGCGAGTTGCGGATCGGGGCCACCACCCTGCTCAGCGAGATCACGGCTCACCGGGAGATCCAGGCACGTTTTCCCGCCTTGGTCGCGGCGGTCGCGAGCATCTCCTCGCCGCCTTTGCGCAACATGGGGACGCTCGGCGGGAACCTCTGCCTCGACACCCGCTGCACCTACTACAACCAGACCGAACCCTGGCGGCAGTCGATCCACTACTGCATGAAAGAAGCTGGACAGGTGTGTTGGGTCGCGCCCAGCTCACCGCGTTGCTGGGCCCACTCCGCCAGCGATTCCGCGCCCATCCTCGCTGCGTTGGACGCACGGGTCCGGCTGATCTCGTCCGCCGGAGAGCGGGTCATCCCGGTGACCGAGCTTTTTCAGGACGACGGCATCCGCTACCTCAGCAAACAACCCGACGAAATCCTGAGCGACGTGCTGGTGCCCGCGGAAGCTGACCCGACGCATTGCCGCACGGCTTTCTGCAAACTCCGCCGCCGCGGTTCGATCGATTTTGCCGTCCTTTCCGTGGCGGTCGCCCTGTGGCTGGACGCTGGGGGTGGAGTGGCGCGCGCACGGATTTACCTCGGTGCCGTGGGTTCCTCGCCCCTCCCTGCCGCGGAAGCCGCGCAAGCCCTGCTGGGAAGACCGCTCGACCGCGAAACCATCGACCAGGCGTCCAAGCTCGCCCGCAAGGTGGCCACCCCGATGGACAACACCGACTTTCAAGCCCAGTGGCGCTCCAAGATGGTCGAAGTCTATACCGCAGCTGCCCTGCGCCAGGCTGCGGGGCTCGAACCGCCCGGCAGATCATGAAAAACAGGCCATGAAAAACAAGGTGGCATGGCTCTACGCACTGGTCGGGATCGCCGCGCTGGTCTGGGCGGTGAGCGAGTGGCAGAGCGACGCCCGCCGCATCCGCCGTCAACTCGCCCGGCTGCAAGACTTGATCGAGAAAAATGGAGCTGAGAGTGACCTCGTCGCGGCCAACCAGGCGCGGCAAGTGGGCGGGCTCTTCACTGCAGATTTCGCGCTCGAGCTGCAGCCTTTGGCAATGACGGTCACCGACCGCCAGCAACTGATGCAAGTGGTCCTCCAGTACCGCCGCAGTTACCAGCAAATCGGCCTCGATTTCCGCGACCGTGACCTCCAAGTCGATCCCCAGCTGCGCCGCGCGGACCTCGCAACCACGGCGGTTTTGACCGCACGGGATGGCGGCGGGTTCGCGCGCGAGTCCTACCGCCTCCGCTGCGAATGGACGGTCGAGCAAAATGAGTGGCGCCTAAAACGGCTGGTGGTCCTCGAAATCCGCGCTGGCTGAAGCGCGAGTGAGATGTCTCGATGAAGGTCTTCGGGGTGTTCAATATCAAGGGTGGCGTGGGCAAAACCGCGTCCGCGGTCAATTTAGCGTACCTTTCCGCCCGGTCCGGCTGGCGCACCCTGATCTGGGACCTCGACCCCCAAGGCGCGGCTTCGTTCTACTTCCGCATCCAAGCCGAAATCAGCGGCAAGAGCCAGGAACTGCTGCGGCGCAAGAAAAAGCTCCATCTGCAAATTCGCGGCACGGACTTTCCGGGCCTGGACTTGATCCCGGCTGACTTTGCCTACCGCCGCATGGACCTCGAGCTCGGCGAGTTCAAAAAGCCCCACCAGCGCCTAGCTGCGCTGATCGAACCTCTCGCAGCCGAGTATGACCACCTCTTTCTCGACTGTCCGCCGAGCATCTCGCTGACTTCAGAAAGCGTTTTCGTGGCTTCGGACGTGCTCTTGGTGCCGACCATCCCGACCCCGTTGTCGCTGCGCACCCTCGACCAGCTGCACCACCACCTCCGCCGCCGCGGTCCCGAACGCTTGCGCATCCTCCCCTTCTTCTGCCTGGTCGATCGCCGCCGCAGCTTGCACCGCGAAACCTTGGAACAGCTGCGCGCAGCCGGGGGGCCTTCCCCCTTCTTGCGCAGTGAAATTCCCTACGCAAGTGAGGTTGAGCAAATGGGCAAAGAGCGCCAGCCCTTGGCCCTCTTCGCGCGCAAAAGTCGGGCTGCGTTGGCTTATGAAGCGCTATGGCAGGAAATCCAGGCAGTGTGTTGAGTTCGCTGAACGCGCTCCCCAACGTCCCGCTGACCGGTGGCCGCTAGGCCACGGGCACTGCGGTCCAGCGCAGGTTGGTGTCGAGCGCGCCTTGCTCCATCAAGGTGCGGATGTGGGCGAGACGCTTGAAGCGCGGTCCGTCGAATTGCTCGCGGGTGAAACCGACCGCGCGGTAAGCTTGGTAAATCTGCTGCGCGCCTAGACGGACGTCCCAGCGCAGTTTGAAGTCGGGGAATGTCGTTTCGAGCTTGGCGCAGCTGACGCGGTAATTGCGCGCATCCGGGCTGGCGTTGGGTGCGAAAGTGACGGTGCAGTCCGGGACCGTCTCGCGCACGATTTCAGCGAGCTCACGGATGCGGTAGTTCTCGCGGCTCGAACCGATGTTGAAGGCTTGCGCATGGATCTTTTCGCGCGGCGCTGCGAGAAAGAGCAGGCAAGCGCGCGCGATGTCTTCCACATGCACCAGCGGACGCCAAGGCGTGCCGTCGCTTTGGAGCACGATCTTGCCCGTGGTCACGCCCCACGCGACCAGGTTGTTGAGTACCAGGTCGACCCGCAGGCGCGGCGAAATGCCATATGCCGTGGCATTGCGCAGAAAAACCGGGGTGAACTGCTCGTTCGCCAACTGGGCCAGTTCGGCTTCGAACTGGACTTTGGAGACCGCGTAAGGGGTCAAGGGGGCGAGCGTGGCTTCTTCGTCGAGCAGGTCGTCCCCTGAAGCACCATAGTTGCTGCACGACGAGGAGAACAAGAAACGCTGGACCCCCGCCGCTTGGGCGAGCCGCGCCAGGCGCAGCGAGCCTTGCAAGTTGATGTCGTAGGTGAGACTCGGGTTCAAGTCGCCCAGCGGGTCGTTCGACAAGCCGGCGAGGTGGATCACCGCGTCAAACCCGATGAGGTCCGCTGGTTCGACGTCGCGTAGGTCCCGCGTCAACGTGGGCCACGGCTCCTCCGGCTGGGTTGGACCAAAGGTGCATGGCGCAAAGAGTTCGCTGTCCAGGCCCACTATCTGATGGCCTGCTGCTGCCAAGAGTGGCATCAAGACCGAGCCGATATAACCATGGTGTCCGGTGACCAGTACTCGCATGTTTTTCTCCAAATTCTCATCGACCATCAACGGGCTGGCAACGGCGGAGCCCCTTCTGTAGGAAGGATGATCACGACGTCACCGGGCTTGATCATGCCCAGCTCTTCGCGCGCCATCCGTTCCAACGTCAGGGGATCGCTTTCCAAACTGGCAGCGCGCTCACGCAAGCCAGCGATTCGCTGTTCGGCCGCCCGGATCCCCTGCTGCAGTTCGGCTTCGTGAGCACGCGCAGCTTGCAAGTCGCGATAGCTCTTGAGCGCGGCCAGCGCGAGCACCAGCAAAATGACCACCACCGCCACCCCCAAAATCGGGGGGTACGGCGGCGGCTTGCGCTCTTGGGGATGCAACTCGGTGTGGTTCAACCGCCCCAGCGCGGGAAGGCCGAAGCTCCAGGAAAAGAAGCTGCGTCTTCCAGCTCCTCCTCGATGCGCAACAATCGGTTGTACTTGGCGACCCGCTCACTGCGGCAGGGCGCTCCGGTCTTGATCTGCCCAGCCTGGGTGGCGACCGCGAGATCCGCGATCGTGGTGTCTTCGGTCTCCCCCGAACGGTGGCTGATGATGTTGGTGTAGGCGTTGATCTTAGCCATCTCGACCGCTTTCAAGGTTTCGGTCAAGGTACCGATCTGGTTGAGCTTGACCAGCAATGAGTTGGCCAACCCTTCAGCGATCCCTTCGGCCAGAATCCCCGGATTGGTGACGAAGAGGTCGTCCCCCACCAGTTGGACGCGGTCGCCCAGAGCGTCGGTGAGCTCACGCCAGCCGTCGATGTCATTTTCCGCCAGGCCGTCCTCAATCGAGACCAGCGGATACGCCTCGATCCACTCGCGGTACAGCTCGATCAGGTTCTGCGCGGACAAATGATTGCGATTCTCGCCCGGCAAGGCATAGCGCACGCCGTGGCCATTCGATCCTTCGACCAACTCGCTCGCGGCCACGTCGAGGGCCAGCGCGATTTGCTGCCCGGGGATGTAACCCGCGCCTTCGATGGCCTGCATCAGGAGGTCGAGAGCCGCGCGATTGTTGGGCAAATTGGGGGCAAACCCGCCTTCGTCCCCGACCGCGGTGCTCATTCCGCGCTGGTCGAGCAACTTCTTCAGTCCCTGGTAGATCTCGGCTCCGGCCCGCAGGGCTTCCGAGAACGCGTCAAAGCCCATCGGCACCAGCATGAACTCCTGGATGTCGACCGAGTTATTGGCGTGCGCTCCACCATTCAAGACGTTGAGCAGGGGAATCGGCAGCAAGGTTGCGCCCGGGCCACCCAAGTAAGCATAAAGCGGCAAGCCCGCGGCATCTGCCGCAGCCTTGGCCACCGCGAGCGAGACCCCGAGGATAGCGTTGGCCCCCAGCCGGCTCTTGTCCGTGGTGCCGTCGAGCTCGATCAGGGTGCGGTCGATCAACGCTTGATCCCGGGAGTCCATGCCCTGGATGGCCCGGCTGATCTCCTGGTGGATGCTGTCGACCGCACGCGTCACGCCTTTGCCGTAAAAGCGCTGACCGCCATCGCGCAGCTCGAGCGCTTCGCGGCTGCCGGTCGAGGCCCCAGAAGGCACAGCCGCGCGCCCCAAGATTCCGCCGGTCAAAAGACAATCGACTTCCAACGTCGGATTCCCTCGTGAATCCAGGATCTCCCGCGCGATGAATTCTTCGATAACGAACATCAGTTCTCCGTGGTCAAGTCGCGTCGCGTTCAAGTCGGTGGGTGTCTATCTGCTACTTATCGCTACTTATCCGGTGCCACTGGGTGTCCATGAGCAGGTTCGCCATGAGAATACCGACAATAGCGCGACCTCACAAGCCTTGGGAAGCCAGATCCAGCAGATCCCGAGCAAATGCGGGTCCAGCGTCAGCCCGCAACCCCGCCCACAGCGCCAGCAAGGGCAACGAACCGAACGTTCCAGCGACAGTAAGTGCCGCCAGACTCATCTGCCAGGGCGATTCGCTGGTCATGGCCAGGCTGCTGGGAAGGCTCAGAAAGCAGTGCTGGGGCGGAGGATAAGGGCCTCGCGGAGGTCGGCGGCAGCGCGGCAGATGGTGGTACGGTTGATCGCCTGCAGGCTTTTGCGGAGCTTGCGGACCGCCATCGCCAGGTGGCGGGGCAGGGAGTCCGGCAAGGCGTTGATCATCGCATAGACGGTGTCGGCAGCGAGCTCTTCAGCGCGCATGCTGGAACACAGCTCCGCCGTCTCCGCGGTGACTGCAACCGCATCGCGGATCAGGCCGAGGTCGAGCAGTGTGCGCTGGACTTGGCGCAAGGTGGTGCGCAGATCCGCGGGGCGAATCAGGCCGAGCCGGTCGCGGATCAGCGCGCGCAGCATGCGGACGCGGGCGCGGGCAGCTCGGTAGCGCTTCGCGCGCGGCCAGCGCTGGCGCAACTGATTGAGTTCCTGGAGCACCTGGTTCAGGGTAGGCGGATCCAGTGAAATCCGGAGCGCAATGGTCGAGATGTAGCACAGGGCGCCTGTTACATACAGGAGGTCATCAGGTGGAAGTTCCGCCAGGGCTTGCCTGGCCGTTACCAGCGACCGCTCCAAGTGGCCAGCGCCCAGCTCTGCGTACGCAAGCGCCAGGCGCGCCCGACCGACGCCGCGTGGATCTTGTCCGAAAGCCTCAACTGCGGCATGTGCCAAGTCAATTCCGTGCCCTGGCAAACCTTGACAGGTGCGCAGATAGGCCATACGCCTGAGTCGATCTGGGCGACAGCTCGTGCAGCCGCAGAGTCCCTCAGCTGTCTCGAATGCATGCTCTGCTCGGGCGCAATCGCCGATGGTGCGAAAGGCAGTCCCGAGGCGCGCCCATGCCTGTGCCAGCACGCACCGGTCCAAGTGTTCCTGGCCCTGTAAATTCTGGACAACTTGCTCTGCGACTTGAAAACCATAGAGGGGATCATTGGCGAGAAGACTGTCAATGTAATCGTTGCAGGCGAGGCGATCCGGCTGCCGCAAGGTCATTTTGGAATGGGCTCCTAATCCATAGATCGTTCAGCTTCGCCGGCCAAATGTTTGCAGATTTATTCTCCTTGGGCAAATAGCGTCCAGTTCTGCAACAGAGATGGAGGCGGCACGCCGCCCCCACAACACGCAACTAACCACCAGGAATGAATGCGAGTCCGAAGCGCATGGTGTGTCCTCCGCGAGGTGCCGCGCTCCTGGCTCCCTTGCCAGCTGAACGGGCTACCCTGCGCAGTATTCCACGTGCCAGCCCGAAAAATTCTTGAAGCGGTTCGTGCCCGAACCGCAATGCGGCAGAAATAACTTCTACGCCGAAGCGCATGGTATCTCCGTGGGGTGTCGCGCCCCTGGCGCCCTTGGGTGCTGAGCGAGCCGACCTGGACAGGGTTCCACGTGCCGCTGTCTCAAGGGTCATCGTTTGGCGTTTCTCGACGTTTATCCTGACTTTCCGCGCAGGATCTAGTCTCTTTGTCGTTGTCGACCGCCTGATCTACTACCGTTTCCACCTTTCCGGCACGGCACCACCACCCCAGCTCAGGAGATCTCGCCATGGCCTCATCCCTGCTCCTCAGCAGCCCTTACCCGACCGCCTTGGACGTCCTGCCGCCACCCAAAAATGCCCACCACGAAGCCTGTCTCGACCGTTACGCGCACCTGCTCATCGAGTTCGCCTTGAACCTGCGACCGGGGCAGCGGATCGCGATCTGCAGCGAACTGATCCACCGCCCCTTTGCCTTGCGGCTCGGCGAGGTCGCCTATGCCGCGGGCGCCGGGCAAGTGGTCTACCGGCCCCACGACCCCCTGGTCACCGCCCAGCTGGTGCGCTGCGCCCGGCCCGATCAGATCCTCCTCTACCAGGCCGAAAACCAGTCCTGGTTCAATGACCTGCTGCGCTCGCGCAGCGCCCTGATCTTCCTCGAAGGCAAGACCGACCCCGAACTCCAAGCCACCTTGCGCCGCCTCCACCCGCAAAGCCACCTGTTGTTCCACCAAGAGAGCCGGAAAACCAACGTCGACTTCACGCGCCGGGCCATCCACTGCGGTCTGTGCCCGGTGGTGATCGCGATTTCGCCCAGCCCGGCCTGGGC
>CAZCOV010000079.1:0-3369 GCA_964499975.1 uncultured Thermoanaerobaculia bacterium
GTCGGGAAAAAAGCAAGTCCTAAGCGCTGGGATTCCGACCAACGGTACCCTGGTGGTCCGTGAAGAATAGGAAGCGTGATCCGCGAGCCGTCAAATATAAAATAATTATATAAAATAATTGGGGGAGGGACCGTCAGAACCGTGCGCATCGTGCGAACAGAAAGTACGCCAGCGATATGAAACGCGTGGTCATCGTCGGCGGTGGGATTACCGGCCTGGCTGCCGCCTACTACTTGCAAAAGGAAGCTCGCGACAACGGCTTGCCATTGTCTTTTTGGCTGGTGGAAGCTGCGCCGCATCTGGGCGGCAAGATCATCACCGAACGCCAGGATGGCTTTGTCATCGAAGGTGGGCCGGACGCATTTCTCGGCCACAAGCCCTGGGCTTTTGACCTGGCCCGCGAGCTGGACTTGGGCGAAGCCTTGCTCCCGAGCAATGCGGCGCAGCACAAAACTTCGATCGTCAAGAACGGACGCCTGGTGGAGTTGCCCGCGGGCTTGCAACAGCTGGTCCCGACCCGGATCTGGCCCTGGCTGCGTTCGCCCATCCTGTCGTGGTCGGGCAAGCTGCGCATGGGGCTCGAACCGCTGGTGGCACCGCGTCTGGCTGAGGGCGATGAGAGCCTGGCCAATTTCATCCGGCGCAGGATGGGCGAGGAAGCGCTCGCGCGGTTGGGCGAACCCCTGCTCGCCCACATCCATGCGGCCGACGCCGAACGGATGAGCTTGCTCGCCACCTACCCCCAGTTTCGCGCCCTGGAACAGAGTGCTGGCAGCCTCTGGCGTGGGGTGCGCGAGGCCGGACGGCAAAAAGCGGCGGCAGGACCCGTTTTCTGGACCCTCCGCGAAGGTATGGCCGACCTTGTCGAAGCCCTCGCCAGTCAGCTCCCTGCCACAAGCCGCATCCTCGGACGGCGCGTCTTAACGATCGCCCGCACCGGCGAAACTCCGGCCTATGCCGTGCGCCTCAAGGATCACACCGTGCTGCTCGCCGATGCGATCGTGTTGGCCACCCCCGCTGCGGCCACCGCACAGATCGTGCGCGACCTCAACCCCCAACTCGTCGGCGGTCTCGAAGCCATCCGCTACGTGTCGCTCCTGACCCTGTCGCTAGGTTTTCGGCGCTCCGAACTCAAACGCCCCATCGACGGCTTCGGCTTCTTGGTCCCGCGCTGCGAAGGGCGTCAGATCCTGGCCTGCACCTTCACTTCAAGCAAATTCCCTGAACGCGCCGCTTCGGATCAAGTCCTGCTTCGGGTTTTCCTCGGTGGGGCTTGGCAAGAAGAACTGCTCGAGCAAGACGACGAGCAGCTGGTCGCCCTGGTGACGCGGGAACTGCAGTCCCTGCTCAAGTTCAAGGCGCGTCCGTGGTTGTGGCGTCTTTACCGCTTTCCCAAGGGTTATCCGCAGTACGACGTCGGCCATCTGGAACGGGTGAATGCACTCTACCAGACCCTCCCCCCCGGCCTGTTCCTCGCCGGCAGTGCCTACGAAGGCGTGGGCTTGCCGGACTGCATCCACAGCGGCTCCCGCGTCGCCCGCAAAACCCTCGCCTACCTCGCTGATCCCGGAAGTCTCGCCCGCTAGAACCGCAAGAGGCGGTGCTCGCCGGAAGCGCCCCCCGCGCGGGCTTGGATCAACTCAATTTTTCCGTCGCCGAAGTCAAAGACTTGCTTTGACGCCAGTTACGTATCTTGACACTCACCGCTGCCAAAGAATAAATTTCCTCATCGAACCAAAGCCTGCTTAAGGAGGATCAAGAATATGCTGCACATGCCCCGTGATAAGGATCGGCGAAATCTGCCAATTCGCCGCTGTCTGCTGAACATGCTCAGCGCGGCGGCACTGCTTCTTGCATTGCAAACGGCAATTCTTGCGCAGGAAGAGTCGCCCGCGACGATTTACGATCCGACAGTCGAGTACCCGTTGTTTGTCAGCGCCAAGCTGGCTGAAACTCAAGACACTCTGGATCCGGCTCTTTTCGAGCCCATCGGGATGAGCCGTATGAATGCGATTTTCGACGCCACTCCCGTCCATGGTTGCTACCCGGTCGAGCCTATCATCTATGACCTTTACGAAGCCAGAAACCCCCCAACCTCCCTGACCGAGGCTGCGCAAACTTATCCCGTCATCGCCTTTGGAACGGTCAAGGAACTGACCCCAGGCTTTGAAGTCGGCGAGGCGGGTTTTCTAGTTCGCGTGGAGGCAAGAGAAGGTTCGCGCCAGATCGACGTCGGAAAGGATTTTTTTGCTTTTATTCCTGTTGGCGCGTTCACTTTTCGGGGTAAACGAGTCTGCAAGGAGGATCCCAGGTTTGCCGGTCTGCCAAAGGTTGGCGACGAAGTGCTCCTCTTTACCGATCCGCCAGGGAACGCCAGTGTTGATCTCCTCTTGATCGAGTACCCGCGAAACCTCGTTTTGATCTCCGGCGAGGAAGTTCGATACTCCCCACATCTTGTCACCTGGCTGAAGCAGGGCGCATCACTTCCTGCAACCAGAACCGAGCTGCTCCGCGGCTTGGCGAGGGCATTCGCCTCCGAATCAGAATAGGGGGGTAATGGAGAATGGTATGCGTATGAATGACGGCAAACGTTACTGTGTTGCAGGTAGCCTGGCATTTGTAGCCTGGTTGCTCCTGATACCAGACGGAGCAGGTGCGCAGCCCTGCACGACACCACGCCGCTCCTCGTGGAACAACTGGAATTACATAGTGGTGACGCTTAGCAATTTCCCCAGCAATCTGCAGGCGACTGCTTCGCAGGCGCTTTCTGGCGCACTCTTTCAGTGGAACAATACCTGTGGAGCAGCGGGAGGTGATGGCGGCCTCCCGGAGCTCATTATTACCCCTCCAGGTGATCGGACCTACGTTAACTATTTCACTGTAAGATACATCAACGGAGCGATCCCACAAACCAATCGACCCGGGGTTTGCGGGACTTATGAGAATTCCGTGTTATCCCACGTCTACGCTTTCCAAAGAACGAGTTCAGGTACGCTGAAACCCTGCCCCGTGAATGACGTTGCAAAACTTCAGCACATCATCGCGCATGAGATCGGGCACCGCATGGGACTCGCTGATGCTCCCACAAGCTGTACGCAGCACGTCATGTCCCCAATTCCGGCGGGTGCAGATGCAACCAGTGTACAGGCCACCGAATGCGCGATGGCCAATTCACTCAACGCCACCGCAGCTGAACGCGGTGTATGTGGCCATCCCACGGATTGCCACCAGAGCCCGGTCCTGGTCAACTGCAGCAACGTGGATGGGGGGTTATCATCGCTGGCCGGCGGAGTTCGTTTCGACTTTGACGGCGATGGAAAGACGGACATCGCTGTCTTCAGGCCTTCAGAGGGACGTTGGTATATCATT
>CAZCOV010000079.1:3379-19403 GCA_964499975.1 uncultured Thermoanaerobaculia bacterium
CACTGATCTCGATGGCAGCCAGTGCGCCGAAACCGGCGGCGAGCTCTTTGGTGATGCGCGGAAAATCGGCACCGGCGATCTCGCGAATAACGGTTTTGAGGCGCTGGCCACCTATGACTCCAACTTCGATTTCCGGATCACCTCTGCCGATGTCGACTGGCAGGATTTCCGCCTTTGGATCGACGACTCGCACGACGGTGAGTGCAGTCCCGCAGAAACCATGACTCTGGACCAGGCAGGCGTGGTAGCGATCGAGCTCGAAGTGCAAGATTCCGATCTGGTCGATGAATTTGGCAACGAATTTCGATTTCTCGCCTACGGCTGGTGTGAGAGCCCCACCGGCGTACTGGACCGCCGCCCGGTTTACGATGTTTTCTTCTTGACCAGCGGCCGGGATTGAGGAATCTGTCGCAGGGGGGTGCCAGCCTCCTCCGCAGGTGGCTGGCACCTCGTCCGATCGACGGTTCAATAGTCGATGTAGCCGCGCTGGGCACGGACCCGCAGGTCTTCGCGGTTGAGCCGGACGCCGATCTGGTGCCAGCTGCCATCATGGCGCTTGTTGTTCGGTTGATAGCCGATCACATATTGCTCGCGCAGTTCGCGCAGGATTTCGCGAAAGGCGACATCGGCATCAGCGACCTGCTGCACGTCGACGATCCGCCCGCCGCTTTCCAGGACGGCTTGGTTCAGCTGCTCGTATTCCTGCCGATATTCATCAGCATCTTTCCAGGCGGAAAAGCGCGCTTGTTGGACGTCGTCTGCGCGAAAGCCGGTGCGGATCCAGTAGATCAAGGCGCGACTACGCCGCACCAGCCACATCGCGTCAGTCATGCGCAGCGCGCTGTGGCTGTCGATACCATCCGTCAAGAGGATGACCACTCGACGTCCTTGCTGACGCTCCAGCCGCTTGAGCGCGATGTAGAGGTGATCGTAGAGGGCGGTCCCGCCATCGGCTTTGACCCCTCCCAGCCCCGAAGTGAGCAACGAGATGTCACTCGAAAAGGGAGTGGAAAGCAGCAAGCGATCGGAGAAAAGCAGCATCGAGGCTTCGTCACCGGGCTGCATGCCCCGGACGAAAGCGCCGGCGCCAGCCAGCGCGTCGCGCAATTTGTCGCCGCGCATGCTGGCGCTCGAATCGATCAGGATCGCGGCGGTCAAGGGAATGTCGCCGCGGGCAAAAGTCACGAGCTCTTGGCGAGCCCCGTTGTCGACGATGGTGAAGGCAGCCGCATCCAAATCGAGAATCCGTTGGTCTCCGGCGGAGACGGTCACGTAAAGCTGCTGCAACTCTGCATCGATCTCATCGTCGACCCGAATCCCCGGCGTCACCACCAGAGCCTCGGCGATCTCGCCATTGAAACCGTAGGCAGTGGCCGCAAAGTGCCGCTCACGGTTGGCTTCGCTCAAGTGGGTGGTCAGGCGGAAAGGTGGTTGGGCCAGCTCTCCGACGACCTTGCCATCGACCGCCAGCACGACCCGACGGGCACCGTCTGCAGGATAAACCTCGACTTCGAACACCACCTCGCCAAAGGTCGGTTCCCCTGGGGGAGGACTGAGAATCGTCACCTCGAGGGCAGGGCTTTTCGCCGCGAGCAGCAGGGCTAGCAGCACCATCCAATGCGCTTGCGGGCTTGTCTTCTTGCTGGGCAAGCCATTCATCATTCGTCTCCGGCTGCGGTCAATGCTTCGAGGGAGTGCTGGAACGCGTCCTGGCGCCCGCTGGCAGCTGTCGAGAGCTCGCTGCGGGTCTGCTCCAAGACGCTTTGGGGCCAGCTGTCGTAGAGCTTGCGGGCGGACTCGGTCTGCTCTGGAGCAGGGGTGATTCGCGCCAGGATGTCAATCGCCTTGGCAGGTTGTTGCAGGCGGTCATAAAGATGGGCCAAAAGAATGAGCGAGGTCTGTTGTTCGGGGACCAGCTCGACCGCGCGTTCGAGCAGCTCTACTGCTTGCAGTAAGTCGCCGGTCAAGAGGTGGCCGCGCGCCAGCTCCTGGAAAGCGATGGCCCGCACCCAGCGCGGGGAAGCGATGTTGCTGGCGGCTTCGAGCAGCTGTTTGGCCCGCGTGGTCTGGCCGGTCCGGATGAGGTTGAGCGCGAGGCGGAGGAGACCTTCACTGAACGACGGATACGTCGTCACCAAGGCTTCCAAATACTTGGCGGCTTCCGCCCGCTCTCCGTAACGTTCAAGGCTAGTTGCCAGACCCAACAGCGCTGCTTGGTTGCGCGCATCCAGTTCCAGGGCGCGTTGAAAAAGTCTGCGACTGGCTGCAGGCAGGTTGTATGCCTGGAGATCGCCGGCGAGGCTGGTCAGCACCCGCCCAGCCACCACCCGCGATCCTTCGGTTTGCCCCTGCTTGGCATAGAGTTCGGCGAGTTGCTCGATCAAATCGCGGGTATGTACGGCGAGCGAGTAGAGCCGGCGGCGGCGGTAGGTGGGGTGGAGCTCCTGGTGGAGCAGCAGCAGCGGGATCAAGCTTTCAACGTCCTGCTCGGCAAGTTTCTCGGCCACTGCCAGCTCACCGGCCAGCAGGGCAGCCAGCGCCCCTTGCGGACCTTCGGTCAAGACGTTCGACTCAAAGTCGAAGATCGTTGCCCGCTGCTGGTCAGGCAGTGCTTTGGCGGCGGCGGCGAGCGTCTTCTGGTAGCGCTCCGCCAGGGCTTTGACCAGCTTCTTGCTGACCCGCTGCGGCATCGCGGCGGGGTCCTCTGGCACAGCCACGGTCTGGTCCGCCTTGAGCATGGAGCGCAAATCGGTCCATAGCATTTCGCGCTCTTCTGCCCCTGGACTGATGATCAAGACCGCAGTGGCCGGAGATTCGAGGTCTTTACCCCCTGTGTTCAGCCGAAACCGCAGTTCATAGCGTCCGGACGGGATTTCCGGGACCGCAAAGCGAATTCTGGTATGGCTCAAGCCGCGGACGCCGCTCGAGGTTTCCAGCGGTTCGTCGAGCGGCACGCGGGCAATCACTTTCTCCCCCTGCAGGACCTCGATCGAACCTCGGCGGATCGTGCTTTGCGGCAAATCGGCAAACAAGTAGACGTCCTGATTACGGCTCGAGATCAAGATGGCACGCGCGGCAGGGCTCACCGCACGGTCAGTTGCGATCAGGGGATACGGCTCGAGTTCCGGACTCCACTCGCGAACCGCCAGCCAGGCATCGCGATTGGCCGGATCGGGAAAAATCGGGGGCAGCACCGCGGGGAAGTCTTTCGGCTCTGGCACCTCGATCTTTTGCTCGCGGACCGCCTTGGCCTTGGACTGGAAGTTGCGCACCAAAATGCGCAAGACGTATTCTCCGGGAGGGAGGTCCAGATGGCCATAATACTTGAGCCCGCCTTGCCAGATGGCTTCTCCCAGCGTCTCGATGTCCACACCGAAGACCTCTGCTGAGTAGGCGACCACTCTTTTCTGGGCATCCAGCACATAGGCGTAAACTTCGAGCCGGACAGCTTTGGCCTGATTGGTTTCGAGCACCGACGCCCCGTCGATCTCGACGAAAAATGGCATGCGTACCCTCGCCCCGTCGGTTTTTGCGGTTGGGCGGACGAGTAAAGCCAGCGGTTCGATCGCCAACTCTCCCCCCACCGGCGCCAGCATGGCCAGGCTTGCCGCCTCTCCGGAAAGCCCACGCAGCTTCTGAGCTTGCAGGGCTATGGGCCCATGCCAGGGAGCAGGAAGAGGTGCGTCCTGCTGCACGCCGCCCCGCACCGGCTCGCTTCGAGTTGCGGGTTCCTGAGCGCTGCTCGGGCTCAGGGCCACCCAGGCCACCCAGCCCAGGACCCACAGCATCCTAGCTTTCCGCACAAGCCGCTGCGCTCGCCATCTATTTCTGCCCAGCATCGGGTTTCTCCTGGCTAGCTCCCCAAACCCAGGCCCACGCTCAAATCGAGGTTCACCGTCGCTTCGACGTGAGCTAGCTCGTCGCGAATCCCTACGGCGATGCGGTGCTTCCCTTTCTTCATGACCAGATCGAGGGTATAAGCAGCCTGGCTTTGCATCGCCTTGTCATACTGCGAATCGGGAACGCGCAAGGGGATCAAGACGCGTTTGAAGGGGGAGAGGTTACCTTTTTCATCCTGAACGACCACATAAGCCATCAGCCGCCCCGCCCAGAGGTCCTTTTGCGGTAAAAGCACGAGCTTCTCGAACGGGACCTTGATCATCAGCGGGATACGGAACTGGCCGCCGGTGGTTTCGTTGTACTGGCCGGCGGCCAAGCTGACCGCCAGCGGGTTGTCGGCAAAATCGTAAAACAGCGCCGACAGCGTGAGGTTGCGCATTTGCTCCGCCGGTTCAACCTCGCGATAGCCTTTGACATGGCGGACGACCAAGCCCGGACGGTTGACGGTGACCTCGACTTCGTGAAACTTCCCATCTCCAGGACTGAGCGGCGTGTAGCCCAAAGAATAGAAGGTGGAAAAATCCGCTGTCATCCGGTCGAGCAATTCGGCCATGTTGCTACTGCGGGTGAAAGCCACGCCGCCAGTTCCCTCTGCCATCAACAAGAGCGGAGCTTCGCGGTTGAAGGCTTCGATCGCGAGGATATCCGGCGAAAAGGCGCCCAACCCGTCGCTCGTGCCGGCGCTGGTGAATTCGGCGGTGACCTGCCCCGCGCCCTGGCGGCGCGGGTTCGAAAGAGGGTAGAAGGCGACGCGTTGGGCGCTGGCGCTGTCGACCAGGCGACGGAACAAGGGCAGCGTATCTCGCGGCATGGTCTGCACGGTGGCAACTGCCGCTTCCAAACTGCGCGCGCCGCTGTTGCTCGCCCACGTTGCGAATTTGTTGTGCCACCCCTGGACCAGCGCTTCACCCGTGCGCGAGGAGACACCGTCGCTCAAGTAGAGGATCGCTTTGCGCCCAGGCAGGCCGGCAAGCGAACCGGCAAAGCGTTCCAGGGCGGCAACCGTCGCCTCTACCTCGCGATAGGCCGTGTCGACATAGGTGCGGATGTCGAACAGGAGACCGGTGGCGATCAGCTGGACCGCTTCGAACTCCGCCACGTCGTCCCCCTCGTTTTGGGGGCGGGGAACTAACCGCGTGCGCTGAATCTGCTGTTGAATGTGCCGCTCCCGCGCCGAACGATCGACCGTGCGTCCGGTCTCTTTTTCGAGACGGCTCAAGGTTTCCTCGATGCGCCCTCGATCGTTGGTGAATTTCTGGGCGATTTCCAGGCCTCCATCGAAGGCGACGATCATGACCCGATCGTTCGGCCCGAGTCGGTCATGGAGGAAGTTGCGCAGGCTCGCAAAAGAGCGATTGCGGCTTTGCGGCTCGATATTGAGGTTGTCGATGTAGACCACCAAAAAAAGGTTCCGCGTTTCTGGTCCCGCAGCACTGCCCAAAGCCACCCCCTCCGACAGCGAGTCCTCCGCGATCTCAGGGCTGGGTCCGGCAGCGCTTGCGCTGCTTTCGTCGATGACCGCTCGCTCCTCGACTGCAAAAAAGTTAGTCAACTTGACCGGCTGACCGTCTTCCAGCACAGCAAAATCCCCTCGGGTTAAACCGGTGACCGGCTTGCCTTCGGCGTCGGTGACCGTAACCTCGATGTTGGCCACGTGAACATCGACCGATTCGAAGAACAGTTCAGCTGGTTTCTCCTCACCCTCCTGAGCGCGAGCGGCTGAGGGAAGAAGTGCCCCGGCCAGGCTCAGCGCCAGGCAGGTTCGGCTCAGAAGTCCGCTGCTCATGGCTTTCTCCTCATGCTTTCCACACTTTGGCAAGCGCTGGAGCCGACAGCAGGGCGGCGGAAAGCAGGTTCATCGGGTGGATCATAGCGGCTCACCTTTAGGTTCCCCCGGGAGTCTATCCCGTACTCCTGACGGCTGGTCCCCGCAAATTGCACGCACATGAAAAAGCCCCGGCCAGAGCGGCCGGGGCTTCATACCGAAAAACGGCGATCAGCGAGGCTTAGAACCGGAACCCTACGGAGAACCGGAATTCCCGCGGATCTTGGAAAGCATCTTCGTTGTTCGGTCGGCCAAAAGCGGCGACTTTGTCCCAATGGACCCCTTCAACCGGCGTCGTGGTGAACGGGTTGAAGTCGGGATAGGCGGCAGAAACCGTGGCATCGAGGACGTCGTCGTTGATGTCATCGATCCAGTGAACCGCATCTTCGTTGAAGATGTTGATCACTTCCGGCTGGATGAAGACTTCCATCGACTTACCAAACGCATTCCAGCGGAAGGCGTAATTGAAGGCGATGTCCGTCCGGGTCAGGTTATCGGTGTGGAATGCATCGCGCGCGGTGAAGTAGTAGGTGAACGGATCCGCAACGCTCTTATAGCCGATGTCGCCGACGAGGTCGACGGTATTGACCGCACCGACTGCCCCATAAGGCGTGCCCGAGTAGAAGCTCTGCAGCAAGCTGACGCTCAGCGAATTGCGTTCGCTGTCCAGGATGTCATAAACCGCCCAAGCGCGGAGCTTGTGGCGCTGGTCGCCGCGCAGATCGCCCTTGGGGAAAGACCAGCGGATTTCGGAGTACTCGGGATAGTCGAACGGGCTGGACGACAACGGACCGCTGGTTTCGTTCTCGCCGTTGATGTTGCCTTCGAGGTTGGACAGGGTGTAATTCCCGGCAATGGTCAGGCGGTCGGTCAGGCGGTAACGGAACTGGGTGTTGATCGCGGTGTAGGTGCGCTCGAGAATGTCGTTGCCGAAATTGCCGACGAACGTGCGATCAATCGGAATGCCATTGGAGATGACCGAGCCGGTCGTCAAGTCACGGCGATCGGAGTAGAAGTCGGTCCAATCGCGATAGACCACGTCAGCGCGGAACATGCCCTTGCTACCCAGCCGCTTGGTCACACCCACGGTCAACTCATCGGCCGAAGGTGACTTGAGGGTGTCGGGAATGATCGCGGTCACCCCGGGGATGCAGGTGTAGAACAAGCCCTGAACGCCCGAGATATTGCCGTTCGGGTCGGTGATGCCACCGTGGGAGAAGTACCAGTCGAAGAGGGTGCGCAGTGCGTCCGAAGTCGCAACACAGGTCCCGGCAGCGGCACAGTTGCGGTCGGCATTGACCGATGGCCCGAGGTAGGAACTCAAGATGAGGCCGATGGCGCCCCCATTCGAAGTCCCGTCCGCGATGCTGTTCGCCACTGCGGCAACGTAAGTGCCGTAGCTAGCATTGACCACCAGATCCCCATCACCCTTGGCATCGTAGCTCAAGCCCAACCGGGGGCTAACCTTGGAGTCATCCGCAATCGTGGCGCCAGCGCTGTTGGCACCGTCGTTCTCGTCATAACGCAAACCGAGGTTGAAGCTCCAGTGCTCGTTGAGCTGCCAGCTGTCATTGACGTAGAAGGAGTTGGTCTTGAAGCTGGTCGGCTGCGCAATGTCGAGGTTGAACACCGCGAACCAGCCAATCCAGGTGCGCGGGCCAACGAGCTGGGGGAAGACCCGGTTCTGCGAGTCGACGATGATGTTCGACGACCACACCGTGAAATCGCTACCGGTCTGGTGATTGATCGCGAAGCGGATGTCGTCGAAGGTGTCATAACCGAAGACGATGTCATGCGTGCCCATGCCCTCGGAGGTCAAGAAGTACGAAGCCTTGCCGAGCAAGTTCTCGTTGTCGCGCTGCTCCTGTTCGCACTCGCCGCAGAAGGTGGGGGCGTGGTACCGGTAAGAGGTTCCGCGGTTGCGCATCAAGGTCCCGGCGATCAGGTCGCGCTTGCCGCCAGCACCGTGGCCGATCCCGAGTTTGCGCTCGGAGTACTGGGCCTCGACAAAAAAGTTCGAAGTCAAGATACCGGTGTAGTTCCCCGAAATGATTTCCTGCGGATCTTCGCGATCGGTCGTGCTCTCGATGGTGATGATCTGACCGAAGCTGGTGCCCGTGCGCAGGTCATCGATGTTGAGATAAGAGCCGATCACGTTGTGGCTCGGCGTGATCCCCAGGGTCAGCTTGCCCTCTACCCGGGTCTGTTCGCGCGTGGTCGCATAGGGGATCAGAGTCAGGGTGGTCTGCGCAGAAGCTTCAGTGCTGCGGTCACGTCCGGCCCCGAAGAACCACAGCCGATCCTTGACGAAAGCCCCGCCGAGGGTGGCTTCGCTAATCTTGTTGATCTTGTCGATGCGCTCGGGGCTCACCGGAGTCCGGGCCAGCCAGTCATCGTTTTCCAAGTTGACGCGCAGCGAACCGGACAGCTGATTGCCGCCCGACTTGGTCAGCACGTTGACCACGCCGCCGGTGAAACGACCATACTCGGCCGAAATCGCCGAAGTCGAAGTGGTGGTTTCCTGAATTGCGTCTTCGATGAAGAGGTCGAGGGCCTGGCCGCGGATGTTCTCGTTGACCACGACGCCATTGACCAGGAACAGGTTCTCAAACGACATGGCGCCCGAGATGGTGACGTTTTGGTTGGGTCCGGTCGAGGTCACGCCGGGGACGAGCAGGGCCGCAGATTCGAGGTCGCGATCAATCGCCAGTTTCTCGACTTCTTCCTTGGCATAAGTGGTCTGCGCCGTTCGGGATTCCGAGATCGTCTCGAGGTTGCTGGTGACGACGATCTCTTCGGTGACTTCGGCCAGCTTCATCTGGATGTCCGAAATGTCGGACTGCGCCGCCGAAATTCTGATCTCGCGCACGATCGTGGCAAAACCTTGTAGCTCGTAGGTCGCCTTGTAGTCACCGGCCGGCAGGAAGGCGAACTTGTAGTCGCCGTTGACGCCGGATTGAGTGCTGCGCGTGCCCTGCAGGCTCGGTGAGGTTACCGTGACGGTCACGCCCGGTAGAGCGGCGCCGTCGGCGTCGGTGACCTTGCCGGTCAGGGTACCCGTGGGGTTTTGCGCCAGGACCTGGGAAGTCAGCACCAGGCCGACAACCAAACAAAAGCCAAGCGCCTTCGCCCAGTTGGTACTTGTCCTCATACTGTGGACTCCTTTCTTTGTGCTTCCTCTTCTCCGTGGAAGCGGTTAAGAACATGCTCGCGGGATTTGCCCCAGAGCGTTGGAAAAACCGTTGGCAGCGTGTGCTGAACGGATGTACTAGTCGAGCTTACTTAACGAGTCAACTGTTTTTTCCGTCCGGGCCCTTGGCCTGCAGCCAAAAAGCGAGAGCGACAACTGCTGATCATGCAACTGATTCATGCGCGATGGGAGGCCTGACCCCGCTTCACCCGCCGTGGACTGCAAGCTGCGCGCCACTTTATCGCAGGCCCCGTGGGTGTTGTCAAAGTCTTTCCAGAGCAACAAGTTAGGTAACAGTCAGCGAGCTGGCCCGAACGTGTCGAACCACCTCGACACCCCACGCTCTATTTTTTTGAATCAGCATTTTTGAATTCTGCAACAAGCCCTTTACCCTGACCCGCAGGCGACTCTTCGGTAGCCAGCTCAGGTGTCCTTTCTCAAAGAGGGCACATTATATTCCTTGGGCGGTCATCTGTGAAGGGCCCATGCTAGGTGGGCTAGGTGGGCTAGGCGGCTAGGTGCCTATGCTACGCTGCGTCGCCATGGCGGAAGTGCGGACTACCTGCAATCGTTCCGGGATTCCCAGGCACAGAGCACGGTTGGGCGGAGCTCGTTGGGCGCTGCTTTTGAGCTCTGGGTTGCTCGGGACAATGCTCGGAACGTGTGCGCGTCAGCCGGGACCACCCCAAGATCCCCCACCCGCGAGGACCCCAGCCGCTAGCGCCGCCTCAACCAACCCCACCCTTGCAAACGACATCTTCGTCGACGTCGCAGCACCAACCGGTCTCGACTTCTTCCACTTCAACGGAATGAGCGGAGAACTCTACTTGTCGGAGATCACTTGCGGTGGCGGTGCCCTTTTCGACTTTGACAACGACGGCGACCTCGACGTCTACCTCGCCCAGGGCACCATGCGCGGGGGCAAGTCCTTAGCGGCAGCGCTGGTGCAGCCGCGTCACCCACCCCCGCTGACCGATCGGCTTTATCGCAACGACCTCGCGGGAAGCGCAGGCGGTCAGGAGCTGCGCTTCACCGATGTGACCGCGCGCAGTGGCTTTGCCCCAGGCTCTTACGGCTGCGCGGCTGCCGTCGGTGACTTTGACAACGACGGCTGGCCCGACCTCTATCTGCCGCGGCTGGGCGCCAACCAGATGCTGCGCAACCAGGGGGATGGCACTTTCCGGGATCAGACGCAAGAAACTCGCACTGGCGACCTAGGTTCCGGGGTGGCTGCGACGTTTTTCGACTACGACCGGGATGGTTGGCTCGACCTTTATTTGGTCAACAACGTGACTTTCAGCGATGAGAACCCGCCGCGCTGCCGTTCGCTCACGGGCGCGCCGGACTACTGCGGCCCGGGTTCCTACGCTTTCGAGCCCGATCGGCTCTGGCACAACCGCGGGGACGGCACCTTCGAAGACGTGACCGTGCGCGCGGGTCTGGCCGGGGTTCTAGAACCCGGGCTGGGAGTGGTCGCCGCCGACTTCAATGGCGACCGTTGGCCGGACGTCTATGTCGCCAACGATGGCCGTCCGAACAATTTGTGGATCAACCAAAAGGATGGCACCTTCAGCGATTGGGCACTCTTGGCCGGATGTGCGGTCAACCGCCACGGGCAATCGGAAGCCAGCATGGGCGTTGATGCTGGCGATTATGACAGCGACGGCGATCTCGACTTGTTCATGACCCACCTGATCAAGGAGACCAACACCCTCTACCAAAACGATGGCCAGGGGATGTTCGAAGATCGCACAGCCGACTCCGGGCTGGGACCACCGAGCCTACCCTTCACCTCTTTTGGTACCGGATGGATCGACTACGACAACGACGGCTGGCTCGACTTGTTGGTGGTCAACGGCGCGGTGACCCTCTTGCCGGAGCTAGCACGGCAAGGTGATCCTTTTCCCCTGCACCAGACCCGACAGCTGTTCCGCAATCTCGGTCAAGGCCGTTTTGTCGAGGTCACCGCCGGGGCAGGCGCAGCTTTCCAGCAATCCGAGGTCGGTCGCGGGCTGCTGTTCGGGGACGTCGACAACGACGGGGCGCTCGACGCCGTAGTGGTCAACAACAACGGACCGGTTCGCTTGCTCCAAAACCAGGCCGGACGTCGCGCCGCGTGGTTGGGTTTGCGCTTGATCGGCCGCGAGCCACCGCGCGACATGTTGGGAGCAGAAGCCGCGGTCCTGCGCCAGGGTAAGCCCCCGCTTTGGCGCCGGGTGCGGTCCGACGGCAGCTACTGCGCGGCCAACGATCCGCGCGTGCTCTTCGGCCTGGGCGATGATCCGCGCGTCGATCGCGTGCTGGTCCGCTGGCCCGACGGCACCAGCGAAACCTGGTCCGGGATCCCCTCCGGTCAATACACCACCCTGCGCCAGGGTAGCGGGGAACGAGCCGCCCCTGATTTGGCAAGAACACCCGCGCATTGACCTGGAGAGCCCCCCTTGCTAACCTGTCAGCCTTGGTGAAGGCGGATGAGCAGCAGCGGCCTGAGTTCTGACTGGAGTTCTGACTGGAGTTCTGATCAGTGAAGGGAGCGGCCCGGTGATCGTCGAAAAAAGCCGCCGCAACGGCGCGACTGTCCTCAGCGTGGAAGGGGTCATCAAGCTGGGCGAGAGTGCGGAATTCCTGGCGAAAACTCTGGAACGAGTTCTCCAACAGGATCGCGGCAACGTCATTATCGACCTCGACCGTATCAATTACATCGACTCCACCGGGATCGGCGAACTCGTCGGTTTCTTGGGGCAGTTCCGTGACCGCAACCGCAAATTGATCCTGGCCGGACCGTCTCCCCGCATTCGCAAGCTGCTCGAAGTCGCCCAGCTAAACCACCTCTTCTTGATTTACGACTCGCTGGATCTCGCTTTGACGGCTGAGTCTGCAGAGAACCCATGAGCTTCAGGTCCTGGCTTCGAGGGCTTCCTTTAGGACTGGCCTGGGGCAGCCTGGTGTTGGGTTGTGCCCACCAAAAGCCGCCCGATTGGCGACCTGGATTCCGCATCGTTCGGCCGCCGGTCGCTTTCGAGATCCTGCGCGACAATCCCGAGATCCTGATCGTCGACCTGCGCACCGAGGAAGAGTTTCACGGCCCGCTCGGCCACCTCAAAGCTGCCTTGAACATCCCTCTAGCCGACCTCGAAGATCGGTTAGATGCCCTCGTGCCAGTCGTGCGTACCGGCTTTCTCGTCTACTGCCGCGACGACGAATGCGGTTTGGCGGGTATGCGCACCCTGGGCGCTCACGGATTTCGCTACGCCTTCCTGCTCGAAGGGGGAATTGACGCCTGGCTCGCTCATGGCTACCGCACCACAGCTCCCCCGCCCGGGGATTGATCCCGCCCAGACCCCGAGTCGTCTCACGGAGAAGCGTCCCCCGATCTCAGCGCGCACTGTGCAAGCGAATTATGCCGTCCGAGCATAGCGCCGGGTGTAGATTACAAACATGACATTGTTTGTAACTTCAAATATTGATCTTTTCAAAAGTGTCGTAGCGAAAATGAAGAGCTAAAAAAGTCATTGTCAAATTGCTGGGAACTGCTACACTCTTGTTGGCTGAGGGCGCAACCTGCTTACTCGACCGGACACGATCCCCCCCCCTTTCTCGCGCCCTCAGCCCTTCTACCATCACAATCAACCTTTCGCTGCTGCTAAGCCCATCGCTGAATCTCGCAGCCGTGGACGCGGTTGCGCGCTATCGCCTGCTGCTCGAACACATGAATGAGGGTTTCGTTGCCGCTGACGAGCATCATCAGATCACGCTAGTAAACGCCAGGTTTGCTACCATGTCCGGTTACAGCCGCGAAGAGTTGCGCGGCACCTACCTCGGAATTCCGTTACCGCAGGAGTGGGAAATGGCAGCGTTTGAGGGACACGGTTTGATCCTGATTGTCGACGACGAGGAGATGGTCGTCAATGTTGCCCAGGCCAGCTTGGAAGGAGCCGGCTATTCGGTCTTGACCGCCAGCGATGGACCGCAGGGACTGGAGCTTTTCCGCCAACATGCGGATGCGATCTCAGCTGTCCTGCTCGACTTGAGCATGCCCAAGATGAGCGGGCAAGAAGTTCTCCGTCAGATGCGGGCGATCCGTCCAGATGCGTTGGTGGTGGTTTCGAGCGGGTTTGATGAGCAAGAGACTGCCAACCGGTTTGGCGATCAGCGGCCTGCGGCGTTCTTGAAGAAACCCTTCCGTCCGCACCAGCTGATCGAAAGGATGCACACGCTGATCAACCCCAGCGGGGCTTCCTAATGAGCGGATATGGTAGGTCCGGCCTCTTCAGGTTGGTTCGCGCCAATGGGTTCAAACTCGCGCTCTGCTCGCTCATTGGGATCGGCTTGACCCACAGCGTCAGCGCGCAAAACATCCCCTTCGCCGTCCCCATGCACTGGCCAGAAGCCCAGCGCGCCTTCCTCCAGGACGGTCCTGGGCTCTTGCTCAGCAGCGCGGAACTCGCGGCTTTCTTGGCGCAAGACGATGCAGCGCGGAGCGCCTTCGTCGACGCTTTTCTCCGGCGCGATCCCCGGCCAGAAACCCCGGAAAACGAACTCGAACAAGGCATCGCGCGCAGGCGAGCGCTGGTTTTATCTCAAGATCTCTCCTTCCAAGATGATCGCGCCAAGCTGCTGTTCTTGCACGGAAGACCGCAGAGCCGGCGCGTGGTCGAATGCCAGGACGTCTTCAACCACCTCGAGATCTGGCGCTATCCGGATGGACGGGAGACCCGGACTCTCTTGCTTTATCGACCACCGTCGCAGCAGGTCTATCGACTATGGCGGCCGGGGGATACCAAACAGGTACTTTACACCGAGAAATTTCTCACCCAACCCCAAGAACAGCGGGAAGAGAACGGTCGTGACGTGGTGATCCACCGCCTGCCCAAATGGCTGGATCTCTACGCCTGCGAGAGCGCTCGGGAGGTCGATCAGGCAACCGGCTCGCGCGGTGCTCGGGAACCAGCCCCGCTCGAACCGGAAGCCGCGATCACCGCGTTCCTCCACCCCCCGCGCGATCTCGGAGAGTGGTCTGCGGCCGCAGCTGCAACTCTCTCCCTGGTCACCGACTCGTTGGGCGAAGGTACGCTGGAACTCGACTTTCTGCCCAGCCAGGGCCAGCAGCAACTCACCCGCATGCGGGTGACGCTCCATCCCAGCGGCAACCTCACCCCGTTTTCTGATCAAGGCCAGGAAATGTTGTGGTTCAAAGTGGAGGCCAGGTTTGAGCAAGAGGGGGGAATTTTCGCAGAATATCAGCAGCGCTTTGAACTCCCGGTACCCGCTCCCGCCGAGCCCGTCGTGCTGGTGACGGAGCGCGCATTGCAACCCGGGAAGGAAGTCCTCGTCCAGCTCAAAGTGATTGACCAGGTTTCGCAACGGAAGCTGCATCTGCGCCGCGGTTTTCTCGTGCCCGCAAGCAGCGCGGAGTCGCCACCGCAGATCGCAACGGCCGCCGACCTCGCCATGTCGGGTCGCATGACCAGCGGGCGGGGCGGGTTGGCACTCCAGCGCTACCGCACAGATCCAGCTTTAGGGTCTTTCCGCGCGGATGCCCGGATCGGCGACCCGCGCATCCGGAAGGTCGTCTTTTACCTGGACGGCAAACCCCACCTGACGCGCCAGCGGCCTCCTTTTACCGTCGATTTTCGCCTCGAAGCTTACCCCACTCGGCATATCGTCGGCGCTTTGGGCTTCGATGCCGCGGGCCAGCAAATCGCAGCGGACGAGATCGTCGTCAACCCGCGACAAGATCCGCCGCCGACGGCGGGCCTGATCGAGCTGCACGTGGCAGCAACGGATGCCAGCGGTCAGTTGATCCCAGATCTGGGAGTGGACGATTTCCGGGTGCTCGAAGATGGGAAAGAGCAGGCGATCGTCCAATTTGACCCGGCCAACAACCTGCCTCTGGCGATTGGCCTAGCGGTCGATAGCTCGGCCGCGATGTCCTACTTCTGGCCCAAGGTCGAACCGGTAATTGGGGCTTTTCTCACCAACACGTTGACCCCGCGCGATCGTGGCTTCGCGCTCGCAGTTGCCGACGAGCCGCTGCTGATCACCGAGCCGACTGCCAATGGCGAGGCGATTGTGGCGAAGTTGAACCAGCTGCAGCCGCACGGCAGGTCCGCATGGCTCGATGCAGTGGCTACCAGCCTCTATTATTTCCGCGGCGTACCCGGACAGAGAGCTTTGGTGGTCCTGGCGGCGAGCGCCGACCAGGTCAGTCGCATGGAGTGGCGAGACCTCTATTTCACCGTCCGCCGCGATCAGGTCGCGATCTACGCGATCGGTTTGGATCTCAACCGCCGGGGTAACTGGCTCGGGGGTTTCGTCACGAGCAGCACGACCTACAGCCCGCGCGGGAGCAAGACCACAGTCACCGAGCCCCCTCCGACTGATCCCGCTCGGCGGGAAATTTGGGAAATGCTGGAAACCTTGGCTGAACTGACGGGCGGACGCGCCTTCCATGTGGACAGCGCAGCCGAGTTACCCAAAATCTTGTCCCAGATCGCCACGGATTTGCGCGGCAAGTACCGGTTGGTGTATCAGCCTCCCCCGCCTTCGAGTGAGACAGCTGCTGAGTACCGCAAGATCGACGTCAAAATCCGGCGCAGCAACCTCCTGGCCCGGACGGCTCGTCGCGGTTACTTTCCTTGAGGCTGAGCACCGCCGAAACGAACTGCGCAATGCCCGTAGCACAGTTAGCACTTTAGTTCTTCCCCTTCCCTTGGGCTCAAGCGTATTATCTCCGTCATGCGGACATAATCACTTGGGTCAGTGTGAGCCAATAAACTTAGTAGTATAGGTCAGGCGCCATGAGCACGCGGATCTTTACGCCGGAGGAAATCGCCCTCTTCGGCACGGCCCCGGATCGTGAGGTGGCAAAACGCCTAGGCTGCCGCGAGGGCACCATCCGAAGAAAACGGCAACAACTCGGGATCAAGGGGTGGATTCCGCGCCAGATCCAGCAAGCCCGCGAGCGCTATTCTCCCGACATCATCGCCTGTTTCGGCAAGGTCCCGGACCGGGTTATTGCCCGCACACTTGGGGTCCGCCTGCACGCTGTGACCCTCCAGCGTCACCGGCTGGGCATTGCCAGCTACCGTTCGGCGCAGCGGCATCGC
>CAZCOV010000080.1:0-13184 GCA_964499975.1 uncultured Thermoanaerobaculia bacterium
ACCCGCAAGGGTTGATCGTCTGCGGAGACCTCGAACGCCGCGACCGCTGAGCATCTTCGGCACCCTCTTCCTGGTGGCCTGGTGTCCTGCGTCCTCGCGTCCTCGGCGGGGGGTGTACCGGTTTTCGGGCCCCCCGTCGTCCGCGAAACGTCGCCCGCGGAACCTGCGTTTCCCCAACTCGGTGCTACGATCTGGGGGAAGGGATCGGTGGGCAAGGCTCATGCACGCACTCTGGACGGTTTTTCTCAGCGGTGTTCTCGTCGTGCTGGGAGGCGATCCCAGCGTCGCCGAGCCTCCGGCAAACCCAGCTGGCACTTCCGCGGAGCCCACCGTGATTTTGGGCCAGCCGGCGGATTGGGTGATCGCGGACTCCGCCGCGACCCTGCCTCTCGCCAGTGGCAGCGAGCTGCGCGCCGAGCCGCGGTCGACGTCCGACCTGCTCGCAGTCCTCCCCGATACTGAAGTGAAGGCCCTCAGCTGGCAAGGGAACTGGGTCCAGGTGCGCTATGGCGAGCTGACCGGCTGGGTCGACCTCGATGCCCCCGCGCGCAGCTCTTTGGTGGTGGCAGCTGAACCAGCCAACCCTTGGCTCACCGCGGACCCTGCGCGTCTGACTCGGGCCCGCGCGCTGCTCGGCGACCGCGCGCGGGAACTGCCTCTCGGTCCATGGCAGCTCCACACCGACGTCACTCAAGACGAACTCCTCGCCCTGCTTAGAGACCTGGCCGACCAGTTGGGTGAAATCTACATCGCCCGCTACGGTCTGACGCCGAGCGCTGCGTCCAGTCGCGGTAAGGTCGTGCTTTACGCCAAGCAGGACTCCTACGAACAGTTCACCCGCGGTGCTGAGGTTTGGGTCGACCGGCACTCGACCGGCCATGCGGCCACCGGCATGGCGGTGCTCTATGCTGGCCGCCGTGCCACCCACGAGGTAGCGGCCACTTTGCTCCACGAGTTGGTCCATTTGCTCTCGTGGCAGACTTTTGCGCGGCACCTCCCGCCGTGGCTAGAAGAAGGGCTGGCCGAGGATTTGGCCTACTTCCAGCTCGACTACGAAGGCCGTCTGCACGCGCAGCCGCTCGACTGGAAGCGCCTGCGTTCAGGCGAGCATCGGCGTGTCCTGAAGCCCCTGGTCCTGGCCGCAACCGTCGGCGAGTTGCCGTCCATCCCCCAGCTACTCACCCTGGACCCCACGGCTGCGAGCGCCCGCGACACCGCGCTTCGCTATGCGCTCTCCGCCTTTTGGGTGGGTTTCCTGCTGCGCGAGGAAGGGACCCTACAGCAGCGATTCCGCGCGTTCTTGGCGGCTGTGGCTGCGGGGAGTGAACCCACCCTCGAGACCTTGGCCACCTATCTCGAACAGCCCTGGCCCCGACTCGAAGCCGAATTTCACGCCTGGCTCGGCGAGCTCTACCAAAGAAGTTCCCCCAATGAGCTGATCCAACCGCCACGGGAGCGCTTTCAAAATAGCGCTTTTAAATTCTTGACTAGTCAGAAGCTCCACTCCGGTAGGCAGTGAAATGTCTAAGCTACCAAGACTAAGTTGAACCCACGCATTGAGTATAAGTATTAGCATGCAGAGATGGTAGATGCAGAGACGATCGTCACAGGGTAGCGGTTGGAGGACAAGGTTTGGGGGACAACCTGAACCTGTTCTCCCCCACGCTAAAGCGAGAACCTGACTGCCACGAACGGATCTTGGAGGCGAGCTTGAGCACTTCTGAAAAACTCTTCTCGGTAGCGGCTGCTGAGACGTTTACCCGGATTCGTACCGACTGGGAGCGGGCTCCCCGACGGTTAAAGCCCCTTCTCGAATATTTAGAAGGTCATTTAGGGGATCCCCAGCTCGACTACCAGCTGCTCAAGCGCACCTTGAAAATCCGCGACAACAACCTGCCGACCCACTTCCATCGGGCATTTGGCTTGCCGCCCGCAGCCTACATCCGCGATTGTCGGATGGAAATCGCCTGGAAACTGCTCTCCCAGTCCAAGCTCAAGGTCGGAGTGATTGCCAAGCTCGTCGGTTACACCAGCATCCAGACGTTCGGCCGCGCTTTTCGGGCTTGGAGCGGGGTCAGCCCCATGGCTTTTCGCCGTCGCCTGCGGCGGAGTGCTGAATCCGGACTGACCTGGGCCAAGAGTGCGTCACTCGCCCGACGCGCCGCCGCTTGCGAGCTGGAGGCTCCCGAAGTCGAGGAACTGGTGCGCTGGCTGTTCCAGGCCTATCCGCAAAGCGAAAGCAAGGTGCCATCGCTTGCGCCCGCGGTTTGACGACCCACCCGTGAACCGGATCCCATGAACCGGAGCTACCGGTCCGCTTGACCCAGGCGGAACCGCGCCAATCGGTGGTGGTTCCTGGTAGCATCTGCCTCATGGAAGTGCATGTCATCGCTTTTGCGACGGCGAGCGATGTGTTGGGATCAGCGCCGTTTGCCGTGGCCTTGCCGCCGGGAAGCCGGCTTTCCGATCTGCAACGAGAGCTCGTCGCGCGTTTCCCGACCCTCGCACCGCTGTGGCCCCGCTTGGCGCTCGCGGTCGATTCCGAGCTGGTCGCGACCGATCGTGAGCTGCAAGACGGGGTCGAAGTCGCGCTGTTGCCCCCGGTCTCCGGAGGCTGAGTGGACGCCTCAGGCGAAGCTGCAACCGGGCTCGTCATGGGCCCCATCGACGTGGCAGCGGTCGCGCGCAGGGTGGCAGATCCTGAGTGCGGTGCAGTCCTGCTATTTCTCGGTACGGTGCGCGATCACCATGCCGGGAGGTCCGTCTGCCAGTTGACCTACACGGCTTATCGCCCGTTGGCGGAGGCGCAATTGCGGCGCATCGCTACCGAACTCGCGGACCACCACGCAGGATTGCGACTGACCATCGTCCATCGCTTGGGCGAAGTGCCGGTGGGTGAGGCGAGCGTGGTCATTGCCGTGGCTTCACCCCACCGGCAAGCCGCTTATGAAGCGAGTCGCCTCGCCCTCGAACGGTTGAAGCGCGAAGTCCCGATCTGGAAGCAAGAACACTACGCTGACGGGGCCGTGGCATGGCGGGAAGAAGAGCCTTTGCGGCCGCTGACCACTGAATCCAGTTAATCCAGCCCTGGGCTAGCTGCTCGCCGGTCAGCCGGCAGTCATGCTGATCCAGACCCGAAATCCCGCCTCGAGCTGGGCCCAGCTCTGGCCCAAGTGGGTGCGCAGGGCGGACGCGGTCGCCGGTTCACCGACGGCGATTCCCGCGAGGAAAGCCTGGAAAGGCGCGCGCAAGTTCCCGTCTTGCGCGGTGAGCAAGTAGCGCACGAAGAGCGCGCTCTCGGCATAAAACGTCGAGCTGCGCGGGCTGCGCACAAAGGCCTCCCATTCGAGCAGGAGCAGCTGTTCCACGGGAAACCAGTCGTCGCTCAGAGCCAGATCGCGCAAGTGGAGGAGCGAAGCCTCGCCCCCCAGAATCGTCACCCGGCTCCCTTCGGCGCGGCGATCGCTGCTCAGCCGCTGCGGGTGGATGCGGCCGTCAGACGTCATTTCCGACAGCGCGAGGTCGTCGGCAATGCCTTCGTCGAGCCACGGGGGCAAAGCCGGACCGAGCGCTCGCCGGTTGATCAAGTGGACGAGTTCGTGGATCAGGGTGGAGCCCACGTCGAGCCGACTGCGTTGGCCGATGAACAGGGCCGCAAAGCCCTGCACCGCGTGGCCAGTCGCGGTCAGTCCGTGCAAGCGGTCGGAAGCGCCCTGCAGCTGCCGGTAGGCGCTTTCTTCCTGGTAGAGCACCACCGCACCTTGTGGCATCCCCAGCGGCTGGCACCCGTAACGCTCGGTGTAGAGCGCGTCGAGCTGTGCGGCGAGCGTCGCGAGGAAGGCGACCAGGCTGTCGTCTCGACCGTCGGTGTAAAGGGTGTAAGGGCCGAGCGCCAGCTGTCGTTCTCCGCGGTCGGGTAGGGCACTGCCTAAAATCGCTCGCGCTCGGGCCAGCCGCGTCGGGTCGGGCGGCGTCGGGGCCAGCGGACGGGGCGGCTCAGGAGCGTTGCCCAAAGGTGGCTCGCCTTGGTTCATCCGCTGGTCATAACCTTCGAGCAAGACCCATCCGGTCACGCCGTCACGCCAGACCCGGTACCAATCGCCGCGCCGCTCCAGCTGCTGCAGGTTGGCGATCGCGGGCATTTCGAGGATGACCGGCGCCTCGGCGCTGGGCTCACGCCGGAGTTTCATCCCCGGCAGGACCCACACATCGTCGTGCCCGCTGAGGGGGGGCGGTACGTGCGTTTGCGTTGCGGGGCTGCGCGCAGGATCTTTGCCCACGGCGCCTGCGCGGTCGACCGGCTTGACCACGATGATCGTGTCTGGGCCAGCGACCGGGGGTGGCAGGGGTTCTGGCGGCAAATAAGCTCGGCGGAAACGCGCTGCCAAGGGTCCAACCCCGGGCCAATCCTGCGCCGTCACCAAGATTTCAGCCGTGGGGTTTTGGGTCAACCAGGCGAACCCAGCCAAACCCCCTAGCGCCAGGATCAACAACAGCAGGAACGGGACGTCGCGCCAGCGGACCATCGTCTCGCCCTCAACCGGAACCCGCAGCAACGATGGAGCAAGGTACCCGGTTCATGGCGTTGTGCCCAAAATCACTTCAGCCGCCCCCGGAACCGTGACTTCGACGTCGGCTTGGCCTTCGTTGCTGCGCAGGACCAGCCGCCAACGGCCGGGAGGCAAGGACTTGACCACCGCCTGACCCCCAGCATCGGGGACGAGGAATTCCACGTAAGGCGCAGCTTCGCTCACGGTCGCGTCGATGCGGGTGGCTTGGAGCAAGAGGTGGTAGGGGACCTGGCCCGACGCCGTGCGGACTTGCAGCCACAGCGGGCTCTCGGGTGCGAGCAAGATCTCGAGCGGCGGCGGCGGCGAGCTCAAGTCGATCAGCTGTTGGTGCGGGGCAAGGCCCGGGGCGACCACCCGCAAATGTTGGGTGCCACCCAAGGTCACCGGCAGCTGGAACCGCCCTTGGGCATCAGTTTGGACGCTGGATGGGGGTGTCAGCCCGCGCGGAAGCGTCTGAAACATCAGCTCGACCTGGGCGCCACTCACCGGCTGGCGGCTCTCCGCGATCAGAACTTGCCCCGCAAGAACCGCGGAATCGAGTTCGATCACCACCTCTTGCCCGGGTTCGAGGAAAAGGACTTGTTGCGCAGGGTCGAATTTTCCCAGCGGCACTTCGCCCTGGCCCACTTGGAGCAGGCGTTGGGTGCTCACCCCCGAACGCGGGTCGCTGACCTGGAGCAGGCACATGCCCTCGGGAACTTCCAGCGGACCAAACCCGCCGTCTTCTCGGGTGCTGGCACCCGCGCGAGCCGACCCGCAACGCACCTCGACGGCAGCGCCCGGAAGGGGCGCTCCTTGTTGCAGCACCCGGCCAAAGATCTGCGAGTTGCCCTTGAATTCGAGGTCCACGCGCGCCTCGTCCCCTTGGCTCTTAAGGGTTGCCTCACCCTGGGCTCTGCGCCCGTCGGGCGCCTGCGCCAGGATCGTCCACTCGCCAGCACTGAGATTGGCAATCTGGTAATGGCCGTCGGCTTCGACAAACCCCTCGCGCATGCCGTTAGGTCCAATCGCGCGGACCGTGATCTGCTGGAGCTCAGTGGGATCCAGGCCGCGGACCAGCCCGAAGATACTGCTGCCCCGGTTCAGCTGGACGATCTGCTCCGGCGCTTTCCGGTCACCGACGGCAAAGTCCTCGCTGTGCCCCGGCGCAAAATCGGGATGCTCGACGAGCAAGCGATAAACCCCTTCCTCGGGCGCCACCAGCTCGAAGTTACCGGCGTTCAAACTGGTGGTCAACACCCTGGCTAAATGCAACGCCTGCAGACCCTCGCGGGTGTTCGCCGCGAGCAGCCCGACCTCGGCGCCCAACACGCCATTGCCGGCTTCGTCGAGCACGCGACCAGAAACCCGCAGCCGCTCGCGATCGACCCGCTCGCGGAAACGCAGCTCCACTTCGCGCTCGCTGCCCCCTTCGAGCTCGACCTCTTGGCGGACGACCGCGAAATCGGCGTGCTCGGCCACCAGCCAGTAGCTGCCGCTGCCCAGCTGCGAAAAAGTGAAACGCCCGTCACCGCTTGAGCTGGTGGTTTGCACCAGTTCGTAGTTGCGCTCGCCCGCAGGTTCGAGCGTGAGCTGTCCGCTGGCTACCGGCACCCCCTCGGGATCGAGCAAACGTCCGCGCATCACCGCGGCGGGCCGCAAGACCAAGCGGAGACCCTGCCGCTCGCCCACTGCAGTCACGGCGAGTTCCAGCCGGTCCGAGATCCCGGACTCATGCCGCGCCACGAGCGACACCTGGGCTGGCACCCCACCCCCGACGGCAAACCGGCCGCGCTCATCGGTCAGTTCTGGCGCGACATGACCCATTCCGCGCCCTTCGCCGCCTTTCCACGAGGTGATCACTTCCGCTTGCGCCACCCCTCGACCCTGTTCGTCGACCACTTGCCCGCGCAGCAAGGCGCCCGGCTTGAGCACGATCTCGAGGGGTTCTTCATTGCCGGTTGCTACTTGAAAGAGCGAGACCGATTCGTAACCCTTGCGCGCAGCGTTGAGGCTGACGCTCGGGCCGAGGCCAGTGAAGCTGAACTGGCCGTCCGCGTCGGTCGTGGCCTCCTGCCGCTGTTCGCGGCGGGTGGCGCTGCGCGCGCGCAGACCGCTCATGGGCATGACTTTAACCTCGACCCCTGCGAGCGGCTCCCCTGCAGGATCCGTGACCCTGCCCGTCAAGGAATGCCCGCGGCGCAGCTGCAGGGTTCCACAGTCCGTGGACTCTCCGGCGACCAACTCGAAGTTGCCGGCGGCGTCTTCGGGAAAACCCGGGGCCCTGACCATGGCCTGGTAGCGTCCTGGCTGCAAGTCGGCGAGCGCGAAGTTTCCCGCGGCGTCGGTGGTGGCCAGCGAACGATCGACCTGGCGGAACCTGCGGGGGAAACTCAAGCTGCGCTGCTCGTGGGGAACCAGCTCGACTTGCGCCCCTGCGACCGGCTGCTCGTCCGGGTCGACCACGCGGCCCAAAGCTGCTGCCCCGCGTTCCAAAGTAATCACCAGCTTTTCCGGTTCACGGCCGGGTTCGAGCGGGGGGATGTCGAGTTCGTGGGTGGCATAGCCGGACCGTTGGACGGTGAGCTGGTAGGGCGTCCCTGGGGTCAGCGGTTGCAAGCGGAAGCCGCCCTGGGGGCCAGAGGTTGCGCGGATCGGGCGCAGTGCCGCGGGTTCCGCCACCGGGGCGCCCCTGCGTCCCAGACCAAATTCATCGACCTCCATCACCAGTTCAGCCGCCGCAATCCCCTTGCCTTGCGCATCGACCACCCGTCCGGCCAGCGCCATGTGGGGTTGCAGCGCCAACGCGATGGGTTCTCCTGGTAACTGGCCGCCCCCCCCGACGATCACCCCGCTTTCGAGGTAACCCGGTGCAGCGGCTTTGACCAGGGTGCCGCTGGTCGCCGGGGTAGGGACGGCGAGCGTGAATCCCCCTTGCCCGTCGGTGGTCACGAAGCGGTCCCATTCGGCCGCGACCACCCAAGCTCCGACGAGCGGAGCACGGCTGACCGCGTCGCGCACTCGGCCGCTGAGCTGGACGAGCGGCGGTAAGCGCAGGATCCGCTGTTCCTGCTCCCCTTGCCCGTGGAGCTCGATCGGTACGCGAAAGAAGCCGTCACGGGTGACCAAAGTGGTGGCGTGTTCGGGATCCTCGCGCTGGATCGGCACGAGCAGTTGACCCTGCTCATCCGAGATCGTGTAGACCACGGGAAACAGGGGCCAGCCCATGGCCCCGAGTACCCCAGCGACTGGCCGGCCGGCAGCATCGCGCACTTGGGCTGCGAGCAGCGGTTCGAGCTGCAGCACTTCAGGACTGCTGGGTGCTCCCTGGTTGGGTGCTCCCTGACCGGGTGCGCGCTGGCGCTGTCTTGGACCGCGTGCGGACTCGCGCTGGCGCTCGGGGTCCGCGTAAAGAAAATGCCCTGCATGGGCAGCGAGCACGACCCACCGTTCGCCGGGCACGACCGCGAGCGTAGCGTCCCCGCCGTCGCTGGTTGTGGCCCAGCGGACATCCGGCTGCCAGTCATCGATCATGGCCTGCGTCCAGGGCTCTCCCGACGCCATGATCGCGAGGCGCAGTCCCGCGAGCGGTTGACCTTGCGCGTCGACCACGCGCACCGCGCGGGATTGGGGCGTCGGGATCCGGACCGGTGGCAGGATGCGCGTTTCAACCAGGGGTATGAGGTAGGTCTCGACCGCGACTCGCCCCGCCGCCCGCACTCCCACTTTGAACAGCCCAGCCTGGGGCGCGGACAACAGGAAACCGCCGTCCTGATCGCTGCGCGTGCGGGCAACTGCCGCGGGCAGGGGTTGATTCGCGGCTTGGGCGCGCGCGAGTTCGCCAAAGTCGAGATTGGGCCAGAGTTCGACTTCAGCTGTTGCAAGCGGCGCGCCTTCAGCCGTGAGCACACGGCCGCGGACTGCGATTTCAGCCGCAGCGACGTGGTCCAGAGCGAGTGCCGTCAAAGCGGCGGTCACAGTTCGCGCGAGGAGGTTTTTCCAGTTCATGGCGCCATACCTCAGGTGAGTGGGTGAACATGTTACAACGCTAACCACGTCTCGCGAATAGCGAAGGATCCTTGGGGTCCTGGGGTGGGCCGTGGCAGGGATTCATACCCATGGGCTTGGGGGTGCCTGCTGGGCATCGGGATGCGGTTCCCCAAAGGTGCGGGAGCCCCTGAGGGTGATAGCCCAAGTAGCCCAAGTTCGCAGGTTCCAGACGGCGGGCATTTACGATATCGTCCGCCCATGGATCTGCGCTCGCCCGACCCTGCCGCGTCCACGCCTGCTGCTGCGCCTGCTGCTCCCGCGCGGACCGCTGAGACCTTGCCCCGCCGACCGCTGATGACCGCAGTGGTCACGGTCGTGGGCACGGTCTGCCTGGTGGTCTTGACCCTGGGGTTTGCCCTGGTCGCGTCGATTTTCGGCTGGCTGGGACCGCGCGGGGCGGTGTTTTTTCGGCTGGCACGCGTCTGGACCTGGTTGTGGCTCAAAACCAGCGGAGTCAAGGTGACCGCTCACTTCGCCCAGCCGCTCGATCCGCAGCGCGGCTATGTGTTCATGGCCAATCATCAGAGCTGGTACGACATCCCAGCGCTGATCACCACCCTGCCGGGCGCAGCCCGCTTCCTGGCCAAAAAAGGGCTGTTCCAACTGCCGATCGTGGGCTGGGCCATGCAGGCTGGGGCTTTCATCGCGGTCGACCGCCAAGACAAGTCGACCGCCCGCGACACTTTTGCCACCGCGGCCCGCAGCCTCGCGGATGGCCACTCGGTGCTGCTCTTTCCCGAAGAAACCCGCTCTCCGGACGGGCAGCTGTTGCCGTTTAAAAAAGGTGGCTTTTTGCTCGCGCTCAAAAGCCAGCTGCCGATCGTGCCGGTCGGCATCGCTGGGACGCGGGCGGTGCGCCCCAAAGGCAGCTGCAGAATCCGCCCAGGACCAGTGACCGTCCATTACGGCCGACCGCTCGATCCGGCAGCCTTTGGTTTGCGCGGCCGTGATGAGCTGATGGCGGTCGTCCGCAGCCAAATCGCCGAACTCGCGCGCAGCGGATGAGACCCCACCCAACCCGAGCTTTGCGAACTCGCTTGAGAAAGGATTAGCTCTCCATGCCCCATCCGCTCGAATCCCAGGTCTGGGACGCCTTGCGCACCATCCGCTATCCCGGGATGAGCCGCGACATCGTCTCGTTTGGTTTTGTCCGCGAAGTCGTGGCCGCGAGCGACCGAGTCACGGTGGTGCTCGAGATGTCGACCCACAACCCGACCGCGGCGGAAGAAGTTCAGGCGGCTGCCGAAGGCGTGTTGCGCGCGCTGCCCGGCGTGGCCGAGGCGAACGTCGAGCTGCGCGTGTCGCGGCCACCCAGCCGGCAAGAAGCGGCGCAGCGGGCGATCTCGCGCGATCCGGGCCTGCTCCCCGCAGTCGAGCACGTGGTCGCGGTGGCGAGCGGCAAGGGGGGAGTGGGCAAGTCCACGATCGCGGCCAACCTGGCGGTGCGCCTGGCCCAGCTGGGGTTGCGCACCGGCCTCCTCGACGCCGACATTTACGGTCCGTCTCTGCCTTTGATGTTCGGCTTGAGCGGTCGACCGCAGGTACGCGGTCAGCAGATGATCCCGTTCTTCAAGTTCGGCACCAAGCTGATGTCTTTGGGTTTTCTCGTCGAACTCGACACCCCGGTGATCTGGCGCGGGCCCATGGTGATGAAGGCGCTCGAACAGATGCTCGGGCAAGTCGAGTGGGGTTCGCTCGATTATTTGATCGTGGATTTACCGCCGGGCACGGGCGATGCTCAGCTCACCCTGACGCAAAAAGTACCGCTTTCCGGCGCGGTGATCGTCACCACTCCGCAAGACGTGGCCTTGATCGATGCGCGCAAGGGTCTGGCCATGTTCCGCAAAGTCAATGTGCCGGTCTTGGGGATCGTCGAGAACATGGCGGGCTTTGTTTGCCCCCACTGCGGTGAGGTCACCGACGTGTTCAAGCGCGGCGGCGGCGAACGCACTGCCGACGTCCTCGGCTGTCCGTTTCTCGGCCGCATCCCGCTCGACCCGGCGATCGTCCAGGGCGGGGATGCGGGCGAGCCGATCGTGGTGGCCCAACCGGACGGGGTCCATGCCGAAGCTTTTCGCCAAGTGAGCGAAGCCGTCATCGCCGAGATTCGCCGCTACTCGCGACCCAAGCTGACCATCGTTTGAAGTTCCCGACCATGGCGATCGCACTCATCGCAGACGCCCACCTCGGTGGTCCCGGCGGACCGCCCGAGCCCCTGCTCGCCCAGCTCAGCGAACTTAGAGCGCAAGGTTGTGAGCGGCTGATCCTGCTCGGCGACATGTTCCAGGCGTGGGTTGGCTTGCCCCAGTTCGAAACCGCGGAAATCCGCGCGGTGGTGAGCGCGCTTAAGGCGCTCAAAGCGCAGGGGTTGCGGCTCGACTACATCGAAGGCAACCGCGATTTTTTCCTCGCCCGCAGCTACCGCGACCTGTTCAGCACGCTCGGCAAAGAAGTCGCTTTTGCGGTCGACGGCGTGCGTTACCTCGCGGTCCACGGCGACGGCCTCAACGACCGCGACCGTCAGTATTTGTTTTGGCGCTGGCTCTCCAAGAGCGCGCCGAGCCGCTTCCTGGTCGGCCGCATCCCGCACCGGCTGGCTCAGCGCACGATCCATTCCACCGAACGCCGGCTGTCGCTGACCAACTTCAAGCACAAGGTCAAAATCCCCGAAGACGCGATCCTACGCTACGCCCAGAAGCGTTTTGCCGAGGGATATGACGTGCTCTACCTCGGCCATTTTCATGAACCGCGAACTTGGAAGATCGCTGGCGGTGAGGTCCGCTTGCTCGACGCCTGGTTCAACCACCATCACCTCGAGTGGTTGGGGAGCAGCAGCCCCCTGACTCCCGCCCGGAGGGCACCTTGGCACAACTCAGCTCAGAACTGAAACGTGACGTCCTCGAACGCTGGACCGCCGACTGGCAGGAGGTGCTCAGCCGCTTACGCGCTGAAGCTACTATCCTGCGCGCGGGCGGCGGTGCCAAAGCCCAAGCCAAGGAGCGGGAAAGAGGCAAGCTGCTCGCGCGCGAACGGGTCGAGAAGCTGTGCGACGCGGGCGCTCCTTTTTTGGAACTCGGGCTGTGGGCCGCGCATGGCATGTATGCCGAGCAAGGCGGCGCGCCGGCTGCCGGTGTGGTGACCGGCATTGGCCAGATCCACGGCCGGGAAGTGATGGTCGTGGCCAATGACGCCACGGTCAAGGCCGGGGCCTGGTTTCCCGCGACTTGCAAGAAGATCTTGCGGGCGCAGGAGATCGCGTTCGAGAACCGCTTGCCGCTGGTTTATCTGGTCGACTCGGCCGGGGTCTTCTTGCCGCTCCAGGACGAAATCTTTCCAGATCGCGAGCATTTTGGGCGGGTCTTTTACAACAACGCGCGGATTTCGGCGGCGGGGATTTTCCAGATGGCCGCGATCATGGGCTCCTGCGTGGCGGGTGGGGCGTATTTGCCGATCATGAGCGACGAAGCTCACATCGTCGAGGGCACCGGCTCGATTTTTCTCGCGGGCTCGCACTTGGTCAAAGCCGCCATCGGCGAAGAGATCGACAACGAGGAGCTGGGGGGTGCGTGGGTCCAGTGTGACGTTTCCGGTGTGGTCGATCACCGCCACCCAGACGAAGCTTCCTGCTTGGCCAAAATCCGCGTCCAATTCGCCCAACTCGCCGCTGGGGCCAAGGCGCCGTTTGCCCGCCGGGAGCCGCGGCCGCCGCTTTACCCGGCAGAGGAACTCTACGGCGTGTTCCCGGTCGACCGCTCACGGCCTTATGACGTGCGCGAGATTTTGGCGCGGATCCTCGATGCGAGCGACTTTGAGGAGTACAAGGCGAGTTATGGTCAGACCCTGGTTTGCGGCACGGGTTGGCTGGATGGCTGGGCTGTGGGCATCGTGGCCAACCAGCGCAAAGTCGTGGCGCGGCGCACCGGCACCCGCGCGGGCGACAAAGAGCTGCAGATCGGCGGCGTGATCTACTCGGATTCGGCCGACAAGGGTGCCCGCTTTGTCGAGCTGTGCAACCAGAAGCAGATCCCGCTCCTCTTCTTCCAAGACGTCACCGGCTTTATGGTCGGCAGTCGGGCGGAGCGCGGCGGCATCATCAAGGACGGGGCCAAGCTGGTCAACGCAGTGGCCAACAGCGTGGTGCCCAAGCTCACCGTCTTCCTCGGTAACTCCTTTGGTGCGGGCAACTACGCGATGTGCGGCAAAGCCTATGGCGCGCGTTTGCTCTATGCCTGGCCGTCCGCTGCCATCGCAGTAATGGGCGGTGAGCAAGCCTCCAAGACACTGCTCGCCATCCAGCTCAAGAACCGCGGGGCGGACGTTTCCGACGCTGAGAAAGAGCAGGTCCTCACCGCGATCCAGGCGCGCTATCAGCAAACCCTGGACCCGCGCTACGCCGCGGCGCGACTGTGGGTGGACGACCTCATCGACCCGGTCAACACCCGGCAGATCCTCGCCCGCTCGCTCGCTGCCGCGGCCTGGAATCCGGAGCTTCCGCCGTTTCGCACCGGCGTCTTGCAAACTTGAGCTGGTCAATGGATCGTAATGAATTGGTCATGAACGGATCGTCTGTTGCTCCTGCTGCCA
>CAZCOV010000080.1:13194-19366 GCA_964499975.1 uncultured Thermoanaerobaculia bacterium
GTAGATATGGCAGATATGCGGGTGGTTCAGTGCAGAAGCCGTCTGCGCTTCGCGCAACATGCGCGCACGGGCCACTTCATCGGCGGCCTGCGCCGCGGGCAGGACTTTCAGTGCCACGTCGCGGTCGGGCTTCGAGCCGGACCAAGAAGTGGTACGCATCGAACCGCACCGCGGTTGGGTGGCGCTCAACTTGCGCGAGCTGTGGCAATACCGCGAACTGGTCGAGTTTCTCGCCCTACGCGACATCAAGATCCGCTACAAGCAGTCGCTGCTCGGGATCGGCTGGGCGATCCTGCAGCCGCTCCTCACCATGCTGGTCTTCGACTTATTGTTCGGAGTGCTGCTCGGACGCAACAGCAAACCGACGCTTCCCGGAATCCCCTATGCCGTCTCGACCTATTGCGCGCTCGTGCCCTGGCAACTCTTTGCCCGCTCGCTCGGCCAGTCGGGCAATAGCCTGGTCGCCAACCGCAGCCTGATCACCAAGGTCTACTTCCCCCGGCTGGTGGCGCCCATTTCACCGATTTTCGCCGCGCTCGTCGACTTCGCGTTTGTGTTTGCGGTGCTGGTGGTGATGATGGTGTTTTACCGGGTCAGTCCCGGCTGGGAAGTCGTGACCTTGCCGCTGTTCATCCTGCTCGCCATGGCCACGGCGCTCGCTGCCTCGCTGTGGCTTGCGGCGATCAACGCCATTTACCGCGACGTCGGCTATGCCTTGCCGTTCCTGGTGCAGATCTGGATGTTTGTCACCCCGGTGCTCTACACCACCGAGCGGCTGCTGTCGTCCCAGCCCGACTGGGTGCGCTGGCTTTATGGCTTAAACCCGATGGCCGGGGTGGTCGAGGGTTTCCGCTGGGCGTTACTCGGCGCAGCCAGTCCGCCCTGGGGAGTGGTGGCGAGCTCGATTCTGATGGTTACTGCCGGGCTCGTCGGTGGACTCTTTTTCTTCCGCCGGCTCGAACGGACCTTTGCGGATCTGGTGTGAGGCACGTGAACACGCTCGAAGTCGAGAGCCTGGGCAAGCTTTACCGGATCGGCGACCGCCTGCCCCAGCGCGATGATTTGCGCGACACCCTGGTGCATGCCGCGGGCTGGCCGCTGCGCTTGTGGCAGCGCTGGCGCACACACTCATCCCAGGTGCCAGCCGATCGTCGACGTCACGTCTGGGCGCTCAGGAACGTCAACTTCAGCGCCAGCTGCGGCGAGGTCGTCGGCATCATTGGTGACAACGGCGCGGGCAAGAGCACGCTGCTCAAGATTTTGTCGCGGATCACCGCGCCCACGGAAGGTCGCGCGATCATCCGCGGTCGGGTCGGCAGCTTGCTCGAAGTCGGCACGGGCTTTCACCCCGAGCTGAGCGGCCGTGAAAACGTCTTCTTAAACGGTGCGATCCTCGGCATGCGCAAAGCGGAGATCCGTGCCAAGTTCGATGAGATCGTCGCTTTTGCCGGGGTCGAGCCGTTCCTCGACACGCCGGTCAAGCGCTACTCCACAGGCATGGCGGTGCGCCTGGCTTTTGCCGTGGCGGCGCATCTTGAGCCCGAGATCTTGATCGTCGACGAGGTCTTGGCGGTGGGAGATGCCGCTTTCCAGAAGAAGTGTCTGGGCAAGATGAGCAGCGTTGCCCACGAAGGCCGCACCATCCTCTTCGTGAGCCACAAGATGTCCGCGGTCCAGTCGCTCTGCCAGCGCGTCTTGTGGCTACAAAACGGTGAGGTGGCTGCGGACGGTTACCCCGGCGACGTGATCGCCCAGTACCTGGCGACCCTCGAAAGCCCGGCCAGCGAGCACCTTTGGCCCGATCGCGGTCAAGCGCCGGGCAACGAGGTCGTGCGTTTGCGCCGCGCCTGGGTAAGACCAGCAGCTGAAGCCGAGATCCATGAAACGACCTCGGCGGGTCCACCCTGGCTCACGACCCGCACGCCGATCGAACTCGGGTTTGAGTTCTGGAACCTGCGGCCAGGTGCTCATCTGGACCTGGGACTGTCGCTTTACGGCAAGGAAGGATCCGTGGTTTTCTACAGCCTGCCGCTGCGCGAGCCGAACTGGCATGGCAAGGCTCTGCCTGCGGGTTTATTCTGCAGCCGCTGCTACCTGCCCGGCGACCTCTTGAACGACGGCCGGCACAGCGTCCAGCTGAGCGTGACCGAAGGGCACCGGATCATCTACCGCCACGACGACCTCTTGGTTTTTGACGTCAATGACGACGGCACCACGCGCACGGCCTGGCACGGCGACTGGGCCGGCGCCGTGCGCCCGCTCTTGCCGTGGTCGACCGAGCTGCTGGCAGAAGATCCGCCCGCGGGTGCCTGAACCAGCGAGTGACTACTGCAGCAAGGGGGCGAAAGGGGACGCGTTGGTGGCGTCCCCTCGTTCGCGGGGTCAAACAGTTGAGGGCAAGTGAGTTATGGGCAAGCTCGCATGCAGACCTGGTATGTGCCGTCGTCGTCCAGAGGGCAGCCTATGGAGCTACTACAAACAGCACAGCTTTGATTGCATCGACCGATATAACGGCTGGCAAGCGGAGAGATCAGGGGGTCAGCAGCGAGACTCATATCTTCAGCGAGGCCCTCAGCAAGCCACGGCTGCGTGGGTTCGCTGTTCACGCCCAGCAGTTGGTCCAGCGTTGTGGCCAGGATCTCCCGCGTCACGATTTCGATTTGCTGCTCACTCGCCCCTGTGGCGATCACTGTTTCTTCGGCAAATGCCGAACTCACCAGGGTCAACGTCACCAAACTGGTCAAGGTCAGAATTCTGAGAAAATTTTGCATTACTCCTCCTTTTAGCGGGTTTAAATGAATGTGCTTCCAAAATGTGCTTCCACATTTCTCGAACCGTAGACGGTTCCCTTAGATCTCTGCTGATTCTATAGCACAGACACTTGCGTTATTTTCACCATTTTATCCTGGCCTGGAGCTGGCACTGAGCCTGCCCGTCATCCTGGCGTGAAGAAGACGGCGTTCCTTGACCGAAATTTTTCCGCTATGGTAACATCCCCGACCAAGCCTCTCTCGTGGTTTGCGGAGGATAGTTCTGTCGAGGAAGGCGTCGAGCCTGAGTAGACAGTGCTGACCTCAGGGGAAGAGTTTGGGCTCCAGATCGACGATGGCTGGGCGCAGCGCCCAAGTGAGCTGGCAGCGAGTATGAGCTGGCAACCAGGTGTGAGCTGGTAACGAGGTCGCTGAGAAGAAACGCCCAAGAAAGAACCCAGAAAGAAGTTGTCGACAACAGCCCAATGCGAGTAGGATTCGAGTTCGCCAGTGGTTTGGCAGTTGAAGCTAGGGCTCGCAAGTGCCCAGGACAATGATCGTGGAGTGATCCACAAAACCGGGAACTGGATTCGCCTACCGCGAGTCCAATCAGCCTAGAGGAGGAAGAAGCCTTGGACATAGGCGGTACCTTCTGGAGATACATGCAGGATGGTGGCCCAGTCATGTGGCCGTTGCTAGCGTGCTCGATCGTCGGCCTGGCCGTCATCGTCGAGCGTTTCTGGGCTCTGCGCAAAGCCAAGATTGACGTCAACGACTTCTTGTCGAAGATCCGCAAGGCGTTGATCGTCAACAAATCGGTGCGGGAGGCGGTCAAGGTCTGTGAGCAAGAGCAGTACCGTGGCCCGGTGGCCTCGATCATGAAGGCGGCGCTGCTCAAATACGGACAGCCCAAAGAAGACATCGAGAAGACCATCGAAAACGCGGCGCTCCATGAAGTCAGCCGACTGGAAAAGCGCCTGTCGATCCTAGCCACGGTAGCCAACATCGCGCCTCTCTTGGGATTTTTGGGCACGGTGACCGGCATGATCAACTCCTTCGATGCCTTGGCCGCTCAGGGCCTCTCGAACCCCGGCGCGGTAGCAGCCGGTATCTCGGAAGCCTTGATCACGACCGCTGCCGGCCTCTTCATCGCGATTCCGGTGCAGCTGGCGTACAACTACTTCATCCAAAGCATCAACCGGTCAGTGCGTGAGATCGAGATGTCGACCAACATGTTGCTCGAAACGTTTGGCGAGATGGAGCGCAGTGGGATTGCCGGCGACCAGGCTGCCGAACCCAAGCGAACTTAGGGGGGCAGAGGCCCCAAGAAAGGGTTGAGCCGATATGGCCCTTAGAGTCAAAGCACGCCTCAGCCACGGGGCGGTCATCCCCACAGCCTCGATGGCGGACATCGCTTTCCTGCTGATCATCTTTTTCATGGTCACCATGTCCTTCGAAAAAGACAAAACGCAGGTGGTTCTGCCCAAAACCGAGCTGCGTTTCGAGGTGCCCAAGAATGCGGCGATCATTTCGGTGACCAACGTCGGTCAAATCCGCGTCTCGACGGGTGAGGAGATGAGTACGTTGGTCGGCGACCAAGACGTCGTGACTTTTGCGGCGAATGTGGTCTCCACCTTTCCCGGTCGCGAGTTCATCCTCAAAGCTGACAACGGGGTCCCCTACAAGACGGTCGACAAGGTGATCGACTCGCTCAAGCAGGCCAAAGTTGAGACGATCTACCTGCTATCCCAGCAGAAGACCGTCGAAGGCACCGGAGGCGGATCATGAAATCAGTGAAGAAAAAAGATGCAGATCCCGAGATCCCGACGGCGTCGATGGCCGACATCGCGTTTCTGTTGATCATCTTTTTCATGTTGACCAACACGTTTGCCGCCACCCGCGGTTTGGATTTCGCCCTGCCCAAAGAAGATGACAGTCCACCGGTGATCGAAAAAGAGGAGTCGGTCTTGATCGAGATCCAGTCGGGCGGCCAGTTGGTGGTCGACCAGAAGCCGATGGAACTGAGCGGATTGCTCGACTACCTCAGGCCGAAGCTCGAAGCCAATTCGCGCAAACCGGTGATCATCAAGTCGGATCCCGAAGCACCTTACGGCTACATGGTCGAGGTGTTCGACGTCCTGCGGCAAGGTAAAGACAAACTGAAGTTGGAAAAGGACATCAACATCTCGATCCCGACCCAGCGCGAGATCGACTCGTTCTGGTTCTAGGTTCAGGCTTAAGACGGTCACGCAGGCCCCGGAGGACGCAGGAAACCAAGGCCCGGGGCACGCCAGCCCGGGGAGAAAACCTGGTCAGGAGCGGAAGTTATGGCACAAGACAAGGCAAAAATAGCGCCGGGAACTGCGGCCGCAGCACCGGATTACTCGGCAGGCGAGTTTTCGACTTTTGCGCTGGAGGATGCGGAAGACAAGCGGGTGAGGAACGGTTCGTATATCGTCGCGGGAGTTTTCCATGCCATCTTGCTGGCAATCACCTTGCCTGAGATGACCAAAACGATCGAGCCGCCCAAGAACGAGAAGAAGGTCTACATCGTCCAGCAGGTCCGGTTCCAGCCGCCGCCGCCGCAAACCAAGCAGGAGCTACCCAAGCCCAAGGCCAAGAAAGTCCCGATTCCAGACCCCACGCCGGATGAACCGGAGCCGATTCGGTTGCAAGAAGAGGAATTGACGGTCGACACCTCGACCATCGCCCTCGACGACGTGGTGTTCGGCATTCCCGAAGCTCCTCCGGCGGTGGCAGAAGTGCCGGAAGGGCCGATCCACGTCGGTGGTGACGTCAAAGCGCCTGAGAAGATTAATGCTCCTGAACCGCAGTATACTGAGATCGCCCGCAAGGCTCGGGTCCAAGGAGTGGTCATCGTGCAGGCGATCATCGACAAAGAGGGAAATGTCACCAACGTGAAGGTCCTCAAAGGCTTGCCCATGGGGCTGAGCGAGGAAGCTACCCGAGCGATCCAGCAGTGGAAGTTCAAACCGGCTACCTTGAATGGGAAACCGGTGGACGTCTACTATAATTTGACCGTCAATTTCCGGTTGCAGTAGCCGCCGGTTGCCGTAGCTGTTTGTTTGTCGTAGCTTGTCGAACTAGAAGTAGAAAGTACGCTTCAACCGTCAACAGAAAATGATCGATGGCCTTTCAAGGGTCACTTAAAGAACTCCCGCTTCCCGATATCGTCCAACTGGTTTCAGTATCCGGGAAGACGGGAGTTTTTGTTCTGAAATCGCCGAACCAGAGCGGTGAAATCTATCTCCGTGACGGCGAAATCGTCCATGCAGTGGTCGGTTCCATCCAAGGCGAAGAAGCCGTGTATGAGCTGGCCATCCTGCTTGAAGGCGAGTTTGTCTTCAATCCAGGGGTCGAGACCGGGCAGCGGACCATCCGGAAGTCCAACACCAACCTGC
>CAZCOV010000081.1:0-19090 GCA_964499975.1 uncultured Thermoanaerobaculia bacterium
ATCCTCGCGAAAGCCCGTCAACTCTGGGGCTAGCCAACGAATTGCGGAACTGCTGTCGTTCCGGCGTCGCCGGCTCTCGCATCGTCTTTTTTATGCTACAATAGCTTGAGCGCAACCTGGAGCGCTGCGGAGGAAACATGTCGGAACTACAGAAATCGCTGCGCTACCTCACGCCCAGCACCCGCGTTTTTGGTCTGCTGCTATTCCTGGTGACCTGCCTGACCCAGCCCGCCTGGGGAGAAATTGCGCCAGAACACCCAACCGGACCACCAACGCAGACACCAGCTCACAACCTCGATCACCACCTCGAACAGGGTCGCACCCGCCGCACCCTCGCGGCAGCGCAGGACCCTGAGACTAGTCGAGCTGGGTTGACAGCACCCACACTCGACACCATGGGCCTGATCGTTCTCGGGTCCTTCCTCGCCTTGACCGCCCATCTGGCCGGCCGACGGATGCGGGCCAAAAACACCCTGGCCAAGTCCACTTGAGTCTCGGCACAACGGGCGCTGCAGCTGAAGCTCAGGTCTCCAAGAGTTCGATCGCGGAAACGCAGGTCGTGGTTGCTGTGGCGGCCAGCCGGGGCAGGGCAGGATTGGGGGTCGAAATCGCGCTCTTGTGCAGCAGGGTACTCGCCTGGGACAGACCTGCCACGACTTTCCTGCAGGTGGGTTGCGACTGCGCGAGCTCGCGATCCGCATTGGCCAGCGCGGAGTCGATTTCCTGGGTAACGATACGATCGGTAATGTCGCCGGCGGCGACCGCCCTGGCAACTGCAAAGCGCAAACGGTGGACGTTCAAACGCAGCTGCTGCAACGGATCGACCCTGGGTTGGCAAACCCCGTTCAGCTGAACAACGTCGGTTTCGACAGTGGAGAGTTGAGCCATGATGATCCTCCCATGAAATTGAACTCTGAACCAGGCAAGAGACGATGAAGGTTGCGCGCAGTCAGGTAAAGCAACGAATAAATCAAACGACGAGAAAAGCAACGCACGCCAAGGTTCCCAGTTTAGCACAACTTCTCCGCTCATTTTCTTGCTCAAACGTATTGCTGGGCGCGAACTCGCGAACTCGAACGCTTTAAACAGCGTTCACGCTTTTGTGGGCTCTCGGTTAAGATGGGGTTATGCGGCCGGTTTTTGCAGATCCCAAGACGGATTTCGTGTTCAAGCGCATCTTCGGCAGCGAGGTCCACAAACCGCTGCTCATCGAGCTGTTGAATGCGCGGCTCGAGCTCGACGCGGCGCACCACATCGTCGACCTCAAGTACCTGAGCCCGGAACAGCACATCCCGATCGACGAATTCAAGCTGTCGGTCGTCGATGTCAAGTGCATGGACTTGTGGCGCTCAAGGAGCACTTGCTGCGCGAGCGTCGCTGGAATTGATCTGACCCCGCAAAACTCACTGACCCATTGCCAACCCCGTCACGACGCGACCGCGGGGGCTGAGCTTCCGAGCTCGAGCAGGAGGTAGTCGACCACTGCGGCAACCGTGGGATGTTCGAAGAGCATTTGCTGCGAGAGCTGTTGGCCGATGATTTCTTGCAACTCGCCCTGGAGCTCGAGCGCCATCAAGGAATCCATGCCCACGTCTTTGATCAAGTGCTGATCGGGTTCGAGCCGACCTGAGCCTGGCGGATAGCCGAGCAGGGCTTCGACCCGCGCCAGGACCAGCGGGATCAACTCCGTGCGGACCTCTTCGCGCGGCATGTGCAACCAGCGCTCGCGGTCGCTGGCGGCGCTCGGCGCGCTGGGCGTGGCCGTGGCGGTGACCAGGCGGGTCAAGAGCGGCGGCACGCGCTCGCTTCTGAGGTGGCGGACGTACTGCTCCCAGTCGACGTCGAGGATGCCGAGGGTCGACGGGGGCTCTGCCAGCGCAAAGTCGAGGACCGCGAGCGCGGCTTCGCGGTCGAGCGGTGTCAAGCCTTGCTCGGCCCAGCGCTTCTGGCTCTGCTGCGCGGCCATGCCCACTTCACCCCACGGCCCCCACTCGAGCGCGCAAGCGGGCAAACCCGCGGCCCGGCGGAAATGCGCGAACGCGTCGAGGAAGCAGTTGGCGGCCGCGTAGTTGGCCTGGCCAGCAGTGCCCAAAAGCGCGGACATCGAGGAAAAGAGCACGAAAAAGTCGAGCTTGCAGTCGGCGGTCAGCTGGTGGAGGTTCCAAGCTCCCGCGACTTTGGGGCCCAGGACCTGGGCAAAGCGGGCCCAGTCTTGCTGCAAGAAGATCCCATCCGCGAGCACGCCCGCGGCGTGGACGATGCCGCGGAGCGGCGGCCGGGTGCTGGCTAACTCGCTCAAAGCCGCAGCCAAGCTGTCGTGGGACGCCACATCGGCAGCCAGGATGGCGACGTCGACGCCTTGGGCTCTAAGCTCAGCGAGGGCTGCTCGAGCTTCTGCGGAAGGCGCGCTGCGGCCCAAGAGTGCGAGGTGGCGCGCCCCACGCGCCGCGAGGAAACGGGCGACTTGTAAACCCAAAGCGCCCAGCCCACCAGTCACCAGGTAAGTCGCTTGCGCGGCGAGCTGGGCGGGCAGCACTGCGCTCGCGCTGCTTGGGTGGCGTACCAGCCGCGCAACATGGCGCTGGCCGTCGCGGAAAGCGAGCTGATCTTCGCCGTCGGAGTGAAGCAGCTCAGCTGCGAATGCCGCGACCTGGACCGCGACTTGAGTTTGGGGGTCGAAATCGACGATGCCACCCCACAGCTGGGGCAGTTCGCGGGCGAGGACCCGCGCGCACCCCCACAGCGTGGCCTGCGCCGGCGCTGTGACCGCGTCCGCGCTGGCCGCTTGCGCCCCGCACGTCGTGAGCCACAGCTTGGGTCGACGAACGGGGCGCAGTTCGGTGAGTTGGTGGACCGCGACGAGCAGATCGCGGATCAGCGGTTCTTGGGTGGCTAAATCCGGAGCCGCACCCAGTGCGAGACCGCGCAAGTCGACAACGCCCGCAAGCGGCGGACGCGCACCCGCGACGTCCTGGAGTGCAGCGGTCAGCTCGTCCCTGCTCACCACCGAAACCCAGGTTTCGCCTGCAGCCGCCAGTTGCGCCCCGAGTTCGCTCGCCCACAGCGCGCGGTCGGCGCCGTCGTGCCACAGCACCCAGGTTCCCGGGCTAGCGTGCCCCGGGCCGACGTTGGGTTGGCGCGCTGGGCCGCGGTCGGCGGCCGTCCAGGTGAGTTGGTAGAACCAAGAGCGCTGCGCTGCCCCGAGCAGGCGTTCGAGCGCGGGCGCTTCGAGCCGTCGAACGTGCAGTCCGGTAACCCGGCCGACCACTGCCCCACTCGCGGCGAAGAGGGTGAGGTCAGCGCTGAGCGCGGTCGCGCTCGTGTGCCGCAGCACCGCATGGACCCACTGCGGGCTAGCTGCCTCTGGCCCCGGAGTCAAGTCTACGCATTCCAACTGCACCGGCAGGGCAACGCGCGGTTCCTCGTCAGGGTCGCTCGCCGCCAAGGTGAGCTGGAGGCAAGCATCGACCAGCGCCGGATGCGGGCGGTGAGAGCCCGCGAGCGGCGGCAGGTCGCGCAGCCGGGCGATAGCTTCGCTCGGGGCACGCCCGCCCGGGGCACGCCCGCCCGGGGCACTCCCGCCCGGGGCACGCCAGATCTGTTGCAAGCCGCGAAAGCTGTCGCCATATTCGAGCCCCAACTGACGCAGCCGAAGATAGAACTCGTCCACCGCCACCGCGCTGTGAATCCGCTCCAGCAACGCGCTGAGCACGGGCACTGAGTCTTCGGGGTGAGAAGGTCGGGCGCGCAGCCGTCCGCGGGCGCACCGCGTGAAAGTGGCCCCGCCGGTCGGGTCGAAAGATTCCGCATACAGCTCGAAGGACGCGGCCCCAGACGCTTCGGGTTCGACCACCAGCTGCACGGCGAGCCCGCCGCTTGGCGGCAGGACGAGCGGCCGTTCAAACTCCACGGCTTCGGCCACGGGGGCATGCATCCCCAGCCCATGCTCAGCTGCCGCGAGCGCCGCTTCGACGGTGGCGGTCGCCGGAAAAAGCACTTTGCCGAGGACTCGGTGATCGCCCAAGAAAGGCAGCTCGGCCAGGCTCAAGTGCTGGGTGAAGATGCGGGCTTCAAGCGGCGTCTCGAACCGCGCGCCGAGCAAGGGGTGGAGCGCAGGCTGCGCCACCGGTGGTGTGGTCTCGGCGCTGACCGGGGTGCGCGCGGCTTGTGGCAAGGTCTGGAACCAGTAGTGCTGACGCTCGAAGGGATAGGTCGGGAGGCTGACCCGCGCGCGCTGGAGCTCGCCAAAATAGGTCGGCCAGTCGACTTCGGCCCCGCGTACCCAGAGGGCTCCGAGGGTTTCGCGCAGCTGGCGCTGATCGTCCTTGCTGGCGCGGAGCGACGGCAGCCAGACCGCGTCGGGACCGGGTAGACAGCGTTTGCCGAGGGAAATCAACTGGGTGCTGGGTCCGACTTCGACGAACAAGGTGCAGCCTTCCTGGGCCAGGGTGGCCATGGCGTCGGCGCAGCGCACGGCCTGACGCGCCTGGCGGACCCAGTACTCGCCAGTGGCGACCTCTGCGGCGGTCGCCAGCTTGCCGGTGAGGCCCGAGACCCACGGGACCTGGGGCGCGCCCAGCGCACAGGTCATCGCGCGGTCGGCAAGCGCTGGCAGGATCGGCTCGACCAGCGGCGAGTGGAAAGCATGCGACACCGCGAGTTCGCTGGTGCCCTTCACTCCCTGCGCGAGCAGGGCCTGGAGCGCGGCGGTAACTGCTGCGGCCGGCCCTGAAATCACGGTTTCGCGCGGGGCATTGATGGCGGCGATCGCGACTTCGCTTTGCCACGGGGCGAGCACCGGCCGGACCACGTCTTCCGGGGCGAGCACCGCCACCATCCGGCCGCCGACGGGCAGGCTTTGCATCAGCCGCCCGCGCGCGGCAGCGAGGCGGACGCCGTCGGCGAGCGAAAGCACACCCGCGGCATGGGCTGCCGCCAGCTCGCCCACGCTGTGGCCAAAGACCGCGTCCGGCCCAATGCCCCAAGAACGCCACAGCGCGAGCAAGGCAGCTTGCAGCACGAAGAGCGCTGGCTGAGTGTAGGCGGTCTGGGCCAGAAGAAGCGGACCGGAAGCCTGGGGATCCGGCCAGAAAATGCTGCTCAAGCTGTGGTCGAGTTCGCTTTGCAGCAACCCGGCGGCGCGGTCAAAGGTCGCGCGGAACACCGGTTCGCGGTCATAGAGGACGCGCGCCATGCCCGCTTCCTGCGAGCCCTGGCCGCTGAACAAGAACGCGATCTTGGGCGCTTTCCGCCCGATTTGACCGCTGACCACGGCGCGCGCTTCACCCCTTTTGAAAGCCGCAAGTTGCTGCGCCACCTCGGCGCTGGACGTGCCGCAAAGTGCCAAACGGTGGGCAAACGGAGTGCGCCCCAGGGCCGCGGTCGTGGCCACGGCCGCAAGCGGCGGCGCCTCTGGGCGCGCCAAGTCCTCAGCATAGCGGTCAATCAGCGCAGCGAGCGCGGTCCCGGTCTTGGCCGAGAGCACCAGCAGCTCGGGCGCAGGCTCCGGGGTGGGCAGAACCGCCTCGGACGCCGGAGCTTCTTCGAGAATGACATGGGCGTTGGTGCCGCTGACCCCAAACGAACTCACGCCAGCGAGGCGCGGCTTGGCGCTGCGCGGCCACGGGGTCAAGGTGGTGGGCACCGCCACTGGGAGTTGATTCCAGGGGACCAGTGGGTTGGGTTCTTTGAGGTGGAGGTGCGGGGGGAGCTCTTGGTGCTGCAAGGCGAGCACGACCTTGATGATCCCTGCCACTCCGGCTGCGGATTCGAGATGGCCGATGTTGGTCTTGACCGAGCCGATCAGGAGCGGCTGCGCCCGCTGCCGTTCCGGACAGAGCACCGCGGCGAGCGCATTGATTTCGATCGGATCGCCGAGCGAAGTGCCGGTACCATGCGCCTCGATGTAGCTGATCGCTTGCGGGTCCACCCCTGCGACCGCCACCGCGCGCTGGAGCAAGGCTTGCTGCGCGGGGCCGTTGGGTACGGTCAAGCCGCTGCTCGGACCGTCGTGGTTGACCGCGGAACCGCGGATCAAGGCGAGGATGCGGTCGCCGTTTTTCTGCGCGTCCTTGAGCCGTTTCAAAACCAGCATGCCGCAGCCTTCGCCCACGGCATAGCCGTCAGCTGCTGCGTCAAAAGTCTTGCACCGTCCGTCGACTGCGAGCATGCGCGCTTTGGCGCGTTCGATCATGGGCTCGGGCGCGAGGATCATGTTGACCCCGCCGGCGAGCGCCAAATCGCATTCGTGGTTACGCAAGCTCTGGCAAGCGAGATGCACGGTGACGAGCGACGAAGAGCACGCGGTGTCGACCGAAGCATTGGGCCCTTGCAAGCCGAAAACGTAAGACATACGGCCGCCGAGCACGCTGAACAGTGAACCGGTGACGGTGTAAGAGTCGATCGCTGCAGGGTCGCCCGTGCTGCGCTGCAGCTGCTGGTAGTCGCTGTTCATCGCGCCGATGAACAAGCCCGTGGCACTCCCCTGGAGGCGATCCGGGCGCTGACCCGCGTGTTCGAGCGCTTCCCAGATCACTTCGAGCAGCAGCCGCTGCTGGGGATCGATGGTTGCGGCTTCACGCGGTGAGATGCCGAAGAAAAAAGGATCGAACAAGTCGACCCGGTCGAGGAACGCGCCGCGCCGCGTGTACATCTTGCCCGGAGCTTGGAAATCCGGGCTGAAAAAGCCGTCGATATCCCAGCGATCGCTGGGGATCTCCCGGCTGGCATCAAAGCCGGCGCGGAGCAGCGACCAAAAAGTTTCGGGGGATTCTGCGCCGCCGGGGAAACGGCAGCCCAGGCCGATAATCGCAATGGGCTCTTTGCGCGCTTGCTCGACCGCGTCGAGCCGGGCGCGCAGTTGCTTGAGCTCGAACAGCGCGCGCTGGAGCGGTGACAGCTCGGCTTGCCCCTGACTGCTCATGGATTTTCTCTCTCCCTCTCCAACTCCGCCAGCTCGGCGAGCAACATGGCTTCGGCCTCGGCATCCGAGAGCTGACCGACTTCGGCGAGCAACTCCGCCGCGCTGCTCTGGGCCTGCTCCACCTGACCGGCTGGGCTGGCTTCAAGCCGGAGCACGTCGCGGCTGATGAAGGTCGCGAGCGTGGCCACGGTCGGGAAGTCGAAAACCAGGGTGGCGGGCAGCTGGTGCGCGCTGCTCAACCCGCTCTGCAGACGGTTGCGCAGCTCGAGGGCCATCAAGGAGTCGAGGCCCATGGCCGCAAACCCACGATCTGCTTCGAGCGGACGATCCTCGTCGAGCCCCAAGACCGCTGCGACTTGCTCGTGGACCCAATCGCGGACAAAACCAGCGCGGCGCACGGCAGGCAAGGCTTCGAGGCGGGTCAAGACATCACCTTTGGGGCTCGTCCGGGGGCTGTCGCCCGCGCTCTTGGGCGTCACTTCCCGCGCGATCTCGGCGAGCAGCGACGGGACCTGGTCGCCATATTGCGCCAACATCGCGCGCCAGTCAAAGGGCAGCACCCCGACTTGCACCAAGCCCTGACCGAGCGCGCTTTCAAGCGCTGCCAGGCCCTCGTCTGGCGCGATCGCACCGAGCCCGCCGGCCATCCAGTGACGCACCCCGCGGGCCGCGACTTGCGCCGCCATCCCGACTTCGCTCCACGGACCCCAGTTGAGGCTGATCGCGGGCAATCCTTGGGCGCGCCGCGCTTGCGCCAGGGCGTCGAGGAACGCATTGCCCGCGGCATAGTTGCCCTGGCCTGGCGCACCCAGCAGCGAAGCCACCGACGAAAACAAGATGAAGCAGTCGAGCGGCTGGCCGCCGGTGACGCGCGGATCAGCGGTGAGGGTGTGGAGGTTGAGCGCACCCGCGACTTTGGGTGCCATGACCTCGGCAAAGCGGCTCCAGGTCTGGTGGAGCAAGATCCCGTCCTCGATCAGCCCGGCCGCGTGGATGACCCCACAAAGCGGGGCTGGACCGGCCGCGATTTCGGCGATGACCTGGGCCATTTGCGCGCGGTCGGCAACATCGGCCTGGGGCAGTTGCAGGTGCGCTCCGGCCGCTCGGAGCTCAGCCACTTCCGCTTGCACTGCGGCCGACGGCGCGCTGCGGCCGACCAAAGCGAGGTGGCGCGCTCCGCGTTCGACCAGCCAGCGCGCCACGGTCAGCCCCAATCCGCCGCGCCCGCCGGTGATCAAGTAAGTCCCCGTGGGAGACGGTGTCCAGGTCGGCGGGGTTAGGGGATGCGGGGCCCGTACCAGCCGTGGCACCATGGTCCGCAGGGCACCTGGAGCCGCGGCGTCGGCGCGCAAGGCGAGCTGCAATTCGTGCTCGGCGTCGGGTTGGAGCAGGGCTTCAAGCGCTGCCAGGCTGGAATCCAGTTGGGCGGGATCGAGGTCGACCAGTCCGCCCCACAAGTCAGCGTGCTCTTGCGCGATCACTCGCCCGAGTCCGATCAGCGCGCCTTGCGCCGCGACCGGTGCGGGGTCGGTGGCTTGGACTTGTTGCGCGCCCGCGGTGACCAGCCAGAGGGCGGTCTGGGAGCTGCCGCGCCAGCTAGTCAAGGCTTGCAGCAAATGCAAGGTAGTGCCGCAAACCGCATAGAGGTCCGTCGCCGCGCTCGCATCGGTCAAGTCCAAAGCGAGGAGTGAGACCACGGTCAGCGGGTGGTCGGCGTCGGCGAGTTGGGCCAGGAGTTGCGCATAATGCTCGCTCTGGGTGGGGTCGAAAGTGAAGACGCCGGGCGCGCGTTCAACCCATTCCTGTCCGGCTTGCCCGGGCTGGCGCGCCCCGGGCTCGGCCAGCACTGCGCGCGCGCCGCTCTGCTGCAGCCGGACGGCCAGCTGCTGCCCCCAGCCTTGACGATCCGCGAAGATCAAGTAGCGCGAGGTGCGCGAGGTGCCAGAGGTGGATTGGGCGGCGCGCTGCTCCGCCACCGGGCCCTGGACTTGCCACTCCAGCTGGTAAAGGCCGGTCTTGCTTTCTGCTGCGAGGCTCTTGAGCAGCACCGCGCGCGGCGCCCGCTTCATCCGCAGTCCGCTGACGGCCGCCACCTGGTGACCGCGCTCGTCCCACAAATCGATGTCAGCGACCACCAGATCATGGGTCGACAGCTCGGCCTGGACCCGCACGTGGCAGAACAGCGCCGCGCTTTGCAGCGGAGCGAGGTAGCGCCAAGCGGTCACGCTCAAAGGCACGTAGATGTCGCCGCTTGCGAGTACCGTTTTGAGCCCGCCGCCGGGAAAGGCCGCACACGAAATCTGAAAGCAAGCATCGATCAAACCCGGATGGAGCACGAACGGTTCGTCCGGTTCGAGGTTTTCCGGCCGCTCCATGCGGCAGAAGACCTCGCCGTCGCGGCGCCAAGCCTGACGGACCCAGCGAAACGTCGGACCGAGGTGGTAACCGGCTTGCCAGAAACCCGCGTAGAAATCGGCACCGGCCAGCTCTTCCGTGCAGCGGTCGCGGATCGCGGCCAAGGCATCCCCCGTGGGCAGAGGCTGCCCGCCGCTGTCGGCGGGTAACCGGCGGAGAATGCCGTCGGCGTGCCGCGTCCAGGTGGCATCCGCTGCTGGTGCGCGATCGCTGCTCACGATTTCGAGCGGACGTCCACTGCCCTCGTCCGGCCGGAGGATCACCTGGACGCTGCGCGCGCCGTCTTCGGGCAAGATCAAAGCCTGCGGAAAGCTCATGTTTTCGAGCGCACAGCCGACCGACCCCAGCGCAGCCTCGGCCGTTGACAACAGCAGCGACAGGTGGGCAGCACCGGGTACCACCACCACGCCGTGCAGGCGGTGGTCCTCGAACGTCGGCAAATCCGCGACACTGCTCCGCGATTCAAAGATGTCGCCAGCAAAAGCCGGGGACTTAAAACGGCGTCCGGGCCACACCGCAGCCGGACTGCCCGCGAAAGCAAAATCGGTGGCGGTCGCTGGACTGGCCGGGCTTTCTTCCCAGAAGCGTTGGCGCGCAAAAGGATAGGTCGGCAAGGCCACCCGCTGCCGGCCAGCCAGGCTTTCGATCGCGGCGCGGTCGACCGAGCAACCGTGGACGAACAGCTCGCCCGCGGTCTCGAGCAGCTGATCCCAGTCCTCCCGCCGTTTGCGCAGCGAAGGCAAAAGCAGGGCAGCGCGCGCGTCGGGCAACAGTTCGCCGGCCATGCCGAGCAAGGTGGCGGAGGGTCCGATCTCGACGAACGCGGTGAACCCTGACCGGCTGAGTTCGAGAAACGCGTCAGCAAAGCGGACCGGCTGGCGCAAGTGGCGGACCCAGTACTCGGGGTCGCCGAGCGTGGCCTGATCTGCGGGCTGGCTGGTCAGGGCGGACACCATCAGGAGTTGCGGCGGCGCCACGGACAAGCGCGCGCAGACCTGGCGGAAATCCTCGAGGATGGGATCCATGAGCGGCGAGTGGAAGGCGTGGGAAACGCGCAGCGGGCGGACGCGCACGCCCGCTGCGGCCAGCTCGTCCGCGATCGTGCGCACGGCTTCCGCCTCGCCCGAAATCACCGTGTTGCGCGGGCCATTGAGGGTCGCCACCGCCACCCGGTCTGCGTGCGCGGCGACCAGCGGTGCGACCCGTTCGAGTTCGGTCAAGACCGCGGTCATCGCCCCGCCCGGCGGCAGCGACTGCATCAGGTGGCCGCGTTCGGCCACCAGCGCCAGCCCGTCTTCGAGCGACAGCGCGCCCGCGGTCACGACCGCTGCCACCTCACCGATGCTGTGGCCGATGACCGCCGCGGGCACTACCCCAAACGACCGCCACAACTCGACCAGTGCCATCTGCAAGGCAAAGAGCGCTGGCTGGGCATAGGCCGTCTGATCGAGTGGGGAGTCCAGATCGTTCGCTGGGAACAGGGTGTCGAGCAGGGAGAGCTGATAACGCTCCATGAGCCAGGCATGACAGCGTTCGAGCACCCCGCGGAACACTGGCTGGGTCGCAAACAGCTGGCGGCCCATGCCTACGTACTGCGCCGCTTGGCCAGAAAACAAGAATGCGACCGGACGGGCGGCGGCCGCGGGCGTTGCGTCCGAGGCCCAGCTCGCCAGCTGGGCGGCGGCGCCTGCTATGTCCCGCGCCACCACATACGCCCGATGATCGAACAGCGCACGCCCTCCTGCGGCGGTTGCGGCCACGTCGGCCAGCGGCAGCTCGGGAGCCGCGCCGAGAAAAGCTGTCCAGCGTTCGACCTGTTCACCGAGCGCCGCGGGCGTGCGCGCGGACAGGGTCAGCAAGTGGTAAGGACGGTCATCTGCTGCGGCTTTAGGCCGCTCGGGCGCGGCTTCGAGGAGGGCGAACGCGTTGGTTCCACCGATGCCCAATGAGTTGACCGCCGCCCGCCGCGGTTCTCCTGCGGCCGTATGCGGCCAGGGGGTGAGCGAGGTCGGCACAAAAAAGGGGCTGGCGGCAAAGTCGATGCGCGGGTTGGGCTGTTCGAAGTGCAAGCTGGGCGGCACCTGGCCCTGGCGCAGCGCGAGTACGGTTTTGATGAAACTGGCAACGCCAGCAGCAGCTTCGAGGTGTCCGATGTTGCTTTTGACCGAACCCAAAGCGCAGAACTGCCGTTGCTCCGTGCTGCCGCGAAACACCTGGGTCATGGCCGCGACTTCGAGCGGATCCCCGAGCAAGGTGCCGGTACCATGCGCTTCGACGAAACCCAGCGATGCGGGTTCGACTTCGGCGAGCGCGAACGCCTCGCGCATGGCCCGAGCCTGGCCCTCGCGGGTCGAAGCCGTGTAGCTGACCTTGCTCGCGCCGTCGTTGTTGATCGCCGAAGCGAGGATCACCGCGTGGATCAAGTCGCCGTCGTCGAGCGCAGCCGCGAGCGGTTTGAGCAGCACTAGGCCGACCCCGCTGCCGAAAATCGTGCCCATGGCCTTGGCGTCAAAAGCCCGGCAATGGCCATCGGGGGAGAAGATGCCGCCTTCCTCGTAAAAATAGCCGCCGACTTGCGGCACCCGGATGGTCACCCCGCCAGCGAGCGCCATGTCGCACTCGCCCGCAAGCAAGCTCTGGCAGGCCATGTGGATCGCGACCAGCGAAGTCGAGCACGCGGTCTGCACGGTAATGCCTGGACCGCGCAAGTCGAGCTTGAAGGAAGCGCGGGTGGCGAGGAAGTCCTTGTCGTTGCCGAGATGGTGAAAGCCGCCGGTGGCGCCCAGACGTCCTTGCCAGCGGTGGGCATTGGCCAGCAAATAGCTGCTGATGGCGCCGCCGGCCCCCGCAAAAATGCCGATTGCGCCGCCGTAAGCGCGCGGCGCATAGCCCGCGTCCTCGAGCGCTTCCCATGCGGTTTCGAGGAAAACCCGATGCTGCGGGTCCATCAACCGCGCTTCCCGCGGTGAGCACTCGAAGAGATCGGCGTCGAAGAGTTCGACCCCGGCGAGCATGGGGGACGCTTTGACGAACGATGGGTGGTCGACCCTCCGCGCCTCAAGCCCCGCGCGGAGCAGCTCTTCGCGGCTGAAAAAAGTCACGGACTCTTGGCCCGCGCACAGGTTGTTCCAGTACTCACGGGTGTTGCGCGCGCCGGGGACCCGGCACGCCATCCCGATCACCGCAATTTGCTCCACGCCCCCCATCTCGTCACTCCATCGTCTGGGTATGTTCGTCTGAAGCCGCTCGGGTTAGCTGGTCCGCGCCTGGCGACGCCGGTCGGCCGCTTGCTTGCGCGCATCCGCCGAGCGCGCAGTCCGGGGTTCAGGCGCGCTGGTCGGCTGGCCCACGGGATCTCCCCGGTAGGCGGCTACCAGATCGCCGACGCTGCGCACACTGGTGATCGCCACCCGTTCGGCAAACGGATCGAGTCCGGTGCGCACTTCGAGGACTGCGACCAGCTGGGCTAAATCCAGCGACTTGAGCCCCAGATCCGCGACCAAGCGGTCCTGATCCTTGACCGCCTGGATCGCGGGAGACCGCTGCTGCGCGACGCCGAGGACCGCCTCATGCACAATTGCTGCAAGGTTTTCCATCAAAAAACTCCATGAACGTTGCCGTTGCCGTTGCCACCCTAACAAGTGATCAACACGTGATCAACACGTGATCCCGCCGTCAACCACCACGGTCTGCCCGGTGATGAAACTCGCCTGGGGTGAAATCAGGAAGCGAATCACCCCCACCAGATCCTCGACCGTGCCGAGCCGGCCAAGCGGGGTCCGCCGCACGATGCGCTGGTGTTGCTCGGGGGTCAAGTTGGCGGACATGTCGCTTTCAAAATAACCTGGCGCCACCGACACCACCCGGATGCCGCGCGGTCCGAGTTCACGCGCCAAGCTGCGGGTCAAGCCATCGAGCGCCGCTTTGGTGGCGCTGTAAATCGCCACTCCTTCATGACCGCGGATGGCATTGACCGACGAAATGTTCACGATCACTCCGCGCCCCTGCGACAGCATCGTGCGCGAACAGGCGCGGGTCAGCTTGAGCACAGCGGCGAGGTTGACCGCGAGTGAGTTTTCAAGGTCGCTGTCGCGGGCGAGCGAAAAAGAGCCTTCAATCGCGATCGCGGCGTTGTTGATCAAAGCGTCGATCCGCCCGTGTTCGCGCGCCACCGTCAGCGCGAAAGCGCGCAGTCCTGCGCCATCGCTGGCGTCGAGCTGACGCCACAAGAAGGCATCGCCATGTTGGGCCAAACACTCCTCGATGAACGGGGTCTTGGACCGGCTGAAAGTCGCCACCACCTGGCCGCGCTGGAGCAGGTCGGTGGCCAGGGCCTGGCCCAAGCCGCGGCTCCCCCCGCTCATCACCACCACACTGCGGTCTGCTCTGCTGCTATCTTTTCTGCTGCTATCTTTTGGGTTGTCACTGCTGTTCGTCATCTCGCTCTCGGTTCTTCGTCGGTTCGGTCGCGAACGCCCGCCGCGTTTTCTTGAAGCGCTGACTTACCGGCACTTCGTCCACGATCTGAATCAGGGCGGGTACCTGGAACTCGGGCAGCTGCTCCCGGCACCGCTGCCGCAACCGCTTTTCCACCTCTTGCGGCGCTTCTTGCCGGTTGAGGCTGACCTGGGCCATCACGATCTGGCCGGTCACCGGACTTTTCCGGCCATAAACCGTGACATCGCGCACATTTTCGTCTTGCAGCAGCACATTCTCGACCTCCGCCGGATAGACCTTGAGACCGCCGACATTGATGATCTCGCTGGTGCGGCCGAGAATGCGCAAATACTCACCATCGACCTCGACTTGGTCTTGGGTATTGAACCAACCTTCCGCGTCAAACGGCGATGGCGCGTTGAGGTAGCCGAGCATGGCCGAGCGCGAGCGGATCCACAAAATGCCGTCTTGGACTTTGGTCTCGACTCCCTCACCCCCGACTTTGACCCACAGCGATGCTGGGTCGCGCGACTGGCTGCGCAAGATACCCAGCTCGGACAGACCATACGTCTGCTTCAAGCGGACCTCGGGCAAGGCTTTGTGGAGCTCTTCCAAAGTGATCGCGGGCATGGGTTCGGTGCCGTACGTGATGCACTCGAGCGAACTCAAGTCGTAGCTCAGGTGCGCTTCGGCCAAAAGCAGCATCTTGAGGAAAGTCGGGGTGGTCGGCAGCAGCTGGACCCGGTGCGCGGCTACCGCCCGGGCGACCGCGTCCACGCTGCGTTCGCGGATCGACACCACCGCACCGCCGCTGGTCAAAACCGCAAACAAGGTGTTGATTCCGCCGATGTGGTCGAGCAAGAGGAACGCCAAGGTGCGCCAAGCCTTGCCCGCGCGCTGATGTTTTTCGAGCAAGCGATCAAAGCTCAGGAGCGACGCCTTGCTCTCACCGGTCGAGCCCGAGGAGAACAGGATCAACCCGGCTTCCCCGCGCCCCGCGAGTTCGCTCAGCAGGGGATGCCGTCCTGGCGCGGGGTGCTCGCTGATCGCCAAATCCGCCGCGCCCGCAGCAGCAACTCCGTCGCGCAAATCAATCACCCGGCTCACCCCGGCAGTGTCCAAAAAACCGGGGTTGGCCGCGGCAATCGCCGGGCTGAGCGGGACAACGATCGTCCGTTCGAGAATCAACGCCAAAAGCGCGGCGCTGGCTTCCGGCGAGAAATCCGCGATCAGCGCGACGCTGTCTCCGGGCGCCACGCCCGTGGTGTGCAAGCGCGCGCGGAAAGCTTGCACCGCGGTCAGCAGCTGGGCATAGGTGAAGCTCCCCGCCGGGCTGACAAAAGCGTCAGCTGTGCCAAAAGACGACAACCGTTCGAGCAGCCAGTGTTCCTGCGTCACGACGCTAAAAACTCCGAACTAAAAATCAAAAGGGAGGCAGCGCGATCGTGGCAGCGATCGTGGCTTAGTGTGACCGCGACGAGGCCGATGGTTCGATCCCCCAGATTCCCCCGATACTCTCGGCCGCTTGCAAGTCGGCCCTGCTGACTCGTTCCCCTCGGCACTCGCAAGTGCGCGTTCGGCGAATTTACACCCCCTACGTTGCGCAAGGGATCCCCGCCATTATCCGCGCTGCGTGCGCCGCAAGTCAATCAGCATCGAGTGCCGGAGTGCCGGCTGAGGGCTGGCCGCTGGCGGCCAGGTGACGCGCCAACCAAAAGCCGGCCAACGCGGTCAACCCATCACCGCCGAGGGTGACCAGCCGCAAGGCCAGGGCCAGGGCAGAAGCGTTGGCGGCGCCGAGGAACGGGGTGAGTTCCAGGGTGAGGATGGCTTCGCGCACCCCCGCGCCAGCCGGCGCTCCGACCGTGATCGTCCCGGCCAGCCAAGCCAAGGCGAAAATCCGCACACTGGTTTCTAGGGGGATCAGACCAACTCCCCAACCGCTCCCCAGCAGTCCATAAAACAGTCCCCCGGTCGCCAGGAAAAAGACCACGTGCAAGACCACACCCGGACCGAGTAGGCGCCAGGTTTGCCCGAACGACAGCCGCGGCAAGTCCGCCAAAAAGCGGCGTCCAGGAAAAAAGCGGCGGAGTCCTGCGTCGAGCAAGGGCCAAGCGCTGAGCAGGGCGAGACCGAGGACCAGTCCTCCGCCCAAAACCGAGAGGTTCAAGGAGTTGCCTCCGGCCAAGGCCGCAGTCAGCGCCACCAGCACCGCGGCGAGCAGCAAGCTGCCGAGCTCGAACCCGCCGCTCAAAACCAAGGCCGCGTGAGACAGCCCCGCGCGGCGTCCCAGGACTTGCCGGCTGACGTAGTGGAAGGCGTTACCGGGCAGATATTTGGCCCACTGCGAGCGGGCCCACACCGAGTAGCCTGCGAGCAACCCAAGGCGATGGCCAGCGAGCCCGGCGAGCCACCACCAGGCCACCGCCAAAGAGACCGAGATCAAGGCATAGACCGGGATCCCGACGATCACCCCGCCGAGCAGCGCGGGTCCGCGCACGCTGCGGCGCAATTGCTCGGCCTCCTCAAAGAGCGGCCACAACACCCAAGCCAAACACGCGAGCGCCAGCCCGAGGACCAGCCAGCGCCACCACGGACGTGCAGGGGCAGCGGGTGACGCTTGGGACGGCGTTGGTCCAGGCTCGATCACGGTAGGCTCCGGCGGACTCGGGGCGCGCCAGCCCGGGCGAGAAGCACGGTCCAGGGCAGGGGGTGCCGCTCTGCGATGACTGCGAAGCGGCTGGCCACCAGTTGCCGGATCCTGGCGCGCGAGAAGTGTTGCAAGTGTCCGGGGGTATTGCCCCAGGCCGACCAGTACTTGCCGCGCGCCAAGTTGAGCAGACACCACACCGGTTCCCACGGCACGCTGATCAGCAGGTGCCCGGTCGCAACCCGCTGGATCTCGTCCAGCGCGGCCACGGGATCGCGCAGGTGTTCGAGGATCTCGCAAGCCAAAACGCAGTCGTAGCTCGCATCCGGCACGGGCAACTGGTAAACCGACGCCGGCAAGAAGCGATAAGGGGCATGGTGTTGGCGCGCGAGCGCCACCTCGCCAACGCTCACATCCGTGCCCAAGTAGCGTGCGTGTGCGGTCCACTCGAGTGAGGGCAACAGCCAGTGCGCCAGATCTCCCGGTCCGCAGCCCACTTCGAGGACGCGCTCGGCTCTGACCCCGGCGAGCAGGGCGCGACAGCTCACCAAAAAGCCGCGCATCAGGCGCTGGTAGATGGGGTTGCCGGTACGGTACTTGTCGTAGACATTGCCCGGAACAAAGCCCGCGGGACGGCTTTCAGGCGGCTGCGGCTGGGCCATCCGACCTCCCCACCGGCCGGCGGGAGCGCTCGAGAAAACGGATTTCCTCGAGCAAGCGGCGGTTGATCGCCAGAAGATGCGCCACCACCCCGATCGCCAGCATGAACACCCCGCAGATCGCGAGCACACCCGATGCGATCACGGATTGGATGTGCCCCTTGCCAAAGCCCAGGCCGGCCAAAATCAAGTAGCGCAGGGCGAGCAGCGCGGCCGGGGTCAAAAACAGCACGGCAGCAACGCCGAAGATCCGGGTGGGACGGTAGATCAAGTAGGCGCTGAGCAGATCGAAAATGCTGCGCCGGACATACGAAGCGATGCTGCGGATCAGACGGCTGGGGCGGGTTGGCGGGTTGACCCGAATCGGCACGTCGAGGATGCGCAGATTGCTGTGCCCCGCTTGGATGATGGTCTCGAGAGTGTAGGTGTAGCTGGAAAAAACGTTGAGGCGCAAGGCCGCTGCCCGGGTCATGGCGCGAAAGCCGCTGGGAGCATCGCGGATGTTGGTGCCGCTCAAGGCTCGCACCACACTGCTGCCGAGCCGCTGCAGCCCACGCTTGAGCGCGGAAAAATGACGGATGGTTTCGATCGGGCGCGCGCCGATCACGATGTCCGCGCTGCCGTGCAAAATCGGCCGCACCAACGCGACGATGTCCTCGGCCAAATATTGATTGTCCGCATCCGTGCTGGCGATCACGTCAGCGCCGAGATCCGCTGCCGCACTGAGCCCAGCCATGTAGGCCCGCGCCAATCCTTGGTTGCCGTTCATGGACACCACGTGATCAACCCCGTGCGCGCGGGCCACTTCCACCGTGCGGTCCGTGCTCCCGTCGTCGATCACCAGCCACTCGACCTGGGTGAAGCCAGGGACCTGCCGCGGCAAGCAGGCTAAGGTCGCGGGCAGGGTCGCTTCCTCATTGAAGCAAGGGATTTGCACGATGAGCTTCATACGGCTTCTCCTGGCGGTTGAGCGGGCGCGGGCGGGCGGGGTCCGCGGTTGTCCTGGCGGGCCCACGAAAGACGGAAAACCCACAGCAGCAAACCGGCTGAAGCCAACGCGGCCAGCCCGCAACCGACCAAGAAGCCCGGCGGCCGATAAATCAGTTCGAGGGTATGGTCCCCGGCGACGAGCCAAGCCCCGACGAACAACCCGTTGGTCAAGATCGTGGGCACCGGACGACCATCGACCAGCAGCCGCCAGCCACCGTCTTGAAAAACGCTCGAAGCGAGCAAGCGCGGGGCTTCGAGTTGGGTCCGGGCCCGGATCCGGGTCGCAGTGACCGCCACCAGTTCGAGGCTCGAACTGGCGTCGTCGGTTTTCCATTTCACGGTTTTGGGATCCATCCACGGCGGAGCCTGGTCGACGATGGCCAGCCGCGCGAAATTTTGGATCGCCTGCGTGCGGCTGACCCAGTAACGCGTCTCGCGCTGCGCTGCTTGGGGTAAAAAGAGGCGGGCGAGCGGCCGGGGGCGTTCGTAAATCCAGGCTTCGCCGCGATAAACCAAGCGCAAGGGTCGCGGCAGCTTCTTGTGGGGTTCGACCAAGACATAGCGCACCCCGAGCAAGTCATAGAGCGGATGGTCTGGCGTCACGAAGCGGCGACTGTAAGCGCTCTCGCGCAGGGGGCGGGTGAGGGAGAACAAGCGCGCTGACTGCAGGGGATTACCGCTGCGCACGTCGGCTACGTTATAGATCACCGGGATGTTGTGGCGGAAATTGCCGCCGAGCGCCACCATTCGGTCGGTCCCCAAATGGCGTTGCAGAAATTCGATGCTCGGCTGCGCCGGAAAGTAGAGTCGTGGCGGCATGGCCGGGTTGAGCGGGCTGTGAAAAACCCACAATTCCCCCGCGACCAAAAGCGCCATGGTCCAAGGCGCCCACGACCTGGAACTTGGGCCTAAGAGCAGAAGGGCGCTTGCCGCGGCCAAGCTCACCAGCTGGACGACCAGCGATTGATCGCGGACTTCGGCTTGGGATTCTGGTTGTTCCGGATGGGGGTGCGCAAC
>CAZCOV010000082.1:0-19087 GCA_964499975.1 uncultured Thermoanaerobaculia bacterium
GCAAACCCTGCTCAGCGCCGGCTGGGTCCACGCCCAAGCCGGCCGTCCGGTCGCACGCCCGGTGATCGAAAAAGCGATTGCGATCTTGCGCGAACTCGGTCAGCCGTTTTTTCTCGCTGCTGCTTGGGAAAAGTTGGGCAAGACGCTGATCCAGCTGGGGGATTTTTCCGCCGCGCAAACCGCCCTCGAAAGCGCGGACGAGCTGAGCGCCCAGCTCGGGGACGTGCGGCGGCAAGGTCGGGTGGCTTTGGGGTTTGCCCAGCTCACCGCAGAGCGTGGGCAGCCGGCGGCCGCGCGCTTCACGCGGGCCCTGAAGCTCGCGACGCACAGCAACGACATTGCCACGGCGGCTGAAGCGCTCACAGGTTTAGCCCGGGAGGGGCAACGCACAGGCGACTTGGGGCAAGCCCAAGCCGACCTGGCAACAGCCCTCGACCTCGTCGAAAAGTTGCGCGACCGCACCCGCGGCGCCCGCTTGCGCAGCGCGCTCATCGCTTCCCGCGCTGGGCTGTTTGAGTTGGCGGTGGAGCTGGCCATGATGCGCCACGCAGAAGCCCCCGGCGCAGGGCATGAGGTCGAGGCTTTCGAACTGCACCAGCGGGCGCAAAAGCGCGGCTTGCTCGACTGGGTCGCAAACATCGACGTCCACCCCGACTCGGCTCCTGCCGCTTACCTGGTGCGCGCCGAACGCGAGTTGCGGCAAGCGATCAATGCCCGCGAGGAACAGCTCGAGCGGCTTGATCCCCCCTACACTGACGCACCCGCGCTGCCCCAGAAGCTGGTCGCCGCCCAAGAGGAAGCTGTGCGCCAGCACGATGAGATCCTTGGGCAACTGCGGCAAGCCCCCGGACGTTTGGGCGAGTTGGTCGCGGCTCAACCCCTGCCTTTAGCCGAGCTCCAGCGCACCGTGCTCGACCCTGACACCGCGCTCTTGGTTTACGCCCTGGGTAAAGCTCGCAGCTTTGTTTGGGTGATCACCGCGCAACACCTGGTGGTCCGCGAATTGCTGCCGCGGCCGCAGCTCGAAACGCTGGCCGCTGAGTTCGCGCAGCTGCTCACCGCCCCGGCCCAACCCGCAGTGATGACCCTGGAAGAACGGCAAGCGCGCGAACAACAGCTGACCCGGACCGCGGCCGAAGCAAACCGCGTGGGTGCGCAGTTGCAGCGCGCGCTGCTGCAGCCTATTGCGTCCACGATAGCGGGCAAGCGCCTCGCGCTGATGCTCGACGGCGCCTTGCAGAACGTACCTTTCGCCGCCCTGCCCGGCCTCCAGAACCCCGACCAGCCGCTTCTCGCTGAACACGAAATCGTGGTCCTGGAGTCGGCGTCGGTGCTCGCAGTGATGCGCCGCGAACTCGCCCAAAATCCGCCCTTACCCACGACCCAGACCCTGGCGATCGTGGCCGATCCGGTCCTGACCGCAACCGATCCGCGGCTTCAGCTGGCCAGCCAAGCAAACCCCGCGCGCGATCCAAGTTCAGTCGCCGAGCTCCGCGGCAGCGCTAGTCCGGGACGCGCCAGTCTGGGACGCGCTAGTCCGGGACGCGCCAGTCTGGGACGCGGCAGTCCGGGACGCGCCAGTCCGGGACGGCTGCCGCACGCAGCGCGCGAAGCCAACACCCTGGCCGCGCTGTTGCCGCGCGCCCAAGTGCTGCGCCTCGAGGGTTTTGCCGCTTCCCGCGAGCAGGTCCTGAGCGGCCAGCTCGCCCCTTTCCGCATCCTCCACTTTGCCACCCATGCCTTTCTCCACGAGCGCTTGCCCGAGCTGTCCGGGCTGTGGCTCACGAACTTCGCCCCCGACGGCCAGGCCTTGACACCGAGCGGCACCCTCCGCCTCCATGACATCTTCCAACTCGACCTGCACGCTGAGTTGGTGGTCTTAAGTGCCTGCAACACCGGCACCGGCCACGAAGTGCGCGGCGAAGGTTTGATCAGCCTCACCCGCGGCTTTTTCCATGCAGGCGCGCCCCGCGTGGTCGCCAGCTTGTGGCCGGTCGATGACGCAGCCACGGCCGAATTCATGACCCGCTTCTACACCGGCATGCTGCAGCAACACTTGCGACCAGCCGCTGCCCTGCGTCACGCGCAACTGTCCTTGTGGCAGAATCCGCCCCAACCGCGCTGGCGTCATCCCTACTTTTGGGCTGGCTTTGTGCTCTTCGGGGAATGGCGGTAAGCGCCCATCGTCGGCACCAGCGCAGCAGAAGAGAGGCAGCATGGAAACATCGCTCAGCGGACAGCGCGTGCTGGTCACCGGCGCGCGCGGCTTCATCGGCGCCCACCTCTGCCGCGCGCTGGTCGCTTTGGGTTCTTCAGTCCACGGAACATCGCGCCAGCCGATCGTCACGGCCGACCCAACGGGGATGCGCTGGCACTCCCTCGATTTGGGGGATGCAACTGGGGTCAGCGAACTGGTCGAGCGTTTGCGGCCTGACGTGGTCTTCCACCTCGCGAGTGCGGTCACCGGCGCGCGCGACCTGGGCCAGGTGCTGCCCACATTCAACGCCAACCTGGCGAGCACGGTCCACTTGCTCGCGGCCGCGACGCGGGTGGGTTGCCAGCGTTTTGTCCAGGCGGGTTCGCTCGAAGAGCCCGAGCCCGGCGAAGTCACAGCACCCGCCTCACCTTATGCCGCGGCCAAATTCGCTGCCAGCGCTTATGCCCGCATGTTCCACCAGCTCTACGCCACCCCGGTGGTTCTGGCCCGGCTCTTCATGGTCTACGGACCCGCACAAAACGACGAAAAAAAGCTCATCCCTTACCTCATCAGGTCCTTGCTCGCGGGCGAATCCCCCAAACTCTCGAGCGGAACTCGGCCGGTCGACTGGATTTACGTGGACGACGTGGTCGCAGGGCTGTTGCGCGCCGCCGTGGTCGACGGCGTGGTCGGCCAGCGCGTGGACCTCGGCAGCGGTGCTTTGGTCACCATCCGCGCGGTGGTGAGCGAGCTCTATGCCCAGCTGGCCCCAGACCAAACCCCGCCTTTTGGCACCTTGCCCGATCGTCCGCTCGAACAAGTCCGGGTCGCCCAGGCGGATGCCACCCACAGCTTGCTCGGCTGGCACGCCCGCACCCCTCTGCCCGAGGGCCTGGCCAAGACCATTGCGTGGTATCGCGCCCACCGCTCTATCTGCTGAATCTAGCCAGCACCATACTTCCCTAAGGTGGATTGCCCAACGTACTGGTCATGGAATGCGATTCGCTTGTGAAATAATCGGCTGGCACTCAGTTGCGCTGGCAAACAGCTGTGCTTCTACCGGGCACACGTTGAGCTGGCAGGCGGCTGCGCCAGCTGACAGAAGGCTGGCGAGCTGGGAGTCTTGTTGCGAGGTCATCCGTAGTGGTTCGCTATTTCTCTTCGCAGACGTGGATTGCCCCTTTCAGGAGGTGAGTGATGGCCATTGTCGGAGATCTGATGGATCTTCCTATCCCCGAAGTTCTCAACATGCTGGGCCGGCGGACCGGCAAGCTGGAGTTGCGCGACATCCCCAATTTGGAGCTGCTCACCCTCTACCTGGACGAAGGCTTTCTCCGCGGGTTCTTTGCGGGTGAGCAAGAAGTCCAAGACGGGCTGGCCGTGCGCGACCGGCTGCTGACGGTGATGGAATCCCCCTTGGGCACGTTCGCTTTCCGGCCGACCCTGCCCCACCAGCTGCATGGCGGGCTCAACACCCCGATCACCCGCTTGCTCGGGATCCTCGCTTCCGCGGTGGACGAGTCCGGGGCTTATCGCGACTATTTCATCGGGCCGGAAACCCACTTCAAAATGATGGCTGCCCCCAATTTGTGGCTGGATACCAGCCTCTTCGTCTTCCTCGAAGGCGCCAAAGCTTTTCTCGAGCGGGGGATCAGCGCGCGCGACTTGTCCCGTTCGCTTCACCTCGAATTGGCGCAAGTGCAAAATTACTTGTTCAAACTGCGGTCGGTCGGCAAGATCGCGCCGGTCAGCGCGGGGAACGTCAGCACTCCCCCGACCGCGTGAGCCGCGACCATGCCACGGCAACTCGCAGGCGCTGGAGTCTCGAGCCCAAACCACGCCAACCACCCCAAGCCAGCGTGCAGAAGCGCCCGGCAGCACGCGGCAGGAGTCCACGATGAGTGAAACTCGCATTGAAACCGACAGCTTGGGCCCGATCGAGGTCCCAGCGCGCGCCTATTGGGGCGCGCAAACCGAGCGCGCGCAGCGCAATTTCCCGGTCAGCGGCCTGCGCTTTCCCCCCCGCTTCATCGCAGCCATGGGGCTGATCAAGCGCCAAGCCGCCCGGGTCAACCACGAACTCGGCCTGCTCCCCCAGGAAATCGCTGACGCGATCGTCCAAGCCGCGGATGAAGTGATCGCGGGCCAACACGAGACCCACTTCCCGCTCGACATTTTTCAGACCGGTTCCGGCACCTCGACCAACATGAACGTCAACGAGGTGATCGCCAATCGCGCGATCGAGATCTTGGGCGGCCAAGTCGGCAGCAAGTCACCGGTCCACCCCAACGATCACGTCAATGCCAGCCAGTCGAGCAATGACGCAATCCCCACCGCGATCCACGTGGCCACTTACAGCGCACTGGTCGAAGACTTAGAGCCTGCAGTGCGGCGGCTGGCGGATGCGCTCGCGGTCAAGGCCAAGGAACTCGATGGAGTGGTCAAGATCGGGCGCACCCATCTGCAAGACGCAGTGCCCGTGCGCTTAGGCCAGGAATTCAGCGGCTATGCGCAGCAGATCGAGAACGGGCTCGAGCGGCTGGCCGCGGTCAAACCGCGCCTGGCCGAACTCGCGTTGGGTGGCACAGCGGTGGGCACCGGACTCAATGCCCCGCCCGGCTTTGCCGATCGGGTGATCGCCCAACTCGCCGAGCACACCGGCCATCCCTTTGTGCCCGCGCGCAACCGTTTTGAAGCGCTCGCCGCCAAGGACGCTGCGGTCGAGACTTCGGGCGCACTCAAGACCCTCGCGGTGTCCTTGACCAAAGTGGCGAACGACATCCGCTGGCTGGCTTCCGGACCGCGCTGCGGCATCGGCGAGATCGAGATCCCCAGCTTGCAGCCAGGCAGCTCGATCATGCCGGGCAAAGTCAACCCGGTGATCCCGGAATCCGTGCTGATGGTGGCCGCGCAAGTGGTGGGCAATGATGCGACCATCGCGCTCGCCGGCATGTCGGGCAACTTCGAGCTCAACGTGATGATGCCGGTGATCGCTTACAACCTCCTGCAGTCGATCGCAATCCTGGCCAACGTGACCCAGCTCTTGGCGGCAAACTGCGTCGAAGGAATCACCGCCAACGTCGAACGCAATCGCGAGATCATCGAGAAATCGCTGGCCATGTGTACCGCACTCGCCCCGCTGATCGGCTATGACGCTGCTGCAGCGATCGCCAAAGAGGCTTGGAAGACCGGCCGCACCGTGCGCGAAATCGCGGTGGAACGGCAAGTCTTGCCCCAAGACGAACTCGAACGCGTGCTCGACCCGCGCAGCATGACCGCGGGCGGCATTCAAGGGAGCGCGGTGGGAGGCTGAGATGGCAGGGATCTTCAAAGCTTACGACGTGCGCGGCATCTACCCCACCGAACTCGACGAGCGCATGGCCCAACGCATCGGCCGGGTGTTTCGCGCGGTCCTGACCGAAGACGACCTAGGCATCCGCCCTACCGTGGTGGTGAGCCGCGACATGCGCTCCCACAGCGCGCCCCTGGCCACTGCGTTGATCGCTGGCTTGCGCGCTTCCGGACTCGACGTGCTCGACATCGGCCTGGCCACCACACCCATGAACTATTTCGCGGTGGGACGTCTGCAAGCCGCGGGTGGAATCCAAGTCACTGCCAGCCACAATCCAGCGGCTTATAACGGCCTCAAATTCAGTCGCCGCGAGGCCCAGCCGGTGTCGGGTGACCACGGGATCCCGCTGCTCGAGCAGCAAGTTGCCGCAGGGGCAGGGGACGCACCCGCGGTGGTGCCAGCCGGCCAGCTCGAACACGGCGAGATCTTCCCGGCTCAGCTTGCTCGAACGTCCGGCAGGGGCGCGGCGTTTGCGCGTGGTGGTCGATGCAGCGAACGGCATGGGCACCATCTATCGTCCGCTGCTCGAACGGGCGGGGATCGAGCTGATCCCGCTCTACTTCGAGCTCGACGGCACCTTCCCCCACCACGAGGCCAATCCCTTGAAGCTCGAGAACCTGCGCGATCTGTGCGCCGAAGTGCGCCGTACCCAGGCGGACTTGGGAGTCGCTTTTGACGGCGATGCGGACCGCGCGGCCTTTGTCGACGAGCAAGGTCAGCCGATCGGCAGCGACTTGATCACCGCGCTGATCGCTGGCGAGATCCTGGCCCGCGATCCGGGCAAGGCCGTGGTTTATGACCTGCGTTCCTCGCGTGCCGTGCCCGAGTACATCCGCGAGCACGGCGGCCAGCCCGTGCGCGAGCGGGTTGGCCACTCATTCATCAAAGCCACCTTACGACGACTCGACGGTGCTTTTGGCGGCGAGCTCGCGGGGCACTACTACTTCCGCGCCAACTACACCGCGGATTGCGCCTTGCTCGCGGTCTTCGAAATCCTGAACCTGCTGTGGCGCGAAAGCCAGCCTTTTTCGGCCCTGGTCCAGCCGCTGCGGCGCTACGCCAAAAGCGAAGAGATCAACTTCAAAGTGGCAGACAAAGCCGGCAAGATCGCTTTCCTCGAAAAGCACTACCACGACGGCGCGATCGACTTTCTCGACGGCATCACTGTCACCTATCCCGACTGGTGGTTCAACGTGCGGCCTTCCAACACCGAACCCTACCTGCGCCTAGTGGTCGAAGCCGCGAGCGCAGCGCAGCTTGCGGGCAAAGTCGAGGAGTTGATCGGCTGGTTAGGGCAGCCCGTCCACTGAAAAGCTAGTCTCAGAATTCACAACGGCAGGTTCGCCAGATCTGGTCGTTGTCCGAGCTGATGCAGGTCAGGCTACCTTTGTCGGCCACGATGGCGAGGGCCCGATCGCCCACCTTGGTCCAGGAATTGGGCTGGCCATTGTATTTCCAGATGGTGTTGTTGTCGGTGCTGATGCAGTAGAGCTCACCGCTGTCGGCGCTCAAGGCGCGGGCACGATCACCGATCTTGGTCCACCGGTCGGGCGCGCCGTCATAACGCCAGATGGCGTTGCTGTCGGTGCTGATGCAGTAAAGGGCATTGCCATCCGCGGCTAGGCCCTTGGCCCGCTCCCCGATCTTGGTCCAGCTGTTGGGCGCACCGTTGTACTTCCAAATCGAATCGAGGTCGCTGCTCACGCAGTACAAGTTGCCGGCGCTCGCCGCCAATTGCTCGGCGCGGTCACCGATTTTGGTCCAGTTGTTCGGTGCTCCGTTGTACGTCCAGATGGTGTTGTTGTCGGTGCTGATGCAGCACACGTCGCCATCGTCGACGGCCAGGGCTCGCGCCCGCTCCCCGATCCTGGTCCAGCTGTCCGGACATCCGTTGTACTTCCAGATGCTGTTGTTGTCGGTGCTGATGCAGTAGAGTCCTACGCCACCATCCACCAAGGCGCGGGCCCGCTCACCGATCTTGGTCCAAGCGTCGGGCCGTCCCCCATATTGCCAGATTTGAAGCGCAGCGGTGCTGATGCAGAACAAGTCGCCGCCATTCCCACAAATCGCTGCGCCACGGTCACCAATTTTTTGCCATGCCATGAGTTTTCTCCTGTCGTTTCGTTGGTTGTGATTCTTGCTCCTGGAGGACCGGAGCGCTACATCTGATCAATTTTGATGTGCCCGATCCGACCGTCGAGACCTCCACGATCCACGGGGACAAAAAGCAAGCGAACGTCTGCGGTGGCGATATCCGCTTCAAACGAGGAGATCTCAACTTGACGGGTAAGGTCGTTCTTCACGTACAACTCGGCATAATCCTTGCCTTTGCCACCTGCGGCATCCTTGAAGACTTGGATCGTCGTGCCCTGACGCAATCCTTGATGGAGGATAGCTTTGCTGATCTTGTTGTCGAGACTTTGACTGGTGTTCGACTGATTGCGAAAATCGGCCAGCTTGACACTCTGACCAGGTAAAGCCACCATCTTCGCGACCACCACATTGGTCGAGTCCAAGAACGAGATCATGCCATAAGAACCCCCGTCGTCGATCCGTACATGGGAAATCTTTTGATTGAGCCCATTGTATCGCATGTAGGCCATGTTGATGTTCGGATCTTGGGCGCGGCTCTCTTCGAAAGTGGAAAGCGCCAGCTCAGTGACGATGTCCGTATGGACTTCGATGATCGTGTAGTCGTCGGTCCACTTACCTTCGGGATCATCGAAGACGGTGATGACCGTACCGCGCCTCAGACCCGTGAGGATCCCTTTGGCCACTTCGTCGTTCAACCCAGAGAAATCCTTCAGATTGACGCTCTGGCCCCCGCTGGCGAGCATCTTGACGAAATAGGAGTCGGAGGCGTCGTCTTTCTTTTGGAAATAGATGCAGCCGTGAGGGCCGTCCGTCTCGACTTTGATTCTCGAGATCTTGTCTTCGAGCCCATTCTTCCGGAGGTGGCCCCAACGGAGCTTTTGGCTGTCTTTCTCCTCGACGTCACCCTCGACGCCGAAACAGGCTGTGACGTCGTCTTCCGTGGTTTCGACGATCGTGTAGTCGTCATTCATCTTTCCTTCGGGACTGTCGTAGACGCTGACCACCAAGCCCTTCGGTGCCTTTTCGAACAGGATGCTCCAGATATGATCGTTGAGCCCGCTGTAATCCTTGAGATTGTAGTCCTGTTCCGTGGCGGTGAGCCGCAAGTACTCCTTGCCCAAAATGCGCTCGCCGTCCTTGGGTTTGCCGCGAAAAGAGAGGCGAAAGCGCGTGCGGAAAAGAGCCGCACCGGCAGCTTCCAGCGTGAGCTCAGGGCGCCCTTGTGAGTTGAGCTTCAACGAAGCCCAGCCGCTTCCCGGGGTGAATTGCTCGAAGTCTTTGAACCACGACTCCTTGAACGAAAGCTCGACGGTTTGAGCGTGGTCGCGATCCTGATTGACCACGAAAAAAGCTTCCTGCTCGATCTTCCCGGTGCGGTCCTTGTACCAGCCGACCAACACCTTTCCAGCCTTGATCTCGAGGGGAAACTCTTTGGGGTTTTCACGCCCGTCGGAGCCCCTGATGGAGATGAAATCGAGCTTGAAGAGCTGCTCTCCATACGCCACCAGGCTTTGGCTCACTGGGACCAGATTCTGTTTCACCCGGGGCAAGAGGTTCCATTCCTCAGGCTCATCAGGCGGAGTGCGAGCGATGAAGCGGCCGATCATGTTGCCCATGGGGAACACGATCACGCCTTTGACGCCGTAGGCCAGAGCGGCGTTGAAGACGTACCTCAAACCTGGAGGGTCGTTCATGACCTCGTCGTTGAACCAGATGACCAGATAGAGGTAGGCTTGCTTCGGCTTCGTGACCTCGTCGCTGAATTGTCTCAGATACGTCAGAACGTTGGGCTTGAGGGATGCCTCCCAGTCGCTGTCGTAGAAACTGATGATGTCAGCGTTTTCTACCGCCTTTGCGGCCTTCAGGCCATTCCCGCCTCTTCCCTGAAAGCCTACATAGACTGGGTGCTTGGCATCGACTTTCTTCAATTCATGGATGACCGGATTAATTTGCTTCTTGACTCTCCCCGTGGTGTCGCCATCGCTGAAGATGTGATACAGCATGCTCGTGGCAGTATCCTTTATGCTGCGGACGAGGTCCTCGGCATCTCGCCCAAACCCCAATTTATCCATTCCTGGCATCTTCAACTGGGGCAGCAGATCAGCCATGTACTGCAATCCCTGGTCTTTGCATACCTCGGTCGATGAGTAGCCATAAAACGGCGGATCGTGGTTCAACATCACGCCATTGAAGTGTACCTCTTGCAGCAAGCTGATGATACTCTTCGCCTTCGTCTCGTCGTTGGGCCAGTATTTTTCCGGATCGATATTCCCCGCCTTGTCTCTGCCATAGCCATAGGAGAACAGCAGCGCGAATTGCTGCGGTTTGACCTTGTTGTAATGGATATCAGGTCGAATGAACAGCGCCCCGGAGTTGATGGCTTCCAGACCCTGGGTGCTGACCTTCTTCTCGACCGCCCGCAAGATCATGGCTCGACCGTTGCCATCGATGCCCACGGTGGTACCGTCGCTGCCGATGTCCGCGGAGATCAGCGTCGGGTTGCGGAGGGTTGCCTGGACGATGCGACCGTACAGGCAGGCTCGGCCCTTCGCATCGAGACCGAGGAGGTGATCCGCGTTACCGACGAACGTCAGCAAGAACCGCAGGCCCACCCGTCGCCAGCTTTCGGCGCCCTGGTACTGATAGACATTCTGCTGGCCATCGGTACCCCACGCCGTGCCATCTGCACCGACGGAGATCCAGCGCAAGGGCTGACCGCCCACCCGCTGCCAGGTCTTGCTTTGACCTTGAAAGCGATAGACATTGTACGCCTGGTCGGTACCCCAGATGTGTTCCGCACCCCCGACGCTGAGGCGCCGCGGGTTGGCGAAGCCCGGCATCTCTTCCCACTCGTAGTCGCCCCATTCCCAGGCATAAAACTTTCCGTCGGTACCGAGGCCGAGGACGGTCCCATCGGCAGCCGCGACCACCGAGCCCATCTGCCGGCCATGCACGAATTCCCAGTTGCCACCGTTCCAAACGAAAACGTCATTTTCTTGATCGACTGCCCAGATATTGGTGCGATTTCCCACTGCGACCTGCTGGAGCCGGCGGGAATCGCTGATCGCCTGCCACTCGTAGGTCACAGTCGGGAGGTCGAGCTCGAGCTTGAACGTCTTGCCCTGGCGATCGAGAGCCCACACCGCCCCATCGGCACCCACAGAGAGGGTCGTCAAGTCGGTGCCGCCATAATCGACGAAAGCCTGTCCGCTCCCAGAGTTGAGGTAGGCCTGGGCGATTCCACCGCGGATTCCCCAGACATGCTCTCGCTGGCCTACCGAGATTGCCGAAAAGGCCTGGTCCACCTGGATCCACTCGTCGTCGCCGTGGTACTCGAAGAGCCCACCGACGCAGTCGAGCCCCCAGACCGTACCCTCAGCACCTACCGCGATCGAGGCAAAGATCCGGGCTCCCATCCGTTCCCAATCTTGCCCGTCCCAGCGATGGGCGATGCCCACCGGGTTGACGCCCCATAGGTGCTCGCAGTTGCCAACCGATACCTGTTTCAGAGCGCCCCGGATTCTCTCCCAACGGCCTCCACCCTGGTAACGCCAAATGCGATTTTGATCGCTGATCCCGACCACGGTACCATCGGTGCCGACCGCGACCTGGACGAGGCTCTGGCCAGCAACGGCTTCCCAGCCGTTCGGCTGCCAACGATAGACATTTTTCTGTGGATCGACCCCCCAGACGTTGTAGGAATTTCCTACCGATATCTGGGCGAGCCGGATGGTGCTGTCGACTTGCTCCCAGCGGTTCGACATGAGCGGTTTCCTCCACCATTTCCTGTTGCCAGTGGTTGTGATTCTTTTGTCCCGGGCAACGGACCTCGAGGCCCGGCTGCTCCGGATTCAAGGTGAAGAAAAAGTCGAGCTATCTCAGGAAAACTTGTCCCGGCCGGGACCACGTCGACCAGATCGCTTTCCTCGAGGCGCAGCACTTGCCGCGTTGCTCCGCTTGCGCCATGATTTAGGACTATGGATTGGACTAGCGTCATCGACCTGACGATAGGAGCGCAGGAGGTCGGAAGGTTCGACCACCTCCAGCGCACCTCGACCGCTCCAGAGGGTCGGACAAATGAGCATCGGCGCGGGTTCGCAGCGGGCGATCACGGACAAGCGACGGGAGTTGGGCATCCAGGCGCCGCTGCCTCGGCGTTGGGGTAGAATTTGCCTCTCAGTAGCCATCAGGTAGCCATCATGCCCAAACGACGCAGTCGCAAACGCCTCACCAAGAAGTACCAGCTCGAGCGGACCAACCAGGGGGGATACAGCCAGTACGTCTGGCCAGAGGAAGTGCTGGCTCTCTTGGGCAAGGTTCCTGATGCAGAGATCGCTCGCCAGGTCGGGGTCGACCCGCAATCGGTCATGGCCCAGCGCCGCCGCCGCAACATTCCGCCCTTCCGGCCAAAAAGTGCTAAGACGGTGTGGACCCCAAAAATGATCGCGCTGCTTGGCACCGCGATCGACTCGGAGATTGCCCGCCGCTTGCGGATCTCGGTCGAGGCGGTTCTCCTGCGCCGCAGGGTGCTGGGCATTCCTCCTTTTATGCGGGGGATGAAACCTCAGCGGCACTGGAGCGTGGACGAGCTGTCCCGGCTGGGCACGATGTCCGACGCCGCGCTGGGCAAGCAATTGGGGATCGCGCACTCGACCGTGGCGATGAAGCGCCGCGAGTTGGGGATTCCCGCGTTCAAGCCCTGGCGGCCCTGCGGCTGGAAAAAGCTCGATCGGCAACTCGGCACCATGACCGATGAAGAGTTCGCCCGGCGTCACGGTATATCCATCGCGGCCATTTATTTGCGGCGCAAAAAGCTGGGCATCCCCGCCTTCGCCAACCGAAAACTGATCGAGGTGACGCCCGAGCTCGTCGAGATTCTTCAGCTGCCCGACTCCGAAGGCGCAAAACAGACCGCTTTCTCGCGGGCGACCCGCATTCGCCTGCGCCGAAAATTGGGGATTACCTGCCGCCGGCCCTCGCCTTGGAAACCCGAGATGATCGCCCGCTTGGGCAAGGAGTCCGATGCCGACATCGCTCGGGATCTGGGTTTCGCTTTGAACTTCGTCGAGAACAAACGACATAAGCTGGGCATTCCTCGTTATCGTTATCCCCCCAGGCAGAGATGGCGGCGCGAAGAAATTGCTCTGCTCGGTACCATGCCCGACAGGGAAATTGCTGTGCGGTTGGGCCGCACCGTGTGGGCAGTCCAGTCCAAGCGCAGAGACCTCGCCATCCCGCGAGCAAAACCCTGACCCGCCAACAAGCGCAGCAATAGAACTTACTTCCTTCTACCGACATGCGAAAAACCCGCAATCCAGAACGCCCCGCCACCAAGTACCAGCTCGAGCGGACCAAGAACGAGCGCGGATTCGCTTATGTCTGGCCGGACGAGCTGGCGGCGCTTTTGGGCAAAGTTCCTGATGCGGAGATCGTTCGCCTGACCGGGATCAGTAAGTTCACCGTCGCCGCCGAGCGCCGCAAGCGCGGCATCCAGGAGTTCCGCAAGCGACTTGCGCCGGCCGTCTGGACCCCAAAGATGATCGCCCTGCTGGGAACCGCGACCGATCGGGAAATTGCCCGCCGTTTGCGCCTTTCGTTGAATGCCGTCATCCACCAGCGTTGGGTGCTAGGGATCCCTGCCTTTCGCCGCACTGGCGCAAGCCCGAGGCGCTGGCAGCTGGAAGAAGTGGCCAGGTTGGGCACCCTGCCCGACGCCCAGCTGGCGCAAGAGATGGGGATCGCGCTCACGACTCTGATCGCTAAACGCCGTGGGCTCGGGATTCCGGCGTTCCATCCCGCGCGAATCGTCCGTTGGAGCAAGGAGCTGGACGCGCGCCTTGGCACGATGACGGACCAGGAATTCGCGGAGCGTTATGGCATGTCCAAGGCAGCCGTTTACCTGCGCCGCCACAAGCTCGGCATCCCCAGCCACGTCGACACCAGCGCCATTGCCTGCACCCCCGAGCTGCGCAAGATTTTTCGCCGCCCCAACCACGAGGTCAAGCAGCGCACGGGTTTCACCTCGAAACTGATTGCCCGGCTGCGGAAGCGGTGGGGTATCCCAGCTCCCCCGGCCAAGTCACTCTGGACGCCCGAAGTCATCGCCCGCATGGGCAAGGAGCCCGATGCCGTCATCGCCCGCGAGTTGGAGATCGTCCCCCCGCGAGTCTGGCGCAAAAGGCAATCCCTGGGAATTCCGGCCTGGCCGCGGGCACGGCCCTTCACTGCCGAGGAGATCGCCTTGCTGGGCACCACGTCCGACGATGAGCTCGCCCAGCGCTTCGAGTGTTCGCCCGTCACCATCGCCAAGCAGCGCCAGAAACTGGGAATCCCGCCCTGCGTGCCGAAAGGAATCCGGATATCCCAGCAGCGTTTTTGCCCCGCAGTGATCGCCCGGCTAGGCCAGGAGCCTGACCAGGAAATCGCCCGCGAGTTGGGGGTCACCCGCAAATATGTGGCGCTGAAACGGCGGGAGCTGGGCATTCCGGCGGCGCCCCTAAAGCGTTCCTTTTCGGCCGCCGAGATTCAGCAGCTGGGTCTTGATCCGGAGTCCGAGATGGGTCAGCAGCTCGCGCAGCTCGAACGTGCCGTGGTCCAACCCGCAGACCGAAGCCCTCGTAGGTCCAAACCCACGTCGCAACCCGGTCGTTTGCGGCCGCGGGCCCGCCCACCGCGGAGTCCCAAACCGAAAGTCGTCGTCGAGCGCCTGCCCGGACCGGGCCGCTTCACCTGGCCGGAAGAGCTGGCTGCCCTGCTCGGCAAAATCCCGGACCGACAACTCGCCCAGCTGGCGGGGATCAACCCGCAGACCGTGTTCAAGGAGCGTCGGCGGCGCGGGATCCCGGCTTTCAAACCAGCCGCTGAGAAGATCGAGTGGACTCCGGAAGTGCTTGCCTTGTTGGGGCGGGTGACCGATGCCGAGATCGCCCAACGCATGGGTATATCTACCGCCAGCGTCGAGATGAAGCGGCGCGCGTTGGGGATCTCAGGGACTCGTGATCACCGGCCGATCGCCTGGACTCCGGAGCTGATCGCGCTGCTTGCCCTGCCGACCGAGGAAGTCTGCCGCCAAACCGGTCTATCCCCGGAGGCGATCGCGCATAAGCGACGGGAGTTGGGCATCCAGCCGCCGCCACGTCGGGGTTCGAAACAATAGAATTTGCCTCCCTTCTACCGACATGCGAAAAACCCGCAACCCAGAGCGCCCCGCCAACGTGTACCAGCTCGAGCGGACCAGAAACGAGCGGGGAATCCTCGTTTACGTCTGGCCGGACGAGCTGGTGGCGCTTTTGGGCAAGGTTCCTGATGGGGAGATCATGCGCCTGGCTGGGATCAGCAGGTTTACCGTCATCGCCGAGCGCCGCAAGCGTGGCATCCAGGCATTCTGCAAGGGACCTGCGCCGACCGTCTGGACTCCAAAGATGATCGCCCTGCTGGGAACCGCGTCCGATCCGGAAATTGCCCGCCGTTTGCAGCTTCCGCTGCAGACCGTCCACTACCAGCGTTTGGTGCTGGGGATCCCTGCCTTTCGTCGCGTTGGCAAGGTCTCGAGGCGCTGGCCGCTGGAAGAAGTGGCCAGGTTGGGTACCCTGCCCGACGCCCAGTTGGCGCAAGAGATGGGGATCGCACGCATGACTGTGACCGCTAAACGCCGTGCGCTCGGGATTCCGCCGTCCCGCCCCGCGCGAATCGTCCGCTGGAGCAAGGAGCTGGACGCGCACCTTGGCACGATGACCGACAAGGAATTCGCTGAGCGGTATGGCATGGCCACGGCAACCGTCTACCAGCGCCGGAGAAAGTTCGGCATCCCCAGCCACGTTGACACCAGCCCCCATGTCTGCACCCCCGAGCTGCGCAAGATTTTTCGCCTGCCCAACCACGAGGTCCAGCAGCGCACGGGTTTCGCCTCGAATGTGATTTCCCAGCTGCGGAAGCGGTGGGGCATCCCAGCTCCCCCGGCCAAGTCACGCTGGACGCCCGAAGTCATCGCCCGCATGGGCAAGGAGCCCGATGTCGTCATCGCCTGCGAGTTGGGGGTCGTCCCCGCGGAAGTCTGGCTCAAAAGGCAATCCCTGGGAATTCCGGCCTGGTCGCGGACGCGGTCCTTCACTGCCGAGGAGATCGCCTTGCTGGGCACCGCGTCCGACGCTGAACTCGCCCAGCGTTTCGGGTGTTCGCCCCCCACCGTCGCCAAGCAGCGCCAGAAACTGGGAATCCCGCGCTGCGCGCCGAAACGAACCCGGATATCCCAGCAGCGTTTTCGCCCCGTGATCGCCCGGCTAGGCCAGGAGCCTGACCAGGAAATCGCCCGCGAGTTGGGCGTCACCCGCAGCTATGTGGCGCTGAAACGGCGGGAGCTGGGCATTCCGGCGGCGCCCCGTCGGCGTTCGAAGCCGTAGACCTTGCCCTGCAGCTGTGTCCGGACAAAAAACGCAGCGAATCTAGGCGGCGTTCACCGTTCACGAGGAAGGGGTCAAGATGACAGAGCCGATCCGCTCAATGACCGCAAAATGGTGATCATAAGTGAGGACAGGGGTTCCTTGCCGTGCTGCGATGGCGGCGATCCAGACATCATTGGTGGGCAGAGGGCGCCCTCTCTTGCGCAGAGTAGCGACGATCTCGGCATAGATCCAGCTGGTCAGCTCGTCGAGCCCGAGCGCTTCGACCATCGGATGGCCCATGAACTGGCGCAGTGTCGACCGATTCCTCTCCCGGCGCTGCTCTGTTGCTAAGCGGAATCCGAGTTCGAGTTCACCGAGGACGATGTAAGGCACTCCCAGCCAGTCAGCGCTGTCGATGAGCTCGATGATCTGCGGATCACCGCGCTGGAAATTGCTGTAGGCCGAGGTATCGAGAACAAAGCGGCTCACTGCCAAAGCTCCTCGTCAATCTGCTCAGTGGCAGCGATTGCTTGCTCGAATTGTTCGTGCTCGTCATGGCTCCAGGAGCCGGCCAAAGCCCTCAGGCCGTTGCTGCGTGGTCGCCCCAAACTGAGACCCAGGCTGTGGCGCAGCAGCTCGATAACCGTCTGGTTGAGTGATTGTCGTCGACGGCGCTTCTCGGCTTCGAGGGCTCCGGCAAGCTCAGCAGGGATGTTGCGAACGGTCAGATGATGCATGGTGCTACCTCCTTCCAGCGCATTCAGCTTCATCAGTCTATGAATGCATCGCGCCGACGTCAAGCTACTGGGGAAAATGCGACCCTGGTGTGCCTGGAGCATGCGGTCTACCTGGACGCATATTTGGCCCAAGCCCAGGCACCTGGACGGCGGGCGGGGACAGACGGCTGGCACCTCGACGGGCACCTGGGGCGGTTGCGGATGGTGAGGAGCGGCGTGCGCCACTCCCCGCCATCCACAGAAGATCTCAGGTTACGGACACATCTCGAAGGCTAGCCCTTCGATGTCGGTGTAGGGGGTGTTGAACGTGGTCTGCGAGATCGTGCAGTTCACCGTGTCGATCTTGAAGATCGCGAGGGATGGGTTGTTGCCTTCGTGCCAGCCCGCGAGCAAGTTGCCCTGAAGGTCGAAGTCGAGGGCTTCGGTTTTCTTGGGCAGGAAGGCCGGACCACAGACTTGGGTGACGGTCCGGGTCGTGGCATCCCAACGGTAGAGGTTGTCCTGGTCGGCACCCCACAAGACGGTGCCGGTCGGATTCCAAGCTAGGCCGTCCCACTTGCGACTGAAGCCGGTGTCGCGCGGCAGCTGCCACTGCCGGGTGGTGGTGCCGTTCGTCAGGTTGATAGTCACCAAGCCGATGTCTTTCTGGAAGGCCCATAAGGTGCCGTCCGGATGGAACGAGGTGGCCGCGATCTCGCGGAATTTGCGCGCGCCGGTGTTGCCGAGCAAGGTGAGCGCGCCCGTCTGCTTGTCGACCCGGTAGAAGTTACCAGTCATGCTGCCGGTAGTGTAAAGCACGCCGGTTTGCGGGTGGATGTCGAGCGACTCGAGGTCGTGCCCTGGATAGAGCGGTCCCAAACCCCGGACGGTGTTGGTCGCGAGGTCGATGGTGAAGAGCTGGCTGTCGTCAAAGCCGGTGTCTTGCACCCCATAGGCAATGCCTTGGTGGCACTGGAAGGGGCCACCGACGTAGCCGAAGTCCACATCGAACTTGTTCTGGCCGGCGCCCAGAGCAAAGCTCGCCTGGTGGGGCGTGCCCAAGCCGTCAAGGTCAAAGGTCGGGCTGAAACCGAGGGGCAAGGTGGTGGTGTCGATCTCGACCCGGTAATTGCCCGGCGGCACGTTGAGGAAGAGGTAACCGCCGGTCACGTCGGTGGTGGTTTGCGCGACCACGCCGCCACTGCTGGTGACCAACCGCACCTTGGCCCCACCCAGCCCTGGTTCGTTGCTGTCTTGGATGCCGTCGTTGTCGAGGTCATGCCACACCCGATCCCCCACGCTGCCGGGAGCCGGAGGTTGGTCGTCGCCGCAGATTTCAAAGCCGATGGATTCGACGTCGCTGTACTCCGTGACGTATTCCGTGGGATGAATCTGGCAGTGCTCAAGGTCGATCTCGAAGATGCTGAGGTTCTGCGTCGCCGGATTGTGCCAGCCGCCGAGCAACCGCCCGTCGAGGTCGAAGTCGAGGGCTTCGGTCTTGTCGGGGAGGAAGGTGTCGCCACACACGATCGCGCCGGTGCGGGTGACTGGATCCCAACGGATCAACTTGGTCCGCTCCGAGCCGAACGCGGCGGTGCCGGTCGGATTCCAGGCCAAACCATCCCATTTGCTCGGTAGGGTGCTCGAAGCCCGCCACTGCAAGGTGGGGACGCCGTTCGTCAAGTCAATCGTGACCAGGCCCTTGCTCTTTTGGAAGCCCCACAAGGTGCCATCCGGGTGAAAAGACAGCGCCGAAATCTCACGGAACTTGACCGCACCCGTGTTGCCCAGCAAGGTCAAATCGCCGGTTGCTTTGTCGACTTTGTAGAAATGACCCAGGCGCGCTGCCGTGGCATACAGGTCGCCGGTCGTGGGGTGGACTTCAATCGCTTCGATGTCCGCTCCTGGGTGCAAGGGTCCGAGGGTTGACACGTCGCCGGTCGCCAAATTGATCTTGAACAGCTGACTGTCGTCGAGGCCAGCGTCATGCACGCCGTAAAGCGTGCTGCTGCACTCGTCACCACCGTCGCCGTCATCGTCACAGGCGAGCACGTCGAGGTTGAAATCACCCTGACCGGTGGGCAGACGCGATCCCGAGGTGGGCTGTTGGTTGACGGTCCACAAGAACCAGGTGGACGCGCCAAAGAGCAGGTTCTTGTTGTTGGCACCTGCGCCCAGCTGGAAGGCCGGGCCCGTGCGGTTGAGCGTGATCCGCGCGCCTGCCAGGCTGCCCAAGCCACGCAACGTGCCCTGGACGCCGGTGTAGAAGACCCAGGTCGCGGGGTTGACCGGACCGCCGTTTTCAATATACGCCGAAGCGTTCAGCTCTTTCTTGGGGCTGCCTGGC
>CAZCOV010000083.1:0-19045 GCA_964499975.1 uncultured Thermoanaerobaculia bacterium
GCGCACACCTCGGTGGCACCGTAGCGGAGCTCAAGGGCGACACCGACGACACCGACACCGACCTAGCCAACCTAGCCAGGGTCAGGTCACCCTGCGGACTAAGATGTGGTAGAGTTGCGGTATGGAGCGAAGCGCAGAAGCCGTGCTGAAGGAAGCACTCACTCTCCCTGAGGCAGACCGGGCGGACATCGCCGGAGCGCTCTTGGAGAGCCTCCAGCCTGCGGAAGAGGCGGACGTCGAGACGGTGTGGCGCCAGGAGGTTGCCACCCGCGTAGCAGCACTCGACGCCGGGGAGGTGGAGACCATTCCCTGGGCCGAGGTCCGCGACCGGCTCTTCGCGAGGCTGCGTGAGCAGCGGACAGGTTGAGTACTTCCCGGAGGCGCGCCTGGAGTTGGAGGGCGCGTTTGAGTGGTACCTGGAGCAAAGCTTGCAGGCGGCGGATGCGTTCCTGCGCGAGGTCGACCGAGCCGTCGCTCTCATCGCGACTGAACCCAGGGTCTGGCCTCGTTTCGAGGCTGGGACGCATCGCTACATCCTCCAGAAGTTTCCGTACAATATCATCTATCGCGAGACAGCCAGCGGCATCGAGGTTGTCGCCGTCGCACACCACAAGCGACGACCCCGGTACTGGCACCGTCGCCTACGCCGCTGAATCGGGTAGCCGGGGGGGTCTAGCCCCCACCAGCCCACACACCAGCTGGCATGCAGGTCTGCACCAGGCGGTTCACGACAGCGGAGCACACAATCCCTTCAGGAATACCCATGAGCGCGCAGCCACAGCGCACGCGCGGAGATCAAGCCCTGGCGGGTCAGCCAGGCGGCAGCAGAGAAGCGCTGGGCGCCGGTATCGCAGAGCCGATCGGGGCGATGTGATATGGCACCGTAGTAGCGGAGCGCGAGGGCTTGTTGGCCCACCTACCCCGGCTCGCGCAGGGTGCGGGTGTCGATCTTGCGCAAGGCCACGAGGAGGTCTTTCAGCTGATCGAGCCCCTTAAGGGTACGGTCGAGCAGGTCGCTGATGTCGCGGTTCGGGACGTCGTCGCTGCTGCGCAGACGGCGGCCGATTCTCTGGACGAGGGGGAGCAGGGTCTCGCTCACCTCGGTGGTCATCTCGCTCAAGAGGTCGTAAACCCCGGAGCTCAGGGTCTGGACCACTGCGACGCTCTTGGGCGCGGCGGCCAGGACTTCGAGGCTCTGGGCGAGTTTGTCGAGATGGGGGCCGAGCGCTTCCGCGGACGGCACCCCACTCGGTAGCACCGGTGGGGCGGCTGGCACCGGAAGCTGCTGGGGTAACTCGCTCAGGCGGGTGAAGATGGCTTGGAGGTGGGTGCTGAGCTGCTTGACCTGGGCGAGCAGCGCGCGCAGGACGCGATCGTCGGGTGCTGGCACGGGCGCGGCCGGCACAGGCGCGGCCGGCACAGGCGCGGCCGGCACAGGCGCGGCCGGCATAGGCGCGGACGAAGACGCGCTGTCGCGGGCAGCGAGCAGGGACTGCAGGCTTTGCTGCAGTTCGCGCAGGTGGGGCGTGAGCACTTCTCCGAGATCCGCGGACGACGAGGCGCTCGCGCGTTCGAGGGTGCGGCCGATCGTGTGGAGGTGGTCCGACATCAAGCCGAGTTGCCCGATCAGGCGCACTGTGGGGTCTTCGTCGACGCCGCCCACGGCCTGGACGCGGACAAAGCTACGCTGGATCGCTTCCCAGCGCGCTCGCTGCTCCGGCGTCAAACAGTCGCGCAAGGCCGCTAGCTTGAGCAGGTTGTGCTCGGCCCCGCCGCGCAGGGTCTGGGCTTCGCTGGTGTAGTGGTCATCGATCAAGGCCGTAAGCTCGGCATCGCTCATCACCGGGACGATCTTCTCCGCCAGCTTGCTCATGTTGCGGTAGCTGCCCTGCAGTTTGAAGGGCGGCTCGGTGCGGTAGGCGTCTTCTTGCGCGGCAGAGAGGATGTACTGGCGATTGACCGCGAGCAGCACTTGTTGCACCCGCAACAGCTTGCGCAAGACCGCGAGGATTTCGCCTTGCTCTAAACGGGAGAGCGGGTGGCTCAGCTGGTCGAGCGGCACGTCTTCGCCTTGGGCCCGGCGCACCAGGAGCCGAAAGTCCGCAGGATCCCGGCTGGCAAGCGGCGCCAGCAAAGGATTCGCGGTGAGGCTATTTTCCAGGTAGGAGAGCGCGAACAAGTCTTCCTTGCCGGTCAAAACGTCGCCCAGGTTGTAGGTGTCCGCGCGGTTCGCGAGCATGTCGGGGAGCTCGAATTTGGCGCCGGATTCGGTGTAGGGATTGCCCGCCATCGCGATCGCGAAGCGCTTGCCGCGCAGATCGTAGGTGCGGGTCCGCCCGCGCCACACCCCCTCGATCCGGCGCTGGGCGTCGGCGAGGGAAATGAATTTCTGCAATAGCTCGGCATGGGTGTGCTGGATGTCGTCGAGGTAGAGCAAGACGTTGTTGCCCAGCTCCAAAGCGAAGTTGATCCGCTCGACCTCTTGCCGCGCGGTCGCGTTGGGCGCTTCGGCTGGGTCGAGCGAGGTCACGCCATGGCCCAGGGCCGGACCATTGACCTTTACAAAGACCATGCCGAGACGGCTCGCGAGGTACTCCATGAGGGTGGTCTTGCCGTAACCCGGCGGAGAAATCAGCAGCAGGAGTCCCATCTGGTCGGTCCGCCGGGATTCGCCCAACGCCCCCAGCTGTTTGGCCAGATGGTTGCCGAGGAGCGGCAGGTAGACCTGGTCGATCAGTTGGTTGCGCACGAAAGCGCTCATCACTTTGGGCTGGTATTCGTTGAGGCGCAGCTCCGCGCGCTTTTGCGCGAGCAGCTTTTGCCGGAGCTCTTGCCAGCGGCGAAAGGCGGGCACGCGGTCGCGGCTGAAGTGGGCCAGCCGAGCCAGGAACTCGTCGAGTTGCAGGGCCAAGGAGCGCTGAATGAGACGCGGGTGCTGACCCAAAAGTCCAGCGACCTCGGCGCTGAGCGGCACCTCCACGGTGGTGCGCTCCAAGCGTCCGGCGGTCACCAGCAGGGCTGCGGCCTCGTCGGTAAACGGGGCGAGCGAACCGCGGTCAAGACCGCGCGCGAGCAGGGCGCGGACCCAGGCAGTGGCGAGCGCGAACGCCTGGCCAGGCGCGTCCGCCAGCTCGCGCAAGTCATCGCTCAGGGAGAGGTCCTGACCGCTGGCCGCGAGGTCTTGCCGCAGCGCGTGGACCAGCTGCACCGCTTGCGCGCTGGTGGCAAAGCGCGGCGGTGTTTGTGCCAGCTCGGCCGCGAGGTAGGCACCGGCGCGTAAGGCATCGCCTTGGGGGTCGCTCGTCTCCGGCAAAAGCAGCTGGTTTTCGCTCGCCCAGTGGCCAATGGCGGCAGCCAGTTCTTGCGCCAACGCTGCGGACGCCGAACTGACACCGAAACTCTGCATCAAACGCCCCAGGCTCTGGGCTTGCCGCTCCCAGCGCGCACGGTTCCGAGGATCTGCTCCGGGGAGTGGAAACGCCCAGAACAAACTCGCCAAAGCGCGCACCCGCGGGGTGAAGCGGAGCAGCCCCGCCCCCTGCTCTAAGGCCAGCAAATGGCGCAAGATCAAGCCAGCGTCGTGGTCGTGGACGCCGCGCTCGTAGCCTTCATCAAAACGTTCGGCCGCGTGCTGGCGCACCTGCTCGACGAGTTTGCCGTCTTCCGCGGCGGCCAGACGCAGGTCGGACAGGGTCCACGGCGGCGGTTCGCTGCTCGCGGCCTGGTAGAGGCAGTAGGCTAGGTATTCGCTGCGGTAAACCGTGGCGGTTTCCGAGACCAAGGACTGCTCCCAAAAATCGCGCGCCGCAAGCATCGCGGGATCGTCGACCGTTTCGTAAAAGTCGGTCCCGGTCAAGTGGAAAACCAGCCGGGTTTCTTCACGGCCGCTCGCCGGGTCTTGCTGCACCCGCGGGACCAGGGTCAGTTCGAACGGACGGGTGTTGACGCTGAAGCGATGTTGTCCGAGCTGGATCGTTTCGGTGCCACCCGCAAACAGGTCGAGGCGGTCGCGCAACAGGCGGGTGGCCTCTTGGCGCGCGGCCTTGATCCGGGCTTCAAGCTCATCAGCGCGCACGTTGTCGTGCAACTGCCGCAGCTCTTGCACCAGGTCCGCCACTTTGGCGACCATCGGATCGGTGGCAAAGTAGGTGTTGAGCGCATCGTGGTCCTTGACCATGCCAGCCCGACGCACCACCCCGGAGAGGATGCGCTCGGCCGCGGCCATCAGGCTCTGGGCACGGCGTTCGCGGGCTTCGGTCAGGGCTTGCTTCTGGCTGGACAGCGCCTCGTAGATCTCTTCGCGCAGGGTGGCGAGCGGGGCCAAGAATTGTTCGAGTTCACCGTAGCGGTCTTCCAGCTCTTCGACTTCGAGCAGCAGTTTGGCGAGCTGTTCGTCGCATTTCTCCGGACTGGTCGCCAAATTGAGCGCACCGCTCAGGTTCTGCTTCAAGAGCTTGAAGCGAACCGCAAACTCGGCACTGCCTTCTTGTTCCAAAAGCGCCCGCTGACGGGTGAGCAGCAACGCCCGCCCGCGGTTGAGCTGCGCCAACACTTCGGCAATCCCTTCGAGGATGCGAGTGCGCACCGTAGGGTCTTCGATCGCGAGATGTCCGACGGTCTCGCGCAGGAGCTCACAGTGGGTGCCCACCTCCTCGAGATGGGCGGCAATCGGCTGCAAATCCGCGGTCTTGCCGGTTTCGTCCACCCGCAAGAGCTGGGCTTCAATCGCCTCACGCCACGGCGCGAGCGCTTGGTTTTGAAGCAGAAAGTCCACGGTCTTGGCGCCAACCCGGGTTGCTGCTGCTGTGACCTGGGTTTCGAGCGCGGCGATCTTGGGCAAATCTGCGTAGCGCAAGTCTTTGAGGCTGATCAGGTGGCCACGCTGCTTGCGCAGGTCCGCGAGGGCGCTGATAAAACGATCGAGCGCGGTCCAGTTCTCCGGGTCGAGACCGCGGATCAGGCCGGCTAGCTTGCCTTCAGCTGCGGCGAGTTCGCGCTGGGCCTGACGTTTGAGCGTCTGGACTTTCTCGAACTCACCCACAATCAAGTCGGCCGCGGCTTTGATCTCGAGCACTGACGCTTTGAGGCCGGCTTCCGGGTGATCGAGCCAGAAATAAGCGTCCGCAACGCGCACGGCAGCTTTGATCAAGTCCTCGTAGACCGCGCTGCTCGGAACTTGCTCCGCGACCAGCCGGCAAATGCCGAAAGCGTCCGCGATCCCGCGCACCAGGTCGGCATTGCCCACTTTTTCGAGGAAAGTGCCGCGGCTCGGGGTGCGCGCCAAATGCTCGGGGCTAGCGTAAGGGGTCTGCCAGACCTGCATCGGGTGGACCCTGGTGGGCTCGTCTGAGGCTGCGCGGAAAACCACCATCTTGCCGTCGGGAAAAAGCGCGTACCCGTGGCAGTGGATGGGGTTTTGCACTTCTTTGCGGATCAGGTTGTAAGAGAGCAGGATGTAGCGTCCAGCCGCGGATTCGTAGAACATGTAGAGCACGTCTTCGCCGTTGGGCGAACGCAGCGCGCGCTTGAACTCCATGCCGGAGGTGTCGCCGTCGAAGGTCTTGCTGTCGCCGCTTTGCAAGTAAAAGCCGCCGGGGAAAATCAGTCCCTGGTCTTCCGGCAACTGCTGGCAAGCTTGGCCGATCGCGTCGATCCGCTCGACCGTGCGGGTGCGGGTGTTGAACACCAGGTAGCGCCACACCGTTTCTTTGTAAGGCAACACCTTGAGCACGATCAGCCGGCCGAGCTTGGCAAAAGCGATCTGCGCATCGTCCAAGGACTGATGGGGCTCGTCGACTGGTTCGCGGTAGATGCCCAAGCCGTCCTCAGTGTTGTTTTCGACCTTGATCGTCAAGTCGCCGCTCACCGTCTCGACGAACACTTCGTCGAGGATGTTGACGTGCGGGTGCCGGCCGAAAACGAACTGGTCGCGGCTGGTCGGGGTCCAGGTGAAATCGTGGGACGGCGGGAAAACGTGCTCGCGCTCGCCGCGGTTGTCCAAATAGCGGACGTTATCTTGACTGTCGACGCTGAAGCGAAAGACTTTGAGATCGATTGCGGCAGGACCGGTTTGGAAAATCGCGAGCAAGCGGCCTTCGGTCCGCCGCAATTGGAGCAGCCGGGTGTCCTTGTAATACTTATAAAGTTCTTTGAAATCGCGCTCGAATGTGGGGTCGCGCAGGAAGTTGGCGGGATCGTCGGCAGCTACCGGCGCAAAAGTAAAGGTCGCATCTTGGTCGGTGAAGCGGAACAAGCTGAAGACGTCGGCGACGCGGGTTTCGCTGCGCAACCCGATGAACACGTTGTAGCCGAAGAGCAGGTACGGGCCGACCGCGCGCAAGTCGCGCGGTGAGCAGTTGTTCTCGCTGCGGATCCGCTCGCTGCCCAGCACCTCGAGCGCACTCGAACCAAAAAGTGCCAGCCGTTTCGCGTTGAGCGCTTCCGCCCGCGCCTTGAGCTCTTGCCCCTGGACGAGCAACCGCTCGCGCAGCAAGTCGTAACTGGTGCGCTCGATCTCCGGGGCAGAGCTCGCGGCAGCCGCCGGACCCTGGGCGTCGGGCGCTCCGGTGGACGGTTCTTGGCTCATTTCTTGGTCCGGGTTTTGAGCTCGAGATCATCGAGACCCAGCTCGCGCGCTTGCTCGATCAGCTGCTGGACTTTGTGGCGCGCCTCACCTTGACTTCCTGCGAGCAGCTTGCCGAGGAAGGCTGCGAGCGTCCAGTTGGAGAAGTCGCCCGCCGACAGCGCCGGACGGCTCAGCACTTGTTTCAAGTCGCTGGCGAAGCTGGCCGTGCCGTCGAGGTAGTCGCCAAACAGCTTCTGGGCCGACTCGCTCTTGCTCACGAAGCGGTCGACCGATTTGCCGAGCGAGATCGCGTTGACCAGACGGTCGAAGAACATGCTCTCGCCGCCGACGATGTCGATCGAAGCATGTTTCAACCCTTCGCTGATCAGCTTGGCCTGCTCTTCTGCGGTCCGCCGCTGGGCTTCGATCCAGCGCAACTCGATCTCCCGCTCGGCTTCGAGTTTCAGGCGATATTCCTCGTGCGTCCGGCTGGCTTCGTCGAGCACCTTCATGGCTGCGGCTTTCTCGGTCAAACCCTGAGCTTCGCCTTTGAGCTTTTCGCGAATTCCTTCGGCTTCGGCCAAGGCTTGCTCGCGCAGCAGTTTGGCGCGGACCAGCCCGGCTTTTTCTTCGGCCACGGCATCGGCTTCTTTGACCCGGGCTGCGGCCATCCCGCGCTTCTCCAAGACTTCGGCGTCGCGCTCTTTGACTTGGATTTCGGCTAAGCCCGGGGCGGCCGCTTCCGCTTTCTTCCCTTCGGCCATGCGGATCTTGGCCTGGGCTTCTCTCTGGCTCGCTTCGAGCTGGGCTTCGGCCAAAACCAGGCTCTCGCGGGCTTTGAACTTGGCCGCCTGCTCGGCCGCTTCCGCGGCTTTGATGTCCTTGACCAGAGCTTCTTGCGCCTCGGCTTCGGCCGCAATGATTGTGGCCTGCTTAGTGCGCTCGGCTTCTTCGACCACCCGCAGCTTCTTGATCGCTTCTTCTTGTTCGGCCACGGTCTTCTCGACGATGATGCGCTCGCGGATCACGTTCGCGATCTCGCGCTTCTCGTGTTCGACCGATTTGTCCTTGGAGATCCGCTGCAGTTCGACTTCCCGTTCGCGCGCGATCACTTCGAGCATGCGCTCCTTTTCCACCCGTTCGGTTTCGATCGCGATCACCCGTTCGCGGTTCTTCTGCGCCACCTCGACTTGTCGCTTGAGGTTTTCCTGCTGGATCGACACGTCCTCTTCGGTCTTGAGGCGGGCGGTTTCTGACTTGAGCCGCTCTTCAGCCTGGACCTTGAGCACTTCGGCCTTTTCGCGGGCGCGCACGGTCTCGATCTCGCGCTGCTGCTTGGCTTCGGCATCAGCCTTTTGCCGTTCGAGCTCGAAAATCGCTTCGGCCGCTTCGACGTCCTGCTTGGTGATTTGCTTTTTCTCGTTGTTTTGATACTCGTTGGTGCGGATGTGTTCAATCGCGGTGAGCTCGGTGATCTTGCGAATGCCTTGAGCATCGAGGATGTTGCTCGCGTCGAGCGCGGCGAGCGGGGTCTGTTCGAGGTAGTCGATGGCCGCGTCTTCGAGCACATAACCGTTCAAGTCGGTGCCGATGACTTGGATGATCTGGTCGCGGAACTCGTTGCGCTTGGTGTAGAGGTCGACGAAGTCGAGCTGTTTGCCCACGGTTTTGAGCGCTTCAGAAAACTTGGCACTGAACAGCTCCTCCAGGGTCCGGTGATCGGAAGCGCGCACACAGCCGATCGACTGGGCGACTTTGATCACGTCTTCGTGCGTCTTATTGACCCGGACGAAAAAGGTGACTTTGATGTCAGCGCGGATATTGTCGCGGCAGATCAGCCCCTCCGAGCCGCGGCGGTCGATTTCGATGGTCTTGACCGAGATATCCATCACTTCGGCCTTGTGAAAGACCGGCACCACCACCCCGCCGGTGAAAGTGACCACCACGTCACGGGTCTTGCTGATGATCAGGGCCTTGCCTTGCTCGACTTTGCGGTAAAGCCGGGCGATGAAGATCAGTCCGCCCAGCAAAATGATGAACAAAACGACGACCAAGACCGCGATTCCACCGATCATTTCAGGAGTACCTGAGATTTCTTGCATGGTTCAACTCCCTGGCCCGCCTCGGCGCGGACGTTCATGCCCGCTTTGAGCGGAGCGACGAGAAAGACTTCTTGCTCATTTTGATAATCGTAAATCAGGGCCTGATGGCCGCGTTGCAGTGGGTTTTCTTTGAGGCAGCGGACTTGGATGAGGAGCACTGCGCCTTGCGGGTCCTTGACTTCGGCCTGGCCAAAGTTGGCATCGACCCGTCCGGTGGTGACCGTACACACCTTGCCCACGAATTCCTCGCGGCCTTGGGCATGCCGGGTGGCGAGCAGCGGGCGCAGTCTGGCGACCACCATGCGGGTGATGCCGAACGACGAGACGAGGGCCACCAGCAGGATTCCCAAGCCCACCCCCAAGCCGAGGAGCCAGCCGGACACGCTGATGCCGCGGGTGCGCCAGAAGACGGTACCAGCGAACGAGACAAACCAGCTGAGCACGATCAGCAAGCTGAGCGACAGGGTCAGCGGAACCCCGCTCAAGCCGAGCGAGGCGAGCAGGCCATGGCCGTGCCCCTCGCCGTCGTCGCCGTCGTCGCCGCCGTCAGCGTCCGGGGCATCCACCTCGACCCCTTCAGCACTACCGGCACCGTCCAGGATCTCGAGATCCATAGCGCCGACCAAAACCGTCAGCCAGTAGAGCAGCACCGGGATCAGCAACAAGCTGAAAATCACGGTGGGGAAGGCCAGAGCTGCACTGAAGAACTCGACCATGATTTCCTCATTTCTCGCTGCTTTATTCCCTGGCTGCCCCGGACTGTGCGCCCGAGCTAGGTCCTGGTTGCGTCAGCGTGGGTACCGCGCAAGTCTACCTGATAATTCACCCATTGCGTCCGCGCTCACCACCTCCAGGAGGAGGAACTACTTGACCGTCAAGTAGCTCATCTTTCCGCCTGCCAGGCGCACCACCTTGCCCATTCGCTCCTGCTGGGTCTTAAACCCTTCCTGTCTGAACAAGGTGCGCAGGCCTTGCGGGATTTCGGCAATCCGGGAGTCCGGCAAACTGAAGCAAGCCACACAGTACCGAGGATCCGCTGGGATTTTCCGCCAGAAATCCCAAACGTTGATCGTCACGAAGGTCGGATGGCTAAGTCGTCTCAGCAGCCCGGGAATGGCGTCGTCCTTGATGACGGACCCCGGTCGCAGGTCGATGATGAATTCGACACGACCACGATACCAGCGGGCGATTTCGCGCTCAATTCCGCGGCCCAGCAACTGTTCATCGAGGACGATCACGAAGCGCGTTGGAGGTCTGGCAGGGACTTGATGAAGCGCTGAGTCACCAGGTGGATCGCTTCAATGATGGCGCTTCGCGAGACCCTGCCGCGATAGCCGGCCACCAACTCGTCGAGGGTTTCGCCAGCCGCTAGCCGCTCCAGGGTACCGGCGATTTCGATGCGCGTGTACTTGAAGGTAGGGCGCCCCCCGCAGACACCAACCGCCCGCACGATGTGCTCACCTAGGGGATAGTAGCGGTAGGGCTCCCCCTGGATGTTTTCGGTGACCACTTGACTCATCAGCCGCTCCTCTGCCAAGTTCATGATACACCACGCGTCGCCGCGGAGCCATCCCGACCACCGCAGCAGCAACCGCAGCACCGACAAGTTCGCCCAAGCCGGGGATTACCATCAAAGAATGTCCTCATAGCCTTCGTTCAGGTGCCCTTGGTGTCTTTCGTCGGCATACTGCAGTTGCGCCGCTTCCGATGGGTGCAGGGTCCCGCGGTGGTCCCAGCGACGGGGCAGCCCCAGTTCTTGGTCGATCTGGTTGGACGACGTCTTGCCCCCTTCGATCGTGTGGTACTCCTCGTAGTCGTGCCACTCTTCCACCGGATCTGGATGGCCAGGACGGGGACTCTGGGGCAGATAAGCGGGTGACACCGTACTCCGTCCCGTACCTTTCTGGTGATGTTTGGCATGAATCAACTCATGCGCCAGGACCGAATATGTGGGGAGCGTGTAGCCTTGGTTTTTCTTGGTGTAACCCGTCGTGGCCGAATCCTCGAAGTGCGGAGGGATCGTGATCTCCACATCCGAACCACCTCCCTCATTGGCAACATAGGTGTGTTCGCCGCTCCGCGGTCGACGACGCTTGCCGTAATATTGCAAATTGCGCGCTTCAATCTCTTGCAAGTTGGCACTGTGAGGATCGAGCGGACGGGCTCCGGCGTTGTCTTGACCTTCATGGGGTCTGATGGTGATCGGGTGGTCGGATCCTTGGGTCTTGCGCAGCAGGCTGCGGGCGGTGGCGCTGGGCATCATGCGCGCGAAATCGGTCATGATCTGGTTGCGGAAGCCGGGGCCGTGATGACCAGCATCGATTTGGATGTTGCTGTCCGCGCTGTTGAGCTCAGTCCACAACCGACCGACTTCGGCCTGGTCGCGACGGGAGAGGCCGGGAACTTGCAACGCCCCGCCTTCGTTCTGCAGTTGGCCGATTTGTTGTTGGAAATGCCCCTGCAGCTGGTTCATTCGGCCCTTCATCGCCGGAGACAGCTCTTGCCCAAAGCCTTCGCTCTCCTTGATGTGGCGGTTCATCCGCCGTTGTAAATCATAAAGAGTATTGAGGTTTTGCTGCGTGCCCTGCTCGCCGGCAGCGTCAGCGAAGCGGTCCAGGTCCCCGGTGATCCACTCGGGCTTGTCGGAATAGCTCAGCCCCGTCTTGCCACCCACCCAGCGAGCAGCCCGGTGGAAACCATGCTTGGCTGCTCCGGCTTTGTCCCCCAGCCATTGCCCGGCAGCAGTCGCCTTGTTCCCCAACCACTGTTTGGCAGCTCCCAGCTGGTTGAGCATGCGGGCCCCTCTGCCGGGTTGCGGTACAGGCTGCGGATCCTCGATCTCCAAATGGCGGCGAAAAGGGTTGACGCCGGGAAGCATCCCCACATCTTCCACATCTTCCATCTGTCCCAACTCGACCTCGTCATGATCCTCATCCACCGCGCTCAGCGGACTGTAAGCCCTCGGTGGCTGCTGCTGCTGACCACCCCCCACTCGCTGCTTGAGCTTCTCCCACCACTCCCAAGTCGCTTGAATCGGTGGCGCGCTCGGGGTTCTTGGCAGACTCGGCACGGGGATGGACGCTAGCCGAACGGACGCTAACGGAGCCGGTGGAGCCGTCGGACCGAGCGCTGCGGCCAGGGATTCAGAGTCTCTGGGATCTCGGGGTTCCGCCGTCCGCGCAACGGCTGGGTCCGGGTCGGCCATGCCTGGCCCCCACTTCGGTGTGCTGGCCCCCACCTGCTGCGCCAGCTGTCGCGCCATGGGGCTGGCTTCATGCCGCGGCGAAAGTTGAACCCGACCGCGCAATGCCTGAATCAGCGGAGACGGCTGGTGGGGTCCGCGGGACAGGGCAGGCGCGCTCGCTCGTGCGCTGGGTTGTCCTAAGAGCCCACTGCCCGCGGGCAGGGGCGAAGTTTCCCGTGCAGTCGACCGGGAGATGGGAAACTCTGCAAGTTGATGACCAGGCGCAGCCACAGTGGGGATTTCGGGATTGTCGCGGGCGCGGTTTTCGGGCGCTGCTGGCGCTTGCGACCGCGACCGCAAACGCCGCGCTTCTGCACTCGGCGACGCTTTGCGGGGTTCCGCATGCGGGGCTGGAAGTTGCGGTCGTTCGTGCATCGCAGTCGTCCAGCGCACCATCTTAGTACAAGTTTTCAGAAATACGGATGACCCTCGAAGGCCCCAACATTCCCGTCAACTGCCCGGATCAGCACCCGGACCGGCGGTTCCGGCAGCCCGGCGACCAACACCCGCGGGGAAAATGCTTGCTATATCTCAGCGAGTGTGAGATCTTCCGCACCAGTGGCGTTTTGAGGGACGTCACCCACGCATCTCACCGGGGTCTCCCAGCTACCTTGAAGCCAACGCGGCAATTCCTGAGCTGTGAACCCCAAAACGGCGGCTCCGCCGGCTCAGTCCTCCGTTCACCTCCTAATTCCAGCCGGAAAACTCGAGCGGCGCATGGCTTTCGGGCATGGCTCCCGCGCTTGCGCTCTCAGAAAGCATTCGTGACTCAAAGTATGAGTTTTGCTTCGTTCAATCTCCATTCAGATCTCTTGCGCGGCATTGCCGATCTCGGCTTTACCACTCCTACCCCGATCCAGAAAAGCGGGATCCCGCCCGCGCTCGCCGGCCGCGACGTGCTCGCCTGCGCGATGACCGGCAGCGGCAAGACCGCGGCTTTTGCCCTCCCCATCTTGATGCGGCTCTTGGGCCAGCCGCGCGGCACTACCCGCGCGCTGGTCCTCGCGCCAACCCGTGAACTCGCGGCGCAGATCGTCGAGCATTTCAACGCACTCGCCCGCTTCACCCCGCTGCGCGCCGCCGCCATTTACGGTGGCGTGGGCATGGAGCCCCAAGAAAAAGCCCTGCGCCGCGGCCTCGACGTGATCGTGGCCTGCCCGGGTCGGCTGCTTGACCACTTCCAACATCCCTATGCGCGTCTGCCGCACCTCGAAGTCCTGGTGCTCGACGAAGCTGACCGCATGCTCGACATGGGCTTCCTCCCCGACATCCGACGGATCCTGAAAGTTTTGCCGCGAGTGCAGCAAACCATGCTGTTCTCCGCCACCCTGCCGCCGCCGATCCAAGAACTGGCGCATCCACTGCGGCGCTCGCCCGTGACCCTGGACGTCGAGCGACCGCCAGCCCCGGCGACCGGAGTAGCCCAGGCGGTGTTCCCGGTGCGGCAAGACCTCAAGTCCAGCCTGCTGCTCGCGTTGCTGCGCGATCCAGCGATGCAAAACGCCTTGGTTTTTACTCGCACCAAGCATCGCGCGGACCGTCTCGCCCAGTTTTTGCACCGGCACGGCGTCGACTGCGACCGCGTCCATGGCAATCGCAGCCAGGGGCAACGCACCCAGGCGTTGGCGGCCTTCAAGAGCGGGCGGTACCGGGTGCTGGTGGCCACGGATGTGGCGGCTCGCGGCATTGACATCGAAGGGCTGTCGCATGTGGTCAACTTCGATGTCCCGCACGTGGCCGAGGACTACATCCATCGGGTCGGCCGCACCGCGCGGGCCGGCGCCACGGGCGAAGCTTTCACCCTGGTCGCGCCCGAGGAGCAAAGCGACCTGCGCGCGATCGAACGGGCCGTGGGCAAACGCTTGCCGCAGCGCCAACTCACGGGCTTCAACTACGAGCAAAAACCCGCTGAACGGTTCGAGGTCCCCGCGGGCGAACGGATTGCCGCGATCCGTGCGCGCAAAGCTGAAGAGCGGGCCCGCGCCCAGGCCAAGGCAGAGCGCAAAGCCCAAGCCGCTGCCTTGCGCCCAGCAGCAGGTCCGGCTCCCAGCGGATCGCGTCCGGGGCAACCCCATCCTGGACGAGGACCCCGCTCGCGCCGTCCAGGCTTGGCCCCCCGTCCCCTGCGTTCAGCCAGCGCCGCGCGGCCACAGCGGGCGCGCTGAGCAACCACTGCAGACCTGGTCAGGCTGGCTCGCCCGGCCTGACCTCGGCCTCGTCCCACCGTCCACCCAGCTAACCCCATCCTCTAGCCAACCGGGCTAACCGGGCGGGGGTTGACCTTTCTTGCGCTTGAACAGCATCTGCAGCCAACGCTTGAACGGATGGCGCTGGTCCTGGACTTGTACGCCTTCGGGCTGTTCGAGCGGACGCGCCCGCCAGTTGGTGTGAGCCGAGCAGAGAGTGAAGGGGGTGAAGTCGCGCAAGAAAAGCTCACTCACCACTTCTGGACAGCGATCGGTCGCCAGCTCGGCCGTGGTCGGATCAATCCACACGCTGACCAGGCCGTCGGGCTGGACGAACGGCGCAAAGCCGCCGGGCGGACGCACTCGGTCAATAAAACGGGCCCAGATCGGCAAGGCCGCGCGGGTCCCGGAGAGCTGGGTCTTGGTGTTGTCGTCGTAGCCGACCCACACCAGGGTTACCCGCTCGGGGGAGTAACCCACAAACCAGCTGTCGCGTCGGCTGTTGGTCGTGCCGGTTTTCCCCGCCAACGGGTCATTGATGCCGTAAGTGGTGCGGGCCAGGTGGCCGGTGCCTCGATCGAGGACGCCTTGCAGCATGTGGGTGACGAGGTAGGCAACGTCTGCGCCGAGCACGGGCTCGGGTGCGGGGAGCAACTCCCCCGCGATTTTCTTGCCCTGCGGATCGAGGATCGCGGTGAGCGCGTGGACCGGCGGCCTGACCCCAGCAGCGGCCAGGGTGCTGTAAACCGTGACCAGTTCGAGCGGGGTGATTTCCATGGCGCCCAGCGCAATCGCCGGGTAGGGATTGAGCTCGCTCGCAACTCCCATCTGGTGCGCCAGGTCAGCGATCCGTTCGAATCCGACTTGCTGCCCCAGGCGAGCGGTGGGAATGTTGAGGCTGTCTTCGAGCGCGCGGCGCGCCGTCACCCAGCCGCGGTACTCACCGTCTGAGTTTTGCGGAGTCCAGGTGCGGTCCGGCAGCTCGATCGTCCAAGGTGCGTCCTCGAGCAGGGTGGCGGGATGCGCCACGTGATCCGCCACGGCCGCAGCAAAAACGATCGGCTTGAACGCGCTCCCGACCTGCCGCTTGGCTTGGCTGAGCCGGTCGAACTGACTCTGACCATAATCGCGGCCGCCGACGTAGGCCAGGATGTTGCCGTTTTGCGGGTTGACCGAAATCAACGCGACCTGCAGCGGAGTCTTGACTTTGCGCCCCTTCTCCCAGCCCTCTTCAAGCGCTGAAGCCCCCCACGAGACCGCCTCGTCAGCGCGTTCTTGATCGCTTTCTGCGAGGGTGGAAAGCAACACATAGCCGCGATCGCGCAAGGTCTCCAGACCAAAGCGGCGACGCGCTTCCTGCTCGACGAAGTCGGCAAAGTAAGGGGCGCGCCGGGTGATCAGCGGCCCCTGCACCAGCTTGACCGGGGCTGCGACCGCCTTTTCCAGCTCGGCAGCCGGCACCCAGCCGAGCTCTCCGAGTCGCGCCAACACGGCGTTACGCCTTTCGCGCGCGGTTTCGGGATGGACGAGCGGCGAATAGCGCGCGGGCGACTGGATCAAGCCGGCGAGCAGCGCGGCCTCGGCCAAATCGAGCTGGGCTGGGCTTTTCCCGAAGTAGGCCCAGGCCGCTGCCCCCACCCCCATCAAATGGACATTGCCCGAACGGCCGAAGTAGATCTCGTTGAGATAGGCCTGGAAAATCGTCCGCTTGTCGTAACGCAGTTCGAGCAAGATGGCGAGGATCGCTTCGCGCAGCTTGCGCACGAGCGTCCGCTCGTGGCTCAAATAACGGTTTTTGACCAGCTGTTGGGTGAGCGTGCTCCCCCCCTGCACCACTTCTTGCGCTTGCAGGTTGACCCAGGCTGCACGCACGATGCTCTTGAGCGACAAGCCCCCGTGTTCGAGGAAGTGCGCGTCCTCGGCAGCGAGCACCGCATACGCCAGGGTTTGCGGGATCTCGCTGGCGTCGACCGGCCGCCGCTCCTGGAGCTCTGGGCCGTAAAACGACGCGATCAGCGGCGGATCGAGCAGCGTTTCTGCCACCTTGCGACCAGCAACCGTCAAGCTCGCGATCCGGGTTCCGTCCAGACCGACAGTGAGCCGTTCGGCCGCTTGCAGTCCGCGTTCTGTGGGAAAAGCGCGGCGAAAAATCTCGAAGCTATTGCGTTCGCTGGCGAAAGTGCCAGGTTTAGACGCGGTGGCAGACGCGGTCGCAGACGCGGTCGCAGACGCGGTGGCAGACGCGGTGGCAGACGCGGTGGCAGACGTGGTCGCAGACGCGGTCGCTAGCCGCTGATAGTGCAAATTTTCCAGTTCTTTGGTCAGGCGGGCTATTGTCCACGGCGCGCCCACTTTCAGCAAGGTCGGACGACCATAAAGCCGCGACGGCTGGGTGGCGGGTCCCTGCTCCAGCCCGCCCGCGAGATCCCAGTAAGGTTGGATCAGCCAGGCGAACGCGAGCGCCAGCCCCACTCCCAAGATCAGCAACCCCCAGAGCAGTCGCTGTCGCCACGATCGTCTGTCTTGGTGCTGCTCCTCAACCATCGCGCTGATTCTGACCCGATGTCGAGTCCACCGCAAGGAGCTGGGCTGACGGTCTACCGCCAACTTCGCGGTGGCGGTCAACCACGTCCACGTCAACCGTCAACCACCAGGCTACTTTCCCTGCTGCGCAAAGGCAGATATCCTGTGGGCTATGATATCGATCTCGAACTTCGGCAAATCCTATGGCCCCCAGGTGCTGTTTTCCGGGGTCTCGCTGCAATTCAATCCGGGCAACCGCTATGGCCTGGTCGGGGCCAATGGCTCGGGCAAATCGACGTTTCTCCGCACCCTTGCCGGGGACGAGCCGCCCAGCGAAGGCACCCTGTCGATCCCCAAAAAACTGCGTCTCGGCGTCTTGCGCCAGGACCACTTCCGCTACGAGCAGGATCCCATCCTCGAGGTGGTGATGATGGGGCATCAGCAGCTGTGGCAGGCGCTCAAAGAAAAAGAAGAACTCCTCGCCCACTCCGGCGAGGAGTTCGATGCTGAACGCTATGCCATCGTCGAAGACTTGATCCTCCACCTCGACGGCTACAGCATGGAAGCGCGGGCGGGTGAGATCCTCGAAGGTTTGGGCATTCCCGCGGAAAAACACCGCCAGCTGCTGTCGACGTTGTCAGGCGGTTTCAAACTGCGGGTGCTGCTCGCCCAGGTCTTGGCGTCCTGGCCCGACTGCCTGCTGCTCGATGAGCCGACCAACCACCTGGACATCTTGTCGATCCGCTGGCTCGAGAAGTTCCTGCTCGAGTTTCCGGGTATGGCGCTTCTGATTTCGCACGACCATCGCTTTCTCGACAACGTCTGCACCCACATCGCTGATGTCGACTACCAGACGATCACCCTCTACCCCGGCGATTACCGCACCTTCGTCGACAGCAAGCAGGCAGAGCGCGACCGCAAGGAAACCGAGATCAAGCGGCGGGAAAAGCAGATCGCCGAGCACCAGGCGTTTGTCGACCGCTTCCGCGCCAAAGCGACCAAAGCGCGCCAGGCGCAGAGCAAGGTCAAGCTGATCGAGAAAATTGTGATCGAGCCCTTACCGCAAAGCTCGCGCCGCTTCCCCACGTTCCAATTTCCCGCCAAGCGGCCGAGCGGCAAGCAAGTGCTCGAGCTCACCGGGATCGCCAAATCCTACGGCGCGCTGCAAGTGCTGAACGGGGTTTCCTTGCGCATCGAGCGCGGCGACCGGGTCGCGATCATCGGGCCCAACGGCATTGGCAAGTCAACCCTGCTCAAGATCGCGGTAGGGCGCTTGATCCCGGACGCTGGCGAGGTGGTGTGGGGTTACGAAACCCATCCCGGTTACTTTGCGCAAGACCACAGCGAGCTGTTCGAGAACGACCGGATGACGGTCGAGAGCTGGTTGTGGGACGTCTGTCCGGGGCAACCCGTCGGCTTCGTGCGCGGCCGCCTGGGGTTGGTCTTGTTCTCGGGCGACGACGTCAAGAAAAAAGTCGGCAGCCTCTCCGGCGGTGAGGCCGCACGCCTGATCTTCGCGCGCCTAGCCGTGCTCGAGCCCAACGTCTTGGTGCTCGACGAGCCCACCAACCACCTCGACATCGAAGCGATCGAAGCGTTGGTCGACGGGCTCAAGCGCTATCAGGGCACCCTGATCCTGGTCTCCCACGACCGCTGGTTCGTTTCCCAGCTGGCGGACCGCATCGTCGAGATCTCGCCGTCCGGGATCAACGACTTTCGCGGGACTTACGAGGAGTACGTCGACCGCTGCGGTGACGACCATCTCGACGTCTTGACCGCGATCTTGCGCGCACGGCGGGAAAAGCGCAGCAAAGCGCGCAGCCTGCAGCTCGACGTCGACGACAAGCAACAAAAGCGCGAGCGGCAAAAGCGGGAAAAGCAGCGCGATGCGCTCACCGCCGAAATCGAGCGCGCTGAGCAGCGGGTCAACGCGATCAACGAGCTGTTCTGCAATCCGGGTTTTTTCGACAAGACTCCCGCCCGAGAAGTGCAGCGGCTCGAGCAGGAGCAGAAGAACCTGGCCGCGCGCATCGACCAGTTGATGGCCGAGTGGGAAACCCTCGAAACCGAGCTGGCCGAGCTCATGCCTCAGCCGGTCGACCCGGGCGGCTGGCCTCTAACTTGAGAGCGGTGGTGAATCCTGCAGACCTTGACTGCGTATGAAAGGGTCAGCGGAGCTGTTCACCCCTCCGCTGGGAATCCCCGAGCGAGGAGAAACACCATGCCCCTTCATCGTTCACGCAAATACCGGATCTTTGGCGGAGTCTGCGGCGGCATTGCCGAGTGGTTGGGTTGGGACCCGACCGGCGTCCGCATCCTCTACATCATCATTTCACTCTGCTCTGCGGCCTTTCCGGGCTTCATCGTCTACTTGCTGCTGTGGCTGATCATGCCGGACAGCGAGCGTTAGGGTCGACGCAGCAAT
>CAZCOV010000084.1:0-19037 GCA_964499975.1 uncultured Thermoanaerobaculia bacterium
GTGGTTGACCACCAACGTGTCGTAGGTGCTGAAGTTGCGCCACTGCAGACGATACATCGTGAACTGGCCCAAGGTGTCGAGTCGGCTGGCGGTTCCCAGCTGCGGCACGCAGGGGGTGTAGTTGCACAAGTTGGCATCAAAAGCTGCGGTGGTGAGGAAGGGCAGCTGAGTGAACGTCGAGGCTGGCGGGCTGGTCCAATCGACGTGGAACTCCCACAAGTAGTAGCCATCGGGACCGCCGCCGTTGCCCCAAGTGTCGTCGTCAAAAGCCTGGATGAACGTGTTGGGTTGGCCGGAAAGGGGCGGGTTCATGCCGTTCCAGTGGGACGGCTGCAAGCTGAAGCGGACTGGGGCTAGACCGGTGTAAGGCAAGGTGAACTTGATACCTTGGGCCAATGGGTTGCCGACGATCATCTGCGGCTTCTCAAAAGCGACCGCTGCAACCCCCACGAACGACGGCTGGAACTCGTTGAAAGAGAAGTAATAGCCATCGCTCCACACGCCACCCTTGGGATAGTCGTTGACGCTGCCTGATCCGGGGGTGACGAGGAAGTCATAGAGCCAGTAGCCACCCAACGGGTTGGAGGTCTGGGAGACCGCGAAGCATTGGTGGCCACCGGTCGCATTGATCGCGAATTGGGTGACGACCCAGCGCTGGGCGCCAACGTCGAAAAGGACGATGGGGTCGCCGTCATTTTCGACCTTGCAAGCATTGCCCGCGGGCAGCGGGGTCCACAAGATGTTGTTCTTAAACGCAGGCAAACCAAAAGGCAGGACCGACAGGCCGGTGTTCTTGTCGAAAATGTCGAACACCACGTTGTTCATCTGGAAATAGTGGCTGGGGCCGATATCGCCTTCGGTGTCGGGGGGAGCGAGGCTCACCCCAGCGACCACGATGTTGTCATTGTTGCTGGTGCCGTCGAAACTGAGGCTGGGGCCCGGGGTGGGGCCGAGCAACACCATCTTGAACTGGCGGACCGGGTCGATCGTGGCTCCTTGCGACTTCTTGAGCGCAAAGGGCGGCACGAAGTCGACCTTGTTGGGGACGGTGAAAGGCTCGCCGATGTCTTCTAGCAGCGAGGGGTCTTCGGCGACCTGCTTGGCAAAGGCTTCGGCACCTTCGACCAAGGATTTCAGTTCGCCAAAAGCTTCCGGCGTCAAGACCTCGGGTGGCGTCTCGTCTTGCGCCCAGGCGGTGGTCGCTACAACGAGCAAGATGGCCAGGATGGTTAAAAAGGCACGGGTACAAGCTTGCATACTTCCACTCTCCTTGTGTTGGTTATGGAGATTTAACGGTCCATGGTTCTTATACACCGCTGCTGAAAAGCCCGAATAAACTTTTATTCAAGCTCCCATGAAGCGGAAGACCTGGACGCAGCGAACCTGATCTTGAGCAAAGCGGCAACACCTTGCTGCTTTTTCCACAGCAAGACGCGATCAGCAAGATTTAACTCGCCAGGGCGTAAAGAACGCGGCCTACCAGTTGCCGCAGCCTGGCGTCACGGGACCTGCCTGGATTCAGATTCTCTGCAGGTTCGTTTCTGCAGGTTCGTTCCTGCAGGTTTTCTGCTTTTCTGCTTCAAGCGAACTTCAACCGAACGAATGACCCAGCTGCACCTTAACAGACCTCGTTTTAGGATGCAATACCCTATTTACACATCACCATGGTCTGGTCGAAAGCGGATCAGCCGCGTTTTCACTTGTGCTAAAAAGGGACCAGCGGCTTCAAGATTCCTCTAGATTCTGCTGTCTAAAAAACCGTGGCATCAGAAACATTGTTGCATGCGCCGACCACGGTCAGCTGCCGCTGCTGTCAGCAGACCACTGACCGCGGATTCGGTCATCAGCTGTTTCGCGATCAGGTTGACCGCGGATGGAGGCGCCCCGCCCTGATGTTTAAGCTATTGACGAAATGAGGGCGCCATGGCCCCACGATGGCGCAAGCAACCCGATGAGCCGCAGATCACAAGCAATGGAGGGCGAACATGGCACTTTCTTGCGGGATCGATTTGCACGATGGCAATAGCCTGTTGGTGATTTTCGACGCTGAGAAGCAGCCGCTGATGCTCCGCAGTTTGCCCAACCGGATCAGCGATGTCCTCGATGCGCTCAAGCCTTTCCAAAAAGATCTGGAAGAGGTCGCCATCGCGTCCAAACTCGACTGGTATTGGTTGGTCGACGGCTTGATGGAGGCCGGTTACCAGGTCCATCTGGTGGGATCCTCGCCTCTGTGGGTCGAAGTTTGAGCCGGCTCAGCAATCAGCCCTGGAGCCAACCCTTGAGGAAAGCCCAGCGGCAGGCCAGGTCCCAGACGTCTTGCTGCCGCGGGCAGCGTCTCAGCCAGCGCAGACTGTGGCGCAGCGCGATCCAGAGGCCCACTGCGGACGGTTGCAAGACAACTCGCCAGAGCAGGCGCGGATGTCGGCGCACTGCGTGCCGAGCCGCGCGGCCGGCGCGGGCTTGGCGAGCGAGAAACGGCACGAGATCTGGGTAGGAGTGGTGGTGCCAGGCACCTGCATCCGGAGCGTAAATCGTGACCCAGCCGCGCTGCGCAAAGCGGAAAGCGAGCTCCGTATCCTCGAAAGCTGCCGCCGGAAAAGCCTCGTCATAGGGTTCTTCTTGAAACCACTTCCGCGGCGCTGAGAAATTGGCGCCGAGGATCGCGGTGTAAGGCACGGGCCCGCCCGCCTCCAGTCCCCGGAAATAGAACTGTGGCCCGGCTGGCGCGAGGAATTCCATCACCGCCGTGACCGCGATCGTAGGATCCCAGTCGATATACCCTTGAACCCCGATTTCGCGGCCAGCGGCGGCGCGCAGATGCGCGGCCAAGGCGCCTGGGGCGGGACGGGTGTCGTCGCCCAGGAGCAGCACCCGGTCGGCCTTCGCCAGGGCGATCCCGGCATTGCGCGCGGCTGCCGGACCCCGACCCGGATTGCTCCTGCTGCACCCAGCGAGCGTCGGAAAAGGATGGGTCGCTAACCACTCCGCAGTACCGTCCTGCGAATGGTCGTCGATCACGATAACCTCGAAGGGACCGGGAACTTCTTCGCTCGCAAGCGCGGTGAGCGTGGCCGCCAGCCGCTCACGGCGGTTGTGGGTCGGGATCACGAGCGAGAGCACCGGTTGCAACATGGCCGCCTCCTGTCCAGGTCATACTACCTCCACTTGGACCCGGTGCCCTGGAACCCGCTCTAAGCGTGCATCACTGGTCAAAAGGGGCAAGGACAGCGCCTCGGCCAAGGCGAGGTAGACGGCATCGTAGGCGGTGACGTTTTGGCGTAGCTCCCAGATGCGGTCGAGATGGCTCTGGTGCGGGTAGCGCTTCAGGTTCAAGTCGCGCAGGTCGTCAAGCGCCTGGTGCGCCCGCTCAGGGGAAAGTTCGCCGCTGGCGCAGTAGCGGCGGAGCACCTGGGCGACTTCGAGATCTACCAAGTGGGGGACGCAGAAAATCTTGCAGCGCGCAAAGTGCGACTCGACTTTTTCTGCGCGGGCGGTCCGCAGCAGGAGTTCGAGCAGGGCTGAGGCGTCGATCACCATCATGATGGCTCCTTGCTTTCGCGTTCGGCGCGCACCGCAGCGTTCGGCGCGACGCTGAGCTGCACCGGTGCGCGGGTGCGCAGCCGCGCCAGAATGTCTTGAGTCCCAGGAAGCTTTTCCGCAGGTCGCTCGCTCGAACCAGCGCTCGCCCATGCCCCCATGGCCAGACGGACGGCCGGGTCCCCCAGGACGGCAAAGTTGCGGGCATCGTTGTTGGCTCGCCACAAGTCAGCGAGGACTTGTGGGTCCTCGATTTCCGGCGGATCTCCCGCTTTGAGCGTTTCCTTGCGCAAGTTGAGCCGCTCGGTCAGCTCGGTGGAGAGCTCGGCAAAACGCTCGTTCATCCAGTCCATGGCCGAACCGATGGGATGCCCGTCGAGCAGGTACTTCAGCAAGGACAAGAAATGGAGGTAGCCCGTTCCGTCTTGCGTCGAGCTGAAGGAGCGGGTCCAGGCGCGGTCGACGTGCCCCACGACCGCGAGGGCACCGCCGCGCGGATGGCCCAGCAGGCTCTCGGCCAGCGGAGCGATCATCGACTTCGGCGCGAGTGCGGGACTGCGAAAGGCCTGCAGGGGGAAGTTGTCGGTGCGCGGAGTTCCGGCGCTGTAGCAGCCGAACAGGAAAGCGATCAGGCCGCGCAAATCCGCGGTTGGGCCGAGGTCGACCCCGGCAAAGCAGTGCGCTGGATCCACCGGCCCACCCGGCCAGTCCTGGCAGACCACAGCGCCTTGATGGGTTGCTTGCAGGGAATGCCCGCAGGGGAGTTTCAGCCCATGGGCCGCAGTGAAAAGCAGGGCCGGGGTTTCGCCACTCCCCAAGAGCCTGCCCAGTTGCGCTTTGGTCCCCTGCTCGAGGACCCGCACCGGCCAGTCCTGCCGATCACTGCGCAGATCCTTGGCCAAGGGCGTGACCAGCCGCTCATGGGTTTGCCGGGTGGCCTGGTCGCCCGGGTTCTGCACCGAGAAAAAAGTGGCTTCAGGACGGACTTGCACGTCCCCCGACTCGGCTGCGAGCACGCCAGCAGCGTAATGGGCATAGCCGTCAACGTCCTCGAAGTGGAGCCGTCCGACCGCGTATTGCAGGTCGAGGAGATATTGAAAGCTGTTGGGGATGGTGTCGGGATCGCCGACGATCAGCAGGTAATAAGGGAGCTGTCTGGGGTGGGCCGGACCCGGCTCGACCTGGTACCGTCGGAAAAAACTCTGCTTGGTGTCGCCCGGCTGGTATTCGAGCTCACGGAAGTAGTTCTGGTTCTTGGTCCCGAACGCAGTGACCAGTTCGCGACGCTGCCGGATCAGCGGCCAGAGCGCATCACGGACACTGTTGGGGGTCGAAGTGGCGAAGATCACCCCCCAGCCGCTCGTAGCAAGGTCCTTGGGATCGACGTCGGGCATCGGACGGCGATCTTTACCGCGATCTTTAAACTGCCCGAAGCTCCACTCTAGGTCTCGCTCTTCGGCCCACTTGCGCTTGAGCCCCACGATGCTGCGAGCCAGTTGTGCGGCAGCGAGCGGGGGCTGGACCGGCAGGCCGGTGAGCGCGTCGATGCCGTTGAAGTGCAAGAGGCCGTCTCCTGGGGCAGCCGCGGAGGCGGGTGGAGGGGCGCTCACGGCGCGCGCTCCGCGCGTTGTTTCGCGTCCGCCTGGGGGCACCGTGCGCAAGCGGTGGAGCAGGTCGCAGAGCTGGCGCGCCCACCCCTCGCTGAGCTTTTGGCAGACGACCGGGGTGGGCAAGTCCACGCCGTCAGGATCGTAACCCCCGCTTCCCCGGCTGGCTTCGATGCCACCCTCAACTTCGGCGGGCAGTAGCCACTCTCCTTGCAGGACAAAGGGCGCCCAAAAGAAGGGGTGACCCAAACCCTCGCCGCTCGGATCCTCCTCGATCAACGCCAATTGCGCCGCGCGGAGCGCCTGCGACGGCGAGGCCCCACCTTCGGTCAGCGCCCAGTAGAAGCGCTTCATCAACTCTGCTGTGGCCTGATCACTGACGTTCCACAAGCTGACCAGCACGCGGGGTACGCCAGCGTACATGAAGCCGCGGGTCAACCCGAGCAGACCCTCTCCCCGAGCTTGCTGGCCGAGGCCGGTTTGGCAAGCCGAGAGTACGGCCAGCTCGGCTTGCAGGCGAAGGTTGTAGAGCTCGTGAAGGCGCAGGAAGCCGTCACAGGGCTGGCCGCGCTCGTCAAACAGCGAAAGCACTAGGCCGGACAGCTCAGGGTCTTGCTGGTTGAGCAGGCCGTGGGTGGCGAAGTGCAGGATCTGGAACTGGCCAGCGACGGTGAGCACCGCCTTTTTCGTCGCTGCGTGCCCCAGAGCCGTCAACGCCTCGTCGCCGAACAGCTTGGCAATCTCCTCCGCTTCGGTTCTCGTGTTGGGTAGGGGTGCAAAATCCCTGAGCCCCAAGCCAGTGGCAGCGCGGCTGAGATCCTGGCTGCCGGCATCCCCCTGCGGATGGGCTGCCGAGGTGAAGACAGGGTCGGCAAAAATGGCGATCGGACGCGGCGCGGGCTGGCGACCGGCGAGCTCATCGCGCAAAGTAAGGAGGATCGACGCCGAAGGCAAATAGACGATTTCGTGGCGTTTGACCAAGCGCTCAGAGGTCCCCGGCGCGATCAAAGCCGCGAAGGGAAGGGTGTGGAGTGCTCCGTCCGCAGCGATCAAGAGCCGCTTCTGCTCGAGGTCGTCAGCGACCGGTCCCAGCAAGGTCCGCCCGAGCCGCACCAAGAGCTGGTCGCGCTGGGGTGTGAGCGCAGCTCGGCGCATCCGCAGCAGGTTGTAGACAGAATTGACTTCGGCCTCGATCTGGCGCCGCGCGGGCAGCTCGTGGCTGCGCAATCCCTCGGCGGTGATCTGCCAGAGAAAGCTGCGGTCCTCGCCCAGGGAGTAGACCAGAAGCACGCTGTGGGGATCGAGCAGCCGACGGCGGATTTCCTCCAGCGAACGGGGCTGCGGACTGATCCGGGTCACGGGCGAACCCATCTGCCGCAGGCGCTGGCGGATCTGACCGAGGTCGAGCCGGAGCTGACGCACCTGCGTATCGAGTTCCGCCGCGGGCAGATCCGCCCCTGCGTCGCGACTTTCCCCGCTTGAAGCGAGCGTGAATCGACGGTTTTCCAGGGCGTTCAGCGCCGCCTGGACGCGTTGCTCTTGAGCGACCAGCGCAGCATCGACGCCAGCGCGCAGGTTGTCGGCAGATTCCCCCAAGAGATCGAGCAGGGCGCGGCCGCGACGGCGCTCCGCGACCTCGAAGGCAGCGGCGGCGTAGCCGGCTTGCGGGTCTTGCGCATGAAGGTGCATCAAGATGTCGATATACAGGTCAAAGTAATGCTGTTTGCTGGCAAAAAAAGCGATGCGCAGATCTTCGGCGCCCGCTTCGCTGCGCACTTCTTCGACCCGCTGCAAAGCGCCGGCGAGGCGCTCCCGTGCAGCCTGAAATTCACCCAACGCACGGAGGGCGCGCGCGCTGCCGTAAAGGTTGGCGGCGACGATTTGGGGATCCCCGCCCCCAGCCCAGAGGGACGCCGCGGCGTCGAAATGCGTCAGCGCCTGACGCGGATCTCCAGGCCAGTCGCCGTCTGGGAGGTGGAGTCGGCCCAGATGGTGGTGGGTCAGGGCCTCGCCTTGACGGTGCTTGGCCTGCTGGTAGATGGCGAGCGCCTGCGTAAAAAGCTGGAGTGCCGGCTCCCGTTCGCCGCGCAACAGCTGGATCGTCCCCAGGTTGTTGCGCCATTTGGCCAGCCGCAAGGGGTCACCGAAGGGCTGCAGCAACTCCAGGGCTCGGGTGAGGTCGGCGGCGGCGTCTTCCAGTTGGCCTTGCCGCTTGCGGGCTTCCGCTCGGTTGGCCAGGACCTGCCCTTCATGAAACGGAAACGGATGGAGCGCGAGGATCCCCAGGGCTTGGTCGAGTTGATCGACTGCTTCGGCAAGTTTGCCCTGAACCGTCAGGAGATTGCCGATATTGTTCAGGGCCATGACCTCTTCGCGCGGCTCCTGCAGCTGGCGCCAGAGCTCGAGGGCTTGGCGATAAACCGTGAGGGCGCGGTCGATTTCACCGCGGGCTCGATAGATAAGACCGAGATTGTTGAGTGTCGTCGCGACCACGTCTTGAGCCGACAGATCGGCATCCTGGAACGTCGCGAACGCCTCCGCGAAAGTCCGCTCAGCGGTTTCGTCTTGACCCAACTCGCGGTAGACGTCACCGAGATAGTTGAGGTTGAAACCCAATTCTCGTCGCTTCTGGGGTGACGCCCGGTAGCTGGCCAGCGCTTGCTCGAAGAGCTCGACCGCGGCCTCGCGCTCACCCCGCAGCTTGTGGACCGAGGCGAGACGGGAGCGGACGTCCGCTGCGCGATCGCGGTCTCCTAGCTCTTGGAACGTGGTGAGTGCGGCCTGGTAATGCACCTGCGCTTGCCCCAAAGACTCCTGGGTCGCCTGGCGGCGGAGCTCCTCGCCTTGCGCCATCAGGCGTTCGGCTTGGGCGCGGCGGCGTTCTTCCGCGGTCGCCGGATGCAGCTCCGTCAAAACCAGCCGGTAGCTGCCAGCGGGGGCTTGGGGCTCACCCGCGCGGAGGCGCAGAAGGTGACGGCCGGTTGCATCCGTGACCGCGGTGAGGACCTCCTGGCCATAACGGCCGAGCGGGCTGTCGACCCCGAGCAGGGGCTCGCCTTGGGAGTCGAGCAGCTCGACGATCACGTCGACACCTCGCTGCTCGACGATGACCTGCAGAAATTGGTCGGCGGGGAGTTCCAGCGAATACTCATGGCTGGCACCGCCCGCCAGCTCCCGGGTGAGGTCCGCTCCAAGCTTGAGCGGGTGGATCAAATCGCCCATGGTTTGCTCCTGGGCTGGACAGCCCAACATCAGCAGGCTGGCAGCGCTGGCCAGTGCTCGCAGAAGGTTCATCATGACTTTGGCCCCGACGACAGTTCCCCGACGACGGTTCCGACAACGGTTTCAGGGACATCCTGCGGGCGGGAGGATCGCTCCTTGCTACTCTTTAAAGAGCGTGAAATCAGTAGCGATCGTACCAAAAATCCAATGCTGCTTTGGTGCTGCGGCTGAGGCAGGGACGACGCGACAAAAGCAGGATCAAGCTGCCCGCGGACCGGCAGCTCTAAGCACCGCAGCTTCGCGCGCGAGGGCTCCGAGCAGAGCGGGGATTTCAGCTTCCCGGTTGGTGATGCCGAAGCTGACGCGCAGGGAGGCCAAAGCTTCCTCCTGGCTGAGCCCGAGCGCAAGGAGCGTGTGGCTCGCTTGGGGAGTTCCGGAGTGGCAGGCGGCACCGGTTGAGACCGCATGGCCGGTCTGGTCGAGGCGCTGCATGAGCTCGTACGCGATCAGACCGGGTAACGCCAGGTTCGAGGTGTGCGGCAGCCGAGGGGAGGTCTGGCAGTGGATCCGCGCGTCGGGAAAGGTGGTGAGCAAACCTTGCTCGAAAAGATCGCGCAGCCGGCGCAGTTGGGATCCGCGCGTGGCAAGCTCGCTGCGCGCCAGTTCGCAGGCCGCGCCCAAGCCGACGATCGCCGGAACGTTCTCGGTCGAAGCCCGACGACCGGTCTCTTGCGGTGCGCCGACCAACAGCGGATGGAGGGTCGCGCCTGGGCGGACCCACAGCGCTGCTCCACCCACCGGGCCATGGAACTTGTGCCCGCCCAACGTCAGGTAATCGACGCCCAGTTCCGCGACGTTGACCGGGATCTTGCCCACGGCTTGCACCGCATCGCTGAGCACCGAGACGCCGCGCTCGCGGCAGACGCGCGCCGTCTCGGCCACTGGCTGGAGCGTTCCCAGTTCGTTGTTGGCGAGCATCAACGCGACCAGGCGCGTGTCGGGCCGCAAGGCAGCCGCGATCGCGGCAACCGGCACCACCCCATCCGGGCCCGGCGGCACGATCGTGGTTGCAAACCCGATGCGCGCCAGCCGGCCGGCGGCTTGGGCGATCGAGGGATGCTCCAGCTGGGACAAAACGATGTGGCCGGTGCCGCCAGCGGTCTCGGCCAGGCTGAACAACACGGTGTTATTGCCTTCGGTGCCGGATGCGGTGAACACGACCTCCGCGGGGTGGCCGTGGATCAAGGCTGCGACTTGCGCTCGTGCTTGCTCGACCGCCTGGCGCGCTTGCCGGCCATGGCGATGCGCGGAAGACGGATTGCCATGGCGCGCGCTCAACCAGGGCAGCATCATCGCTTGCACGCGGGGATCTAGCGGGGTTGTCGCGTTGTGATCGAAGTAGTGGTCAGAGGAGGGGTCGGCGTCCATGTCTTCTCGCAATACCATGTCTTCTCGCAATACCATGTCTTCTCGCATGTCTTCTCGCAATACTATATCGGCTCCCAATACCCTATCATCGCGTCGAGGTCTTGCGAACGCCGGTCACGGCGCTGCGGCGATTCGTCACCAACGCATTGCTCATGGTTCACTCACAGCGTAGGATCCGAAGTCTATGCGCACAACTTCCAACATCAGCCAGGCATCACCGCAGCACCGGCAAGGCTCAGCCTGGCTGCGGGGTCTACTGATCAGCGCGCTTTTGGTTCTCCTGGCCCTGCCCGGACTCGGAGAGAAAAAGCCCAAACCCGAGGACCTCATACCCGAAAAATACCGGGTATGGCTGAAATCGGTCGAGCTGATCATTTCCAAAGACGAAAAGACGCTTTTCTTCACGCTCGAAAAGGACTACCAGCGCGACGCTTTCATCGAACGCTTTTGGCAAGCTCGGGATCCCTACCCGCGCACTGCCAGGAACGAATTCCGTGAAACCTACGAAGCACGCCTGCAAATCGTGGCCACCGAGTTCGGCGGTGAATACGACGACCGCACCAAAGTCCTGCTCTTAAACGGTCAGCCGGCCGAACGCATCGAAGTCAATTGCAGCCCCTACTTGTGGAACATCGAGGTTTGGTATTACGACGGCAGCGACCTCGTCCCCTTCGAGTTCTTGCTGCTTTTCTACCAGCGCTGGGGCAACAAGACTTTCAAAATTTGGGAACCTTTTGACGGGGTCGCGGATTTGGGCCGTGAGCCGGGCATCGACACCCGGACGATTGCACAGGTCTGCGGCCTCAAAGCCGAGGCGGTTTTGGCCGCGATCGCGTTCATGACCGCGCAAGGCGGGCAGTTTGGCGCCACCACCCTGCTCGCCCGGCTGACCCAACCGACCGAAGCGCCGGGAAAGGAGTGGGTCAACACCTTCTCGACCTATTCGACCGAGTTGCCAGCCGCGGCAGCAACGTTCAGCGCTCGCTTCTCCGTGGACTACCCCGGCCGTCACTTGAACCAGACGGTGGTCCAGGGGGCATTCCTGGTACCCGCTGCCGAGTTGGTCGCGGCCGAAGTCGGAGGAGTTCGTTCTTTCAACTTGTTGCTCAACGGCGAGATCTTGCGCGAAGGCCAGCTCCATGAGAATTTCCGCTATCGTTTTGACTTCCCGCAGAACGAAGTGGGAGAGCAGATCCCGTTGGTTTTCCAGCGCCAGCTGCGCCCCGGTCGTTACACCCTGGTCGCCAAGCTGGAGGATGTCAACGGAGGCAAGTTCCACCGCTACGAAACCGAGATCGAAGTTCCGGAAGTGGCGGTCCAGCCCCCTCCTCCGCTCGACCCTGAAACCGCGCGCCTTCTGGCCGAAGCCAACGCCGCGATCCGCAGCGGCGAGAACACGCTCAAACTGGCACCGCTGATCGGGGAATGGCAGACCGGTATGGTGCGGGTCGACACTCTGATGACCGGCAGCGGTTTTGCAAAAGTCACTTTTTTCCTGGACGACCAGGCGATTTTGACCAAGAACCGGCCGCCTTACAGCGTCGAGCTGGATTTGGGTGCGGTGCCGCGAGCCCGCGCGCTGCGCGTTTCCGGCTACGACGAGCAAGGCGTGGAAATCGCGAGCGACGAGCAGACGATCAACGCTGGGACGCACCGGTTTGCCGTGCGCTTGATCGAGCCCCGACGCGGCAAGACCTACAAGAACAGCTTGAGTGCGCAAGCCGAGATTCTGGTGCCCGAAGGCGGGAGCGTCGAGCGGGTCGAGTTCTACTTGAACGAAACCCTGCTCGCGACCCTCTATCAACCGCCTTACATCCAGCCGATCATTTTGTCGGAAGCCGAGCCCCTGGCCTATGTGCGTGCGGTGGCTTACGCCCCCGACGGCAATTCGGTCGAAGACCTGGTGTTCATCAATGCGCCCGACAACCTCGAAGAGATCGACGTCGACTTCGTGGAGCTCTTCACCACGGTTTTGGATCGCAACAACCGCCCGGTCGAAGGGCTCGGACAACCAGATTTCACCGTGCTCGAAGATGGCGTGACGCAGCAAGTGGTGCGCTTTGAACAGGTGCGCAACTTGCCGATCCACATGTCGATCCTGCTCGACGTCTCCGCCTCGATGCAAGAAGAGCTCGCGGATGCGCAAGCTGCGGCCTTACATTTCTTCCAAACCGCGATCACCCCCAAAGATCGCGCTGCTTTCATCACCTTCAACGACCACCCGCAGCTCGTCACCAAATTCACCCATGACCAAAAAGCGCTAGCTGCGGGACTTGCCGGGCTCAAAGCCGAACGGGGTACAGCGTTGTGGGACAGCCTGATTTTCACCCTCTACTACTTCAACGGGATCAAGGGTCAGCGCGCGATCTTGTTGCTGTCGGATGGCAAGGACGAGAGCAGCCGCTTTCCCTTCGAAGATGCCTTGGAGTTCTGCCATCGCGCAGGAGTGTCGATTTATGCCATCGGGCTCAAAATTCCAGGCAAAGAAACCGAAGCACGGCGCAAGCTGAAAAAATTGAGCGATGAAACCGGCGGGCGGACTTTCTTCATCGAGAACAGCACCGAACTGACCGCGATTTACGAAAGCATCCAGCAAGAGCTGCGGTCCCGGTACTTGCTCGCCTATCAGTCGACCAACACCAGCAATGCCAGAAACTTCCGCATCATCGAAGTGAAGGTGGCGCAGCCTGGAGTCGAAGCAAAGACCCTCCGCGGCTACTACCCCTAGCGGATGACCTGGAATCGAGCGATGCCCGATGAAGCAAGAGCGCAAGCTTAGCCCTGAAGATCTTCCTGCACCGCGCGCGGCGGTCAGAGTGGCGGCACTTGGCGCTGCAGTCCTGCTGTCCCTCGGCGCGCTGACGCTGAGTTTTGCCCTGACGGCAGCAGCGCAAGAGCCTGCTGGGGATGTTGCCAGCCAAAAGCTCGAACCGCGCTTCCAGCGCTTTCTCGAAGACGCAGCCCTGCTCATGACCGCCAGCGAACGCGAGGTCTTCCTCGGGCTCAAGCAGGATTTTAAGCGCGACCAATTCATCCGCCAATTCTGGCGGGTGCGCGATCCCTTCGCCCAGACCGCGCGCAACGAATTCCAAGAGCAGTGGGAAGCGCGGGTCGCGCGGGCGCGCGAGCTGTTCACCGACTTGACCACCGAGCGGGCCAAGATGCTGCTCTATTTTGGTGAACCCAAAGATCGGCGGCCGGTGACCTGCGCAGATCTGCTCAACACGCTCGAAGTGTGGACTTACGAAGGGAGCGATCGCGTCTCGGGCTACTTCACCTTGGTTTTTCTCGGCTATCGACCGAGCGGCGGGGGGCCTGGCCAGCTGTGGCAGCCACGGCACGGGCTGCGCTCCCTGTTTCAGCCCGGAGTGGGGACCACGGCGAGTGACACCGAGCTGACCCAGGCCATCCTGCAGGGGTGTTTGCGCGGCGATGAGATCGTGTCGGATCTCGCGCAAAGCCTGGATCTGGCACGGGTGCTCGAGCAGATTTCCCTCGTCCCCAAGGCGAGCGACGAGTGGGTCCAGACCTTCTCCGCGCGCTCCACCGAGCTCGCGCCCGACCAGGAACCGCTGCCCGGAGTTTTGCGCATCGCTTTTCCCGGCCGTCATCAGAGCCGGACCGTGGTCCAGGGCCTCGTCGAGATCCCCACGGCCGCGGTCGGGATCTCTGACCTCGGCGGCCACCAAGCGCACAATCTGCTGATCGACGGCGAGATCCTCCGCCAAGGCGAACTCTTCGACCATTTTCGCTACCGCTTCGACTTGCCCCGCCAAGAGGCCAGAGGGGAACAGATTCCGCTCATCGTCCAGCGCTATTTGCGCCCTGGACAGTACCAGCTGATCCTGAAAGTCGAAGACCTCAACTCGAAGCGCGCTTTTCGCGAAGAGCTCACCCTGGACGTCCCGCTCTATGATCCCGCGCGCGCGGCTGCATCTTCACCTCCGGCCGAGGATCCCGGGACTGGCACGGCCATGGCGGCTGCCCCAGGATCCACCGCAGAGACAACCGATCTGGGAGCGGCATCCTCTGCGGTCGATCGCCTGCTCAGTGAAGCCAACGCCAGCATCTCGACCGGCGATCACGTGATCGAAATCCTCGGTCTGCCCGCCGTGTTGACGGTCGGCAAGTTGCGGGTGCAAGCGCGGGTCCAAGGCGAAGGGATCGCGGCCGTCCAGTTCGAGCTCAATGGCCGTCCGGTGATGAAAAAAGGCCGTCCGCCCTACAGCATCGAGCTCGATTTGGGGCAGGAGCCGCAAATCCATGAGCTGCGCGCAACCGCGCTCGACCCGGCCGGCCGCGCTCTCGCCCGGGACGAAGTGCTGATCAACGCAGGGCCCCATCGGTTCTCCATCCGCCTGCTCGAACCCCAACGCGGGAAGGTCTATCAGCACAGCGTCCGCGCCCACGCGGAAGTTGAGGTCCCGGAAGGTGAGAAGCTCGAACGGGTTGAGTTTTATCGCAACGACACCTTGCTCGCGACGCTTTTCCAAGCACCCTTCGAACAACCGATCTTGCTGCCGGAGGGTTCGGCGCTGACCTATATCCGGGCGGTCGCCTACCTCGATAGCGGGCAGCCCGCAGAGGATCTGACGATCATCAATGCCCCTGACTTCGTCGATCAACTCGACGTCGATTTCGTCGAGCTCTACACCACCGTGGTGGACCGCAAAGGTAATTTCGTCGAGGGGCTCACGGTCCAAGACTTCACCGTGGTCGAAGAGGGGGTCGAGCAAGAGATTCGCCGGTTTGAGACCGTGCGCGATGTGCCCATCCACGCCGGAATCGTCCTCGACACGTCGATGTCGATGCAAGAAGAGCTGGGCGAAGTCGAACGCGCGGCTTACAGTTTCCTTGAAACCGTGCTCACCCCGCGGGACCGCGCAGCCGTGATCACTTTCAATGACCACCCCCAGCTTGCCGTCCGCTTCACCCACGACAAAGCCGTTCTCGCGGGCGGTCTGGCGAGCCTCACGGCCGAGGGGGAAACCGCACTCTACGACAGCATCATTTTCGCCTTGCACTACTTCAGCGGCCTCAAGGGCAAGCGGGCGATCGTGCTGCTCACAGACGGCGAAGACTCCCGCAGTACCTACACTTTTGAAAACGCGATCGAGTTTGCGCGGCGGATCGGGGTCGCGATCTACATCATCGGCTTGAACCTGGGAGCGAGCCAGCGCGAAACCCAAATGCTGATGCAGCGGCTGGCTAGTGAAACCGGTGGTGGCTACTTCACGGTCACCACCACGACGCAGCTGGCACGTGCCTACGAGGAGATCCAGGCCGAGCTGCGCGCGCAATACCTCCTCGCCTATCAATCCAAGCACTCTTCGGGTGACGGTCAGGCCGAGTTCCGGCGCATTGAGGTCAAACTGAGCCGCAAAGACCTCAAAGCCAAAACCCAGCGCGGGTATTTCCCGTGACGGCGCAGCTGCCCGCAGTCTCTTCAGCCCCGCGAGAAAGAACTCGATGACCGCTCCCTTGGGCGCAACGCCTCACCTGGTTCTTGCCTCGGGTTCGCCTCGTCGGCGTGAGCTCCTGCTCAGTCTCGGCCTTAAGCTCGACGTCCGCCCGGCGGAGATCGACGAGACCCCGCGCGCGCAGGAGCTTCCCGCAGCTTATGTCTTGCGGCTGGCTGAAGAAAAAGCTCAGGCCGTCGCCACCGCTGCCGGGGAGGTGGTGCTCGCGGCCGATACCACCGTGGTCATCGATGCAGAGATTCTCGGCAAACCCGGCGATCAGGAAACCGCCTGCCGGATGCTCGCGGCGCTGGCCGGGCGGAGCCATCGCGTGTTCACCGGGGTTGCCGTCTGGGACCCCACCCGCGACCTCCGAATGGCGGCAGTCGAAAGCACCGACGTCCGGTTTGCGCCAATGACTGCTGCTGAAATCTCCTGGTACGCGGCGAGCGGTGAGCCCCTCGACCGCGCCGGTGCCTACGCCATCCAGGGGCTCGGGTCGCTTTTCGTCGAGGCGATCGTGGGCAATTACAGCAACGTGATGGGCCTGCCCATCCCCTTGACCCGCCGTCTTCTCATGTGGGCCGGATTCCCCGGACTCGGCCCGACACCGGAGCTAAGTTCCCGCGAACAGCGCCGGAAGTGAAACCGGCGACCTACCGATAAGACCTTATGGTCAGCTGCGCCTGGACGTCGTGCTCGCCGCGCTGCGCCTGAGCGAGCAACCCCGACACAAAGAAGGTATAGCCTGTAAGGCCAAAGGCTGCTTCAAAGCCGATGCCGAGGTCGGGGTAGTAGCGATCCAGATCGGTCAGGACCTCACGAGCAAAACCCACCGTGCCAAATCCCCCGTAAAAAACCCAGTAGAAAGTATTCCAGCGAAGACCAAGAAAGCGCCGATCTTGATCGAGAAACCAGGGAGTGAAAACTTCGAACGTCGTGTGCAGCTCTTCGGTGCCGCGCAGCTCGTCGTCAATTCCTTTGAGATTTTCCCGACCATCCAGTCGAAACAGCTCGCCTACCGGGATCGTATACAGCTCGATTGGGTCGACCGCTGCAGGGTTTTGTGCCATTTTTTTGGCGAGGAATGAACCGCCGTGAAGCCGCGCAATGGTAAAACTTTCGCGCCCCAAGTCGATCCGCTTCAGGCCTTCAAACTCGAACTTGAGGTAGTCAAAATCTGCTCCGGCAAAATCGAACGAATAGGTCAGCGCCACGGTAAATCCAGCCTTCCATGGTCCGATTTCGCGATGGGCGGTGAGCAGCGACTCACTCCTTGCCCGAGTTTCACCGACAATCGCATTCGAACGAGCATCTTCCGAGGTCCCACGCTGAAACCCCAGGCGAACAAAGGTATTCGTCTGATTGTTATCGAAGCGGAATTCCTCTTTACTGCTGGAAAGACGTTCGAGTTGCGTCACGACGAACGTCCGGTTGTAATAGCTGTGGGGTTGTTCGATCAGGAAGAGCATTCCGCGCACTCGCTCAAAGTCGCTGTCGATGTCGCGCACATCATCAAACTCGACGACATCGAAAAGGCCCAGCTGGTAGATTCTGCGATACCCGTAGTAGCGATAACGCAAAAAAGCTGAGATGTCACCCCGGATGAAGTTGTACTTCATCTGCCCTTCGAAAAAAGCGTTCTTGATCAAGCGGCTGAGCCGCAAATCGAGCTTGCCTTCCGGGAAATAAATATCGAGGCGCGGTAAGAAGCCCTCGTTTTCCCCTTTCTTGGGGCTGTCGGTTTCAACCGTCGCGGCCGCGGTGGTTCCGCTTTCTGCCGTGGACGAGGCACTCGGCAGGGGATCCGACGGTGGCACGTCTGCCATCAAGGATCCAGCGCCCCATGAAAAGGCCCAACATGAAAGAGCGACCACCTGTCCGACCCGTTGCCAGTGCATCGTTTCCCCTTCTTTGGATGTTGCGGGCAGCGAAAAGCAAAAAGGGGACCCCCAGGCCCCCCCTTTCGCGTCTCAAGATCTGGTCCCAGGACTACTGGCGTCCGCTCCCGCCGCCTTTCTTGAGCTTCTGGAGCTCTTCTTCCAGTTTGCGGGCTTCTTCCTGCGCCTTCTTGATCGCTTCCTCTTCCTTCGAAGCCTGCTCGTTGAAAGCAGCCGTGTCCTTGTTCTCTTTCACCCGGTTGACCGCAGCGCTGTCACCGGCCTTGTTGTAAGCTTCGATGGATTCCGTCCACTTCTTCTGCTTCTCGTAAATATACCCGAGTTGCTTCAAGACTTGTTGCTGGTCCTTGGGGTCTTTGGCCAGTTGCAACGCCTGCTTCAAAGGACCCTCTGCGGCATCGTACTGCGGGACGCTGGAATAAGCCTGGCCAACATAAAAGTGCGCCAGCCAGTCCGTGCCCTGTTTGGTAATGGCCGCCTTGCCGGTTCCTGCTGCTTCGGTGTAGAGCCCCGCGCCCAGCTCGGCAGAGCACTGCAACATCAAGTTATCGTAGGTGGGCTTGGCGGTCGCCAGTTCCTTGGCGAGACCAGCGGCTTTCTTGTAGTGCCCAACCTTGGCGTCCTTGCTAGAGGTCATGCGCCCCTTCTTGATCAGCGCGTTGACGTAAGTCTCCTTCTTGTCAGCATCCCCTGGCGCCAGTTGTACGGCCTTGGCCAACGCGTTCAAAGCGTCGTCCAAGCGTCCCGCATTCATGGCTGCGGCGGCATAGTTATACTGCGCCTGGGCATCTTGCGGGCGGAGGTTCGCCAGCTCGCGGAAATCGTTGATCGCCGCATCGTTATTGCCTGAGTTGTGGTTGGCCTCTCCGCGCATCTGATAGAAGGCCAACTTTTGTGCTGCTTCCAGGCTAGAGGGGTCAACTGTGGTCAGCAGTTTGGCGGAGTCAGCATAACGGCGCAAGCTGTTGTAACTTCGTCCCAGGGCCAGCTTGATTGCGGTGTCGCTGGGGTTCAAGTCATAAGCTTTGCGCAGGTTGTGGAGGGCTTCTTCTTTCCGCTTGAGCTGCTCCAGGCAGAGGCCGAGCATGTAGTAGCCACGGTAGCCATCGGGGCTCTGCTCGATGACTTTCTGAAATTCTTGCGCTGCTTGCTGGTAGTTCTTAGTCTTGAAGGCTGCAACGCCTTCGTCCCAGCCGGCAAGAGACGGACTGGCGACCAAAAGAAGAGTGATCGCGACGACCGGTAGGCGCATAGTGTTCTCCTTTCTGACCCCCTGGGCTATGGATGCAAGCCCGAAACCTCTGCTGTAGCAATCCTTATGCCATTCAGCCGCTCAGCACTTGATTGACTCGTTCCAAAAACAGCCTTGACTGGTTCGGCCCCAAAGCTGCTAGCACGATCTGTTCCAAAAAACGAACCATGTCCAGGACGGCTTCGGTGCCGCGACCGTTTTCCATTTCCACCTTGGCGCGTTGCGATGCGGCTTCGAGTTCGGATGCTTTGTGGTGATTCGCAAGCAGCGCTTTCGCCTCGGTGTAAATCTGCTGCGCCACTTCAGCCAGCTCGCCTGGACGCATGTGCGCCAGACGGTCCGCTTGCAAGTGACCCATATTTTCCTTGAGGCCGACCAGCCCGGCGGTGACCAGGCCATAGAGCAGCTTGCACACCTCGAAGGCACTCATGCCGAGGGTAGCTGCCAGTTCCTCGATGGATCGGCGCTCGTCGATCTTACAGATCACAGCCCATTCATGGGGGGTGAAGGAAACTGAAGTGCTGGATCCCTGGTTGGTGAAGTACGGGATCTGGCGGGTCGAGGGAATCCGTTTCGACAACACCTGCCATTCGTCGATCCGACGCGCAGCTTCCATCAGCAGGTTGGTGTT
>CAZCOV010000085.1:0-18999 GCA_964499975.1 uncultured Thermoanaerobaculia bacterium
ACGAAAGCGGAGCACACGGTCACTTCAGGAATACCCATGAGCACGCATCCACAGCGCACGCGGGCGCTCGTCAGTAGGGAGCTGGGCGACGCTCCAAACGCCAACACGAGCCCGGTGGTATCCTCAACCCACATGCGGTACGCAATCGTGATCGAAAAGGCCGAAGGCAACTACTCGGCTTACGTCCCGGATCTGCCCGGCTGTGTGGCTACGGGCGCAACGCCAGAGGAAACGGAGCGGGCGATTCGTGAGGCAATCGAGTTTCACCTTGAAGGCTTGCGTGAGGACGGCTCCTCATCGCTGGATTGCGGGGGCTAACGCGCCCTCGAAGAGGTCCTTCTGGGTGACCCGGAACTTGGTCGCAGTGCCTTCGCTGACTTCGTAGATCCACGAACCATGCAGGGTGTTGAACCGCTGCAACTCGTCGATTCGGGCAAGGACGTCCGCGGTCTTTTTCACTTCCTCCAAGTCCGCATCGCGGGCAATGGAAACGCGCTGGGCTTGATGGAAGCCTTGGACCTTGAGGAAGTACTTGCCGCCGCGCTCCGCCAGAGCGATCTGATAGCCGGAGTCGTCGTTGAGCGCGAACTCGACTTGGGTGATGAATTGGAGTCCGAAAACTGCAGGGTCATTGGCGAGGAAATGCTGCTGGAAGCGCAACGGCGAAAGTGCGGTTTCGAGCTGGTTGAACTTGCCGCTGGTCTTCTTGCCCGCGGGCAACCCGCGCAAGACGAGCTGCCCTCCCTCGCTCTCGATGCGGAAATCTGCGCCCAGGATCGCGGTGAGTTTGGCTTTTTCCACGTCGAGGATTTCTTGATCGAGGAAATCGTCAGCCGCCGTCGAAAAGTAAACCCGCGAACTGGTCAAGTAGATCGGGTTCTGCTCGCCGACCCGCTGGACGTAGTTGCCCGAGCCTTCGGCAAAGGCTTTGCCCACACGGAAGCGGACCATCTCCTTCTCGGCTCGGTCTTTGAGCACCACTTCGAGGGAATTGGCGGGTAGCTTGCCGTCGCTGGTGCGCAGTTCGAGGTCGGTCGCGAGTTTCTCGCCGCTCCCCACTTCCTTGTCCAGCGCGAGTTCGAGCACATCGCGCACGAAGCGGTTGACCGCCTCGTTCTTGGCGGGATAACCGAGCGCACTGGTGACCACGAACTGCCGATCGCTGCGCTTCAAGTGGGTGGTTTGCTCGCCTTTGGTGAGCAAGATTTCGGCAATCTCGTCGGGGTTTAAGTGGGGTAAGAATTTCTGCCCGCGTTCGAAGCGTTCGGCCCGCACGGCGCTCTCGCGGTAAGACCAGAACGACGCGAGAAACAGGGCCAGGGTCAAGATCAAGAGCACACGGTTCAGTTTCATGACGTCCTCCTCTGGGCAAACCCTTCGTTCATGACACCCGCTACGGTGACGTTCATGGCACCATCCTCCGCGCTTTGCGGTCGCGGGCCTGCCGACGGAAGCCGAGGAACAAGCCCAAGGCCAAAACCAGGGTCGGCATGGTCCACAGGGTGGAAAAACGGACCAGGTTTTCCTCGCCCGCGAGGGCTGTGCGCTTGGTCTTGCGGATTTCGCGCAACTCGGCGTTCGCCGCTTTGATCTTGGCGTTGAGCGCATCGACCTCGTCTTTGACTTGCTTTTCAAACAGGGCGGCATTGCTGGCGCCCAGACTGCCTTGTTTGTCTTGCAGTTCTTTTTGGAAACGCTCGACGTCTTGCCGCAACTGCTTTTCGCGTTCGACGGTTGCGAGGTCGGCTTGCGCCTCGATTTCATCGAAGCGGGTGAATGGACGGTGGATGCTCTTCTTGGCGCGCACGGCCATCAGTTCATTCGAACCGAAGAGATAGTCAACCGCGTTGTGGAACACCCGGTGGTTGTCGTTGGTCGCCAGCACTCCCAGCGGGGTGCTCTGAAACGCCACTTGATCGCTGATCCAGTCGACATCGGCAAACACCAGGACGGTCGCCGGACGGCGCGCTTCCGCCGCAACCGCCGGCTTGTGGATGCGCTCCCCCCCTTCTGACGGCGGCATTTCAAAGCCCGGAGGCAAGCCTGGGGGCGGCTGTGGCGTGGCCGTGGGCAGGTCAGCCCCGCCGGGGAAAGCCGTGGGGAACTGGCCTTGGAGCTGGTACGCGAGGACCACCGGCTTTTGCCCCGGCGTGAAGTGTTCGCGCAGCTTGCCCGGATCGTTGACGTCGCTGAAGACCAGGCTCGCTCCCGTGGGGAAACCCGCGGCCATCTCCAACGTGTTGCCCTTGGCGGTGGTTTGGATCAGCGGGGTCAAGGTGAGGCCGGGGACGGCGGTTTCCGTGGGTTCGAGGCTGCCGGCCAAGAAGAAGCGTAGCTGGTTCAGCCCTTGAAACATCGGATGCGCGGTCGCCAAGGCCTCTTTGCGCGTCGGGTCGGTGATTTGGAGATCGACCAGCAAGCGCTCGGCCGGACCGCGGCGCGAAACCGCACGGGTCATCGCTAGGTCGAAGTCGGCTGCCACCCGGTCTTCAGGTCGACGCAGTCCCCAGACCTCGAACAGCTGGGCAAGGTTCGAAGCGGGCTTGTACTGGTAGGCCAGCCAGGGCTGCTGCGGGTTTTGCGGTGGCTGGTCGTCGATCGCGTAAGGGTCGACCAGGATCATGGTATTGCCCCCGGTCTGTACCCATTCGTCGAGCGCCCACAGCGCACGGACGCTCAAGTTCTTGGGATGGATCACCAGCACCAAGTCGTAATCTTCGGGCGCAATGTGGTCGACGTCCTCGAGCTGGCTCACTTCGTAGGATTCGCCAAGCAGCTTGAGCGCGAGCCAGGAATCGCGGGGATTCTTGCCCTGTGCAGCGAGAATCTGCGCGACATACGGGTTGTCCGCCGAAGACAAGACTTCGAGGCTTGACAGCACGGCAATTCGCTGTTTGGCTGGCCACAGCAGTTTGTGCAAGCGCTTGGCGAGCTCATACTCGATGGTTTCTTGCTGATTGGGCCACAAGAACTCGATTTTGTCGCGGCTCCCGGTCTGGGTCTGCAGCACCAGGCCGAAGAAGAAGAGGTCGCCGTCCTGGTTGATGGGTTTGCCCTCGAGGCCAAAGTCCAGGGCGTCTTGCGCTTCGTCGGAATCGGGAATCGGGTCGATGAATTGCACCCGCAGCTTGCCCGCCGACGCCACTTCGTACTCGCCCAAGAGGCTGCGCAAGTAGCGCTCGTAGGTGATGAAATCCTTGATGAAGCGCGGCAACGACTTGCCGGTGGTCGCAGAAAAGTAGAGTTTGAGGTCAATCGGCTGGGTCCCTTCCTGCTGCATGCGCTGGAGCAGCGCGCGCGAGCCAGGAGAAAGCGAATACAACTGGTCTTCGGTCAAGTCGAGCCGCCAGTTCTCACTGATCTGCGCGATCACATGGATCGCGAGGGCGGTGGCGAGCGCGACGAGCACGAGGGTGGTCTTGCGGCTGGCCAAAAGGTGGATCAAACGTTCCATCGCCGGTCTCCTCAAATCGCCTTGGTGCGGTCGAGCACCAACATGCCGCAGATCAGCCAACCCACGGTGAACAGAACGAAAAACGCCAGACTGCCGACTTCAACCAGTCCGCGGGTCAGCGTCTCGAAATGGTCGATCACGCTGAGCGAGCCCATCACCTGCTCGCAGTAGCCGCCGAGCACGCGACCGATCCCTTCCAGGGTTTGCGGCAAGCCCACGATCAAGAACAACGCGGTCGCGGCCGTGCCCAGGATGAAAGCCACCACCTGGTTTTTAGTCAGGGCGGAAAACAGCATGCCGATCGCCAAGTAAACCGCGGCAAGGAGCCCACAGCCGAGGTAGCCGGTGAAGATCACCCCGCCGTCGGGATCGCCCAGCCGGGCGACCTGGAAAACCAGCGGCAAGGTCAAGAGCAGCGAGAAGACCAGGAACGACCAACCCGCGAGGAATTTCCCGAGGTAGGACGCTTCGAGGGTGATCGGCAAGGTGAACAGCAGCTCGACCGTGCCGGTCTTCCGCTCTTCCGCCCACAAGCGCATGGCCACTGCTGGCACCAGCACCACGAAGAGCCAGGGAATGTAGGTGAAAAACGCGTCGAGGCTGGCTTGCCGCAGTTCGAGAAAGCGGCCAAAGTCACGCGACAGCGCGAGCCAGCCGCTCGCCACCAAAAAAATCACGATGAAGATGTAACCCAAAGGCGAGGCGAAGTAGCCCTTGAACTCGCGGGTGAAAACCGCGCGGAGTCCGGTGAAGCGGCCGCCTTGGGTCAGACCTGTTCCGCTCATGTCGACACCCCCTCGGTCAGCTGGTGGAAAAGATCTTCGAGCCGCCCTCCTCCCTGGGTCACTAGCTGCTCGGGCGTCGAGTCGACCAGAATCTTGCCCTGGGAAATGATCATCGCTCGATTGCAGATGCGCTCGACCTCGTCGAGGATGTGGGTCGAGAGGATGATGCACTTGTCTTGGGAGAGCTGGCTGATCAGCTGCTGGATCAGCACTTTTTGGTTGGGATCGAGGCCATCGGTGGGTTCGTCCAAAATCAACACTTCGGGGTCGTGGATCAAGGCTTGGGCCAGGCCAACGCGGCGCTTGAAGCCTTTGGACAGGGTTTCGATCGTCTGGTGTCGGACCCGTCCGAGCCCGGTCATCTGGACGACTTTCTCGATCGCTGCTGGCGGCGAGGGTACGGCCCGGGCTGCGGCAATGAAGGTGAGAAAGCCTTCGACCGTCATCTCGCCATAAGCCGGCGCGTTTTCCGGCAAATAACCGATCCGCTGCCGCGCGGCCAGGGAATCGACCCTGAGGTCAAAGCCGCTGACTTTGACCTGCCCGCGGTCGGGGGTGAGAAAGCCGGTGATGATCCGCATGGCTGTGGTCTTGCCCGCGCCGTTCGGCCCGAGAAAACCGAGGACGTCACCGCGCCGCACGGCGAAGCTGATGCCGTCGACCGCGCGGATCGGGCCGTAGTGCTTGGCCAGATCCGCCACCTCGACTAGGACTTCTGTTCGACTCGTCTCCTCCATGGAATACCTCTCTGGCTGTAGGGCTGCAAAGCCTGCTGGGGAAACCGCCCTGGTGTCACGTCCATGGCGCTCTCGCTAACGCGCCCACGGGTTCGGCAAAAACGACCGTTTGAAGCGTCACTTTGACGCAGGACCAGGGGCTCATCCCTGGATTTACCCCGTCTCCGCTGCCATGACCGCAGAGATAGAGCAGCTTCCGTGCCAGCTCCCGCCGCGTTCCGCGGAGCACACACCCCAGCTCAATCTCACAGCTCGCTGACACCGCTTGGAAAGGACATAGTGTCGGCTGAGGTCACCTGGTAGGATGCCCTCACACCCGGCGGAGCGGGTGTTTTTTGGAGGACGGTTGCGTGTACAAGATCCTGATCGCTGATTCTCTCGACGAAACCGGGCTCGCCAGGCTGCGCGAGTCGGGTCATGAGGTGCATGAACTCAGCGCGGAAGAGCGTCCGCAGTTGGCCGAGCTGTTGCCGGATTACGACGCGCTGGTGGTGCGCAGTGCCACCCGAGTGACCGCGGATTTGCTGCGCGCGGGTAAGAAGTTGCGGGTGGTCGGCCGAGCGGGTATCGGGGTCGACAACGTGGATGTCGAGGCCGCCACGCAGCTCGGTATCCTGGTGGTCAACGCGCCCACCGCCAACCTGCTGTCGGCTGCCGAGCACACCTTCGCGCTGCTTTTGGCCCTGGCGCGCAACGTTCCCGCTGCGGATGCTTCGCTCAAAGCCGGCCGCTGGACCCGCACCCCATTTGAAGGGCTGGAGCTTCAGGGCAAGACCCTCGGAATCATCGGCTTTGGCCGCATTGGTCAGCGGGTCGCCCAGCGCGCACTGGCGTTCGAAATGCAGGTCATGGCCTACGACCCCTTCCTCGACGCGGACTTCATTCGCCGGCACGATGCGGTGGCCACCAGCTTAGACGAGCTACTCGCCCGGGCGGACGTGGTCACCTTGCACACGCCGCTCACCCCCGAGACCAAGAATCTGCTCCATGAAGGGCGCATCGCTCGGATGAAACGCGGAGCGCTCCTCGTCAACTGCGGACGCGGCGGCGTGCTCGACGAAGTCGCGCTCAAGGCAGCCCTGGATGAAGGCCATCTGGCGGGGGCTGCGCTCGACGTGTTTGCCGAAGAGCCGCCGCGCGATTACGCCCTCGCGCAGCACCCCAAGGTGGTGGCCACCCCCCACCTCGGCGCGCAGACCCGCGAAGCCCAGGTGCGGATCTCGACCGAAACCGCGCGGATGGTCTTGGCCGCGCTCGAAGGCTCGCTGGCGATCACCGCAGTCAACCTCCCCTTCCGGCCAGCGGGGAGCGCTGGCGAGCCCTACTTGAGCTTGGCGGAACGGCTCGGCCAGCTGGCCAGTGCCCAGGCTCTGGGTGGCCTCAAGCAGCTGGCGATCGAGCTGTGGGGGCTGCCGGACGCCCTCCAGACGCCGCTCACCGTGGCCGCCTTGAAAGGCGTTTTGACCCGCATCCACGGTGAAGCTGTGAACTACGTCAATGCCGAATTGATCGCCAAACACCGCGGCTTCAACGTGGTCCGCTCGACCCACAGCGAGCCCGCCGACTATCCCCAGCTGATCGCACTGCGGCTGGCCAGCGACCGCGGCACGATCGAAGTGGCGGGCACCTTGTTTCACGAACGCGACCCGCGGGTGGTCAACTTCGACGGCTACCAGCTCGAGTTCCGGCCGGCCGGCCACTTGCTGGTGGTGCGCAATCACGACGTCCCGGGCGTCGTCGGCAAGCTGGGCACCGCACTCGGCGACAGCAGCATCAACATCGCGGAGATCCACCTCTCGCGCAAGCCCGGCGAAGGCGAAGCCCTGGCCGTCCTCCGCCTCGACCAGGCTCCCGCTCCCACGATCATCGACCGTCTGCGCGAGCTTCCCGAAGTGCGCTCGGTCCAGCCGATCAGCCTGCCGGGGGTTTGAGTAGCCGCAAGCCGGGGAGGGCAGTCAGAATTGCCCTAGAAGCCGGCGCGATCGGACGGCCGCGCTGCTGGTCAAAGCACGCCCTTAACGCGGCAAAATCTCGACGGTGAGCGGCGCTTTCGCGCGCAGCATGCAGGCGAGACGGCAGGGGCCGGGAGTGAGGCCGCACAGCTGTTCCAGGGTCTCGCTTTCCCGCTCGCCTGGGGCTTCGAGATGTTCCCCGCCAGCGACGATCCGCACCGGATCGCTGCCGCAAATCCCGGCGTGACATTCGGCGTTGATGGCAACGCCATGAGCTTCGGCGAGGTCGCACACTGTCTGGCCGGATGCGAGGGGAAAGGCTTGGCCAGTGTCGGCAAAAGTGATCAACGCCGGCTCCCCGGCCGGGGTCGATCGCGGTCGGAGCGGCGGACCGGGCGCGGGTGAGCTGGCTTTGGGGCTCGCTGGGGGAGCGGCGGAGGAGTGCGGCGGCGGCGCGCCGGCGGGTGCCGTCAGCCGGAAGCGCTGACGGCCGACCAGGATTTCGTCACCGGGCGAGAGCTGGCGCTCCGCGATTTTGAGAAACGTCCCGTTGACGCTTTTCAGGTCCTTGACGAAGACTTTGTGCTCGCGCACCAGAAACGAGAGGTGGCGGCGCGACAGGCCCGCATCGTGCGCATCGAGAATGCCGTCGGGAGCATCGCGGCCGAGGATGATCGCCTTGTCTCCGAGGGGGAGCCGCTGCAGTTCCTGGCCGCGCTGGTCAAAGTGGCGGAGTTCGGGGTGAGCTTGGGATCCGGCGAGCACCAGTACCTGGCGGCCGGCACGGACTAGGCCGCGCAGCGGAACCTCCAGGTTTTCCCCGGCGGGTGCGCGGAGAAAAACCCCGGTGCGGCTGCCTTCGTCGCACAGGACCACACCGTCAGCCCGCACGGTGACCGAGGCGTGGCAGTCCGCCAGGCCGGGATCTTCGGGAAAAGCGAGGTCAGTGCCCTGGCGTCCGATCGTCAGCCGTCCTGCGACTGGCAGCTCGGTCTCTTCGGCCATGACCTCGCCGGGCAGAAGCCGCACCAGCCGCAGCCGCGGGCCCGGGGACGCGACCCCTGGGCGCGACGAACTTGGCGGCGGGCTCGGCGGCGGCGGACTCGGTGACGGCGGGCTTGGCGGCGCTGCACGGGCTGTAGGCAGCGGAACCAGCGGCGACAGCGTCTGGGTTGCGGCGACGGCGTCTGTGAGTTCGCAGTGGATCTGGCGCGCTCCCGCCAGCTTTTGCGCGATCACGTTGACCACCAGCACGCCGTCGCGCAGCGCACTCTTGATATTGCCGCGGTGCTGTACTTCGCGGAAGTTCGCTTTATCGCCGGTGAAATCGTCGGTTTCGAGATAGGACTGGCTCAAGATGTCGCCCACCATGTAGACGTTGGGCTGCACCGTTTCGAGCCAGCGGTTGACCACCATGCGCTTGCTCTGCCGGGGTCCCCAGGGCTCCATGAAAATCCCCAAGTTGTTGAGCAGGGCCTCTGGGATGTCCTCGCCGATGCAAGCGATCACGTTCTCTTTGAGGAATTCGAGGTGGGTGGATTCGTGCGGCCGACCTTCGATCGTCCGGCGGTCGATGCGCAGGTCGAGGTATTCCTGGCGGTCAGGGCCGACGATGATCGCAGCCGGTTCGCTCAGCGGGTGGTAGCTGATGTTGCCGTTGCCGAGATAGGCTTCGAAAAACACTTCGGCCAGGGCTTTCGAAACCCGCGGCAGACGATCTCCGCGATAGCTCCAGTAGACCCGGGTCACGTCTTCTGCCGCGGCCTTGGCGTGGGAAATCGCGATCACCGCTTCAGCCGCCGAAGTCCCACCCCCGATGACGCAGGCCGGACGGCCGACGTAAAGCTGCGGGTCGCTCAAACGAAAGGCAATGCCATCCGTGTTGCCCGGGATGTCGAACCGCCGAGGTACGCCGCGGCCGAGCGACAAGATCACGTGGCGCGCGCAGAAGAAGCGTTCCGCACGCCGGTTGTGGTCCCAGGTCTTGGCATGCCACAAACCTTGCGCGTCGCGGGTGAGGCCGGTGAGTTCAATCCCCACCTGTACTGGGACGCCGAGGTCCCGGTAAAACGATTTCCAGCTGCGGTGCATCTCGTCCTTGTCGATCGGCGTGAAATAGAGGCGAGCGACCAACTCCCCGGCTTGGGGGAAGTGCATTTGATCGCCGCCGCCAAAGTCGGGCAGGATCAGCTTGTCTTTGGAATAGTCGCGAATCCGCTTCAAGACGTCGTCATAGTCGACCACCAGGAGGGACAACCCCAGTTCCTTGGCGCGCAGGGCAGCGGACGTGCCGCCGGGTCCTGCGCCGACGATCAAGACGTCAAGCACAGGAGCGACCTCGAGATCGTAGCGGCCGATCATGGTGAGGCCGGTGATCGGGCTCAGGCTCACTTCATGCCCCTCGCGTTGCGGTCGATGAGCCGGGCTGGGACCGCGCCAAATGTGAGCTCGTCACCCGCTACGAGTTCGACTTCACCGCGCACTTCCTGCCCCGCTACCAGGGTTTGGTTGGTGCTGCCCAGGTCTTGCACCCACACCCGGCCAGCAACCACCCGCAAACGAGCGTGAGCCCGCGAGAGGGTCGGGTCGTCGATGGCGATGTCCGTATCAGAGGTTCGCCCGACTTGGTACTCGCCGGGGGGCAACTCGAAAAAGTGGACCGGACGGCCGGGGCGCTCGACCCGCAAGGCAAAGCGCGGACTGCGTTCGCGGTCGTCCGAGGCGCTGCCGGCCGAGGCGCTGCAGGCCGAGGCGCTGCCGGCCGAGGCGCTGCCGGCCGAGGTGCCAGCCGTTTCTCCGGAGGTGGTCCGGGCTTGCCGTAACGCTGCTTTTTCGAGGGGCGTGACCGGAACTGTACCTGGCCCTTCCCGCTGCAAAGCAACTCCTCCCGGCGCGGCGTCAGTGCCACATCCGGTGCTGCCCAAAGCGGTGCCAGCCGATTCGCGGGGCGCCGATTCGCGGGGCGCCGATTCGCGGGACGCCGTTTCGCGGGACGCCATTTCTGGAAGCTCGGGCAGGACGAAAGCATCGAACGACTCGATCCGCGTCGCTGGCCGCGGACCCTCTCCTACGGTGCCTGAAGCGGTGCCAGCCGATTCGCGGGGCGCCGATTCGCGGGGCGCCGTTTCGTGGGACGCCATTTCTGGAAGCTCGGGCAGAACGAAAGCGTCGAACGACTCGATCCGCGTCGCTGGACCCGGACCTCCCCCGGCGGGGGTACCGCGAGCGGTGCCAGCCGTTTCGGGAGCCACTGCGGGCGAAGGCGCAGCGCGCTCTTGGACGACCTGGAAAATGAAATCGTGAGCCCCAGCCAGGGTCAGGACGCTCAACGCACCGAGTTTTTCTGGCTCGCGCACCTGGACGCCGTCGACTTGGGTACCGTTGAGGCTGCCGAGATCTTCGACTAGATAACACTCTTGCTCGGGGTCCCAAAAAACCCGGACGTGCTGGCTGGACACCAGCTTGTCGTGGAGCACGATCTGATTTTGCTCGCTGCGCCCGAGCGTGGCCTCGCTGCCGATCTCGAAACTCTGGCCAGCAAAAGGCCCGGTCTTGGCGAACAGCCGCGCACGCATACGACCTCACTTCCCGCGATGGACCGCCAGGTCGGCAAAACGGCCGCGGTCTGGGTGGAAGCTGTGACAGCTGACGCAGCGCGCGGAGGCACGTCCGGGTACGTGGCAGTCACGGCAGACCGCAATGCCAGGCAGGTTTTGAGTTTCTGCGCGATCTTCTGCCCGGGCGGCCTCCGCATCCGGTCCCATGGCAATCGCCGGGTGGCAGTCGATGCAAAACGGCCGTTCGAGCAAGTGCGCACGGTGCTGGAACTCGGCCCGATCGAGCACGCGCTGCGCCTTTTGGACTTGCAAGAGCGCCGCGCCGTCCACCAGGTGACACTTGCGGCAAGGGGTGGTGAGCTCCTGGACGACCTCATTGAGCGCAGCCGCTGCGGGCGCTCGGCTTGGCCCCTGGTCCGCGCGAAAGCCTTGCGGCAAAGGGGCGGTTTCCCCGCGCGCCAGTCGCTGCTCCACGGTTGCGAGCAGGGCTTCCAGCTGCGCGAGTTCGCTTTGGACTGCGGGTTCAAGACGGCTGCGCAAAGCCCGCGCGCGCACTTGCAGCGCCGCGACCGTGGCTTGGAGCAGAGCCTGTGCGGACGCCTCAGAGGCTGCTGATCCGACCGCGATCGGCACCAGCTCACCCAGCCCCAAACCGGGGTAAAGCTGGCGGCGCAGCTGGAGCAAATTCGCCAATATCCAAGGATCTCGGTGCTCCACCGGAAGCTTGCGTATGGACCGCCCGGCGGTTTCGCGAAAAGCGTTGGGATTCGTGGCAAAGGCCCAGGAGGTGGGACCCTCGCGCGCTTGAAACATCGCCAGGGTCAAGACCCCGGGCGTCGAGTCCGTGCGGATCGTGAGCGGGGGAGTGCCCTGGCCGCCAGTCAAGTGACAGGCAGCGCAGTGGCGGTCAAAGTCGAGCGGGGCAAAACCCGCACCGACCGCGTCGGGCTCATGGCAGACCAGGCAAGCCCGTTGGGGATCGTCCCAGCCGCGGGCGGTCTGCACTTGCTGCACGTGGGGTGCGTGGGGAAAAACCAGATTGGCGTCGTCCGGCTGTTGCTCGCGCAAGAACTGGAACTCGGGATGACCTTGCGCGAAAGTGAACCCGTGGCAGCGCTGGCACACCGCGTCTTCAGCCACGGTGATCGCGGCGCCCCAGCCGCGATGTTCGGGATGACACGTCGCGCACGGGACCTCGTGCGCGGCCGGACCGCTGCGCGCCCCCCCGCTCCGGTAAGCATAGTGGGTGGCAAAGGAATAAGCGTCGGTAGGGTCGCCCACCCGCTCGTGGCAGACCAAACAGCGCTGATCCGCTACCCCCCGCCAGGTCTCGTGACACGACGAACAGTCGGCTTCAAAACTGGCATGGTTGCTCGACAGCGGTCCGCGGGTGACCCAGCTGGATTGGCCAAGAAACAGCCCGGTGCCGAAGACCAGGGCTGCCACCAGAGCCAAGGCAAGCCCCAAGACCAGCTGCCCAATCCGCCGCTCCGGCCAAAAGTAACGGCCAGCGAGCGGCAATCGAACTTCACTGAAAACCCCTTTGCGGATGCGTTTCTTGGCCATCGGGTCGTCAAACTCAGTAGAAACTCAGTCGTAAAAACTCAGTCGTAAAAACTCAGTCGTAAAAACTCAGTCGTAAAAACTCAGTAGTAAAACACGGCCACCAGGTGGATCGCGACCAAGACGAGCAAAACAATCGCCAGCGGCACATGCCCGTAAAGCCAGAAGCGCAGTGGACGCTGCAAGGTGTAGTGCGCGTCGAGTTCCAGCTTGATGCGATAGAGGTCTTGCAACTCGTCGCAGCGCGCTTGCTCGTCGGGCGACAGCAGGTGGCGGAGGAATTCGAAGGCGCGCAAGCGCTCCTGAATGCCGCCAGTGATGTCGAGCAAGAAGAGCAGCCGCACTTGCGGACAGCGCAGCGCGGGGGCTAGTTCCTTGCGGTAGAAGTCTTGGATCGGCGGGGAACTGCCCTGGGCCAAGTCCTCAGCTTTTGTGCGCAACGCCGTGGTGAGTTCGGGAATCCGTTCATAGAGCACTTCGGTGCGCAAGCCAGAAGTCAAGATTCGGGGAATGGTCTTGCCGATCAGCACTCCCAAGAGCCCGCTCAGGGTCACGGCGACGCTCAAGATCCACAGCCACAAGGTCAAAACCCCTTGCGGCCAGCGAAAGCCGCTGTGCAGCAAGACCAGCAGCATGAACAGCGTCCCGCCATAAACGTGGAACTGGACCCAATCCTGAACTCGTCCCGGACCCCAGCGCTGGGCGCGGCGGCGCACGCCGAGCAGGGTGACCGCCAAGAGCAGGAGCGTGGCAGCGCTGCCGTAGGCGAGCCCCCAGGCATTGCCCGGAGTCAGGGGCGCGAACACCGCGCCCAGGGCGTAGACTGCGAGCAGCGCCAGGGCGGCCAAAGAGCTGACCGCGAGATACTCCGGCCGCTGCACTCCGGGGATCCGCCGCCAGAACGGGTGCTGGTTCATCGCTCCAGCAGCTCCTTGAACTCGTCGAGGCTGCCGACCCGGAACGCGCAACCATTGGGGCAGTTGCGGACGCAGGCGGGACCGTGCGCGTCGGTATAGCAAAGGTCACATTTGCTCGCCACCAGCCGCGGTTGCCCGCGCAGGGATTCGGGGAGCGCATCCGCCGGCCAGGACGTCTCGGTTTGGTGCATCACGATCGCGTCGTAAGGGCAGCTGCGGGCACAAGACTGGCAACCGATGCAGATCCGCTCGTCGATCGCCACCACGTCGCCGACCCCAGCGCGATGGATTGCTCCGGTAGGACAGCCGACCAGACACACCGGATCGCGGCAGTGGTAGCAGGCGTGGACGATCTGCAAGTGGCCGACCTTGTCGCCTTCGCGGAGGAAGCGCGGTCGACCGTCGTGGGTCGCAGCGCAAGCGCGCACGCAGTCATCGCAGCGGGTGCAGGCGTTCAAGTCGATCACCAGCATGCTGTTGCCCTGGACCAACCCGGTGTCGAGCGCGGTTTGGATGAACTCCGAGTGGGCGATCTGCCGCCGGCTAAAACCGGCTTCGCGGATGCGGTCGACCGCGGATTGCCAAAGCCGCGCGCGGACCTCGGGGAATGGCGCCAAGAATTGTTCGAAACGCGCCCGCGGCAGCTTGACCAGCTGGGCATATTCGACCGACGTCGCGGTCGAAGTCCAACCGCCGGCGGTTTCGACCAGCAGCTCCACTTCGCCCAAAGTCATGCCCTTCGACAAGTAGTTGACGACCAGCGTGCCGCTCGCAAAGTTTTGCGCCAGCTTGACGAAACCAGAGCGCACCAGGTAAAGCGCATCGACCGGCTCACCTTCGCGCGCGATGATTTCGTCAGGCTCGCAAGAGACCAGCTCCACTTGCTCTTTGAGCGTTTCGATCACGGCGCGGTCGAGGCCAGAAAACAGCGGGGTCGCGTGCAGCTGATGGCTGAGCGAACGCTGGCGATAGAGCTCGTCCAGGCGCGCTTTGAACCGGGGCAAGCGGCGGCGCAGGGTGCGCAAGGCGGGGAGCCGAATCTGCAACAACGTCGTTTCGCTGAGTGTGCGCGCGGTCACCGACTGGGGCCAACCGCTCAACGCGCCGATCTCGCCGAACAACTCGCCCCGGCCGAGTTCGAGCGACGCGCCGCGCGGCAAGTCGAAATCCATGGTGGCGAGAAAAGTGATCGCGTGCGGGTCAGGGCGCGGACCGAGGGTGGTCGGCAGCGGACGCAAACCCGAACGCACATCGGTTGCCGGGCGCGCTTCGACCGGCTCGTTGGGCCCGCTGGTGGGGATGAACGAGGTCCGCTGGAGGTCGAAAATCGGCTGCTCGCGGCTCACTTGATCCCAGGACTTGTCCGCGTGGTCGAGCAAGACTTCAACGCTCCCCGCGACAATGAAAAAAGCGAGGTCGAGGTAGGTGCCCGCTTCAAACAGGGTGGTCCCGGCCTGCCAACGCGCGACCGCGAGGTCGGGGCTGAGTTTTTCCAGGGTTGGCGCATCGAGCTCGGCCAGGATCTCGAAGCGCTGGAGTTCGGCCGCTGACAGGTGTTCGGACAATTCGAGGATCCCGGTGCGGCTGCCAAACGTGCTCCAGCGATCGCGGTAGAGCTCCCGGCGGCGAGCTTCCGTCGGGGTGGGTTCGTGCTGCGGGTGCGGGTTCATGGTCTGGGCTCCTTGCTGGCGGCGAGCGCCTCCAAGCGCTCCTGGATCAAGAGCAAGATCTCGACGATCCCGCGTTCGGCACTTCCACGCTCGGCGTCACCGCTCTTGACGCTGCTGCGGGCAGCAACCGGGGGCGGAGCGGTCGCCGCGGCGTCGGTTGCCGCGACCGGGTCGCCGGTGCGCGGATCGCCGGTGCGCGGATCGCCGGTGCGCGGGTCGCCGGTGCGCGGATCGCCGGTGCGCGCGCGGACGAGTTGCGCCGGAGTGGGAGGACCCCCTGCGATCCGCTGGTACGCCGCGGCCAGGGCAGCGGGCGCGGGCGGGTCCCCCTCCCAGTGAGCAATGGCGCGGTGTCCCGCAACAAGGTCAAAGCCACTGCCGGTCGGATGCCCCGCGGCGAGCAGACGCGGGTCGCGGACCTGGTGGCAGGAGGCGCACACCTGGGCCCGGCGATCGAGGTCGGCCCAGGCGGTCATGCCCAAACGCAGCCGCTCCTCCGGCGCAGCTTGGGGGTGCGGCTTGAGGTAGGCTCCGGCTGGGCCGTGGCAACTCTCGCAAGAAACCCCGCTTTCCACTTCGTTTTGCTCCTTGCCCGTGCGCACCGTGCCATGACAATCCATGCACAGTGAAATCCCGCGCACGATCAGGTCCGCAGCTGGCTGACCATAGTAGCGCTGGGCGATTTGCAGGGAAAGTTGGTCCTGGCTGAAAAAGCGATCCGCGGAGCGCTGGTGGGCATCTTGCGCCCACCAGGCCGCCTGGGCACCGTGACAGCCCTCACACTTGCCCGGCCCTACGGTCTCGTGACCATTGAGCGGCAAGCGCAAATGTGCCGGGATCGCCGGGTTGCGAACCCCAACCAAAGGTCCTGCGGTCACCGCCTGCGCCGTCACCGCTTGCGCCGTCACAGGTTGCGCGGAGGCAGGGCTTACGGCAGCAGCAGGCGCAGCGTCTTGCCTTGCTGGCGTGGGCACCGCCCCGGTGGAGGGCACCTGGACCACGGGCCGTGGTCCGCGCGCGGTCTCGGCCCGCAGGTAAGCCGCCAGCAAGGTTTCGCGTGGTGGATTCTCGTCCTGCCAGTGGCGGATTTTGACCAAACCAGTCGCGAAATCGAAGTCTGCGCCGCTCTGATGGCCGCTGCTCAGCAAGCGGCGGTCGACGATGCTGTGACACGAGGCGCACACCTGGGCCCGACGGTCGAGGTTCGCGAGGTCGGTCATGCCCAGGTTCAGCCGTTCAGCCGAGGACAGCTGGGGGTGGGGACGCAAATAATCGCCTGCGGGTCCATGGCAGCTCTCGCAAGACACTCCCAGCTCGACCGCGCGTCCTTCTTTGCCGGTCAAAACTGTGCCATGGCAGTTCATGCACACCGATCGACCGCTGGCCAAGATCTGAGCGCCCCGTTCGCCGTAGTACAGCGCGGCAATGCGCACGTTCTCCGCGGCTTGCGTGCGGAACGGCTCAGCTGCGCGCGCGTGGGGGTCTCGGTTCCACCAGTCCGCGGCCGGCGCGTGACAGCTTTCGCATTTCTCTGGCCCCAAAACCGCCCGCGCGGTCAGTTGGGGCCGCAGCAAGTCTTGAACTTCACCAGCATTGGTGCTCACCGCGTCGGCGGTCGTGGTCGCCGGGGCGCTGCTGGAGGGGGTGTCTGGCAGGGCATCGAGCGCGGCGAGCCGCGTGCCGTCATGGTGGGCGACGAAGTCGCGGGCGGCCGTCTGGACCTGGTCTGCGGTTCGCCGCAGCGCAGCGGAATCCCCCGGACCCTGGCCTTGGGCAGCGGCCAAGATCGTGCCCAACTCGGGCAACTGCAGCTGCTGCTGGATCGCGGCGAGTCGCTCCCGTGCGCGGTTTGCCATGCGGACCCTGGCTTGGGCAAAAGCGCCTGCTGGCTCCTGAGCCTGGGCCAGCCCGGAGAGCGCCCACTCCAGCTCGAGCACCGGCCCCAACACCTGGAACTGACGCCTTCGCGCGGACGACAGGGGGGCGTTGACTTTGCGCTCGCCGGTCACAAAGTTGTGACGGATCTGCTCGTAGCGTTCGACGAGGTCGAAAGCCCCGCCCTGGCCATGCCCGCCGACGTTGATCAGCCGCTCCTCTGGCACCAGGTGACAGCGGTAGCAGCGCGCCACCAAGTCATAGATGCGTCCCCCGGAAAACATCCCGTAATTGGCATTGCGCTCTTGCCGCCGTCGGGTTTGTTCGGCGTCTTCGAAACGGCGCTGTGCCTGCCGTCCTTCGAAGGTGTTGTGCACCGTCAGCCAGTCCTTGGCGGCTCCGTGACACGACTCGCAAGACACCCCAGCATGGGCCATCACCTTACCGCTGCTGAGTTTGGGGGTGTAGTGGCAGTCGAGGCAGAGACTGTCGTGCTGGATCAGCCGCACTCCCAGCTTCTGGCCGATCTCGAGCGCCCGCGGATTCTTGTGCAGCGGCAGCTGCCCCGAGAAAATGCGCGCGTGCGCAGTCTCTTGCCAGAGCCGAAACTCGTCCCCGTGGCAACTCCCGCAAGTCTCTGGACCGATGGTCTTGCTTGGGTCGAGCAGCGGCTCAGCCGAACGTCCTGGGCTGGCATCAAGTCCCGGCACCAGCGCCAGCACCAAGCTCAGACCTGCCCAGCGATGCCGTTTGCCGTTGCTCATCTGTTCCCTCCATCAAGCTCCCACATCGCCAGTTGCCCGCGCTTCCCTGTGCCTTTCGTCAGATCGTCTGGAAGCTTAGCAGGTTAGCCGACCACGGGGCAACGCCGAATGGCGTCCGCGATTCACCTAATCTCCTATCCCTCCTATCACCCCTACCCCAGTCTACGCCGTGCGGAGTTGCGGTCTATGGTAGGCTCCAGGGAACAGCGTTTTCACCGTGGAAGGGTCCAGGCGTTTTCGACGATGAATTTCCAGGGAGACGATCAGGCGGTCAGCGATCTGGTGCCGCAGCTCTACGACGAGCTGCGACGGCTGGCGGCAGCTTATATGCGGCGCCAGCCGCAGGGGCACACGCTCCAGCCCACGGCGCTGGTCAACGAGGCCTATCTCAAGCTCGCCGCTGGGCACGGTCTTGCCTTCGCCGATCGTGCCAGCTTCTTTGGCCTAGCGGCGAAGGCTATGCGTCAGCTGCTGGTCGATCACGCGCGGGCGCGCCACGCCGCCAAGCGCGGCGGTGACGCGCTGCGGGTGACCCTCGACGAGGGGATCGCCGAAGCGCCGGCGCGCGAGGTCGACTTCGAGCAGCTCGACGCCGCTTTGAGCGAGCTCGGACGGCTCGACGAGCGTCAGGCGCGGATCGTTGAGCTGCGTTTTTTCGCCGGGCTCGGCATCGAGGAGACCGCGACGGCGCTCGCTCTCTCGCCGGCCACGGTCAAGCGCGAGTGGGCGACTGCCAGGGCCTGGCTCCATCGCCGGCTGGCTGATGGAGGAGCGCCCTGAGCCCCGCGAGGAGGGCGCGAAGTCGCGTCCGGCCGCCTGTCAAAAAAAGCGTGAGCTGAAATCCGCGGCGTTTCCGTTCTCCTGATTGCGGGGCGATCAAGCCAGCAACCAAAAGGAGAACAACGATGGAAATCAAGAGCAATGTGAAGGCCGGTGGAGCAACCTGGAACCATAACGAGACGCTGTCGGTGCAGAGCGCGGTGAAGTCCGGCGGGATCACATACAACCACAACGAGACGCTGTTGGTGCAGAGCGCGGTGAAGGCCGGCGGGATCACATACAACCACAACGAGACCGTCCGCCGCTAGCAGCAGGTTCTGTTCCAGGCTCGATCACGACGCCGGGTGCCTCTGCAAGGTGCCCGGCGTAAGTTTTTTTTGCGGCCGAGCGCCGCGTCACCGTAATCCGTCCAGACGTCCGAGTTGCGCTATGCTCGCAGGGCCGAAACCAGCTCGTGATCAGGTTGTCGCGCGGAGCAGAGGCGCTTGTGAGGAGCATGGGACGATGAGAGCGGCGGGCGACGAGGGGCCTGCTTGAGCCCGGAGGAATGGCGGGAGGTCAAGGAGATCCTGGCCGAGGCCCTGGAGCTTCCGGTCGGGCAGAGGGCTACCCTGCTCGCGGCGCGCTGCGGTGAGCGAGCGGCGCTGCGCTACGAGGTCGAAACACTCCTCGCCGCCGCCGAAGACGCGGGCGCCCTCGATCGGCCGCCTGTCGCAAAGCCGCCGTCTCCGGCCCTCGCTTCGGGCGAGATCCTCGGGCCCTACCGCATCGAGCACAAGCTCGCCGAGGGCGGCATGGGCGAGGTCTTCCAGGCCCTCGACACCCGTCTCGAGCGGCGGGTGGCGATCAAGGTGCTGCCCGCGCGCCTGAGCAACAACGAGGCCGCGCTCAAACGCTTCGAGCGCGAAACCAAGGCGCTGGCGTCCCTTTCCCACCCTAACATCC
>CAZCOV010000086.1:0-18928 GCA_964499975.1 uncultured Thermoanaerobaculia bacterium
GACCAAACCCAGTGCCACCCGGTCCGCGACCTGCAAGGCCAAGAGTCGGTTGGCCACCCAATGGACGGTACCATCGCCGCCGACCACCAGCACCCGACGCACTCCCGAACTAAGGCCGGCGTCGAGTGCGGCGAGGGCTGTCGCCAGGTTCTGGTCGTGAATCCATTGCAAGTCGAGCCCAGAGTGGTCCGCGGCGAGCTGCTGCCAGATCCGACCGGCGCGGCCGCCTCCAGCTGCAGGGTTGACATAAATCAAAGTCTTTTGCATCCGTTCAGCTCAAGATCGAGAGTTTGCCGGTCTGCCGGCAGCAATTCTATCCTGCGGGATCCGGAAGGAGAACAACATCGATGTAAATAAATATCCACAAACTGTGATAGCGAGTGCCAGTTGCAAGAGCGTCACAGCTTGTGCTCACGAGGTGTCCAAAGCAGTGTCCAAAGCGGTGCCATGGCGTCCGCAAAATTGTCCAGAAAAACACTTGCATTCGATCTGCGGTATCGTTTACCCTATTGACTAGAGAGGCGGGAATCTCGGGGGTGCCCTAGCGTCCGGAGGGAAACCGAGAGCAGTAAGCGGAAAATGATTAGCGAAAAATGACAGGTGTGGTCGCTCAAAGCATTGCGTTTCTGCACGCTATTTTGTCTGTTTTGGACGAACTGCGCGAGAGAAACCTCATCTTTCGACACGACCTGATGCGTTCGCTATCCTGACGACACCCACGATTCCACAACGATTGCAGCGTAGCCCTGAGCAGGGAGCGCCTTCTTGCCTTGCCATTCTGCGAGTTTGGCGAAGCGAAGGTTTTCTATCGTCGGGTTTCCTCGCGACTGGCACCAGCTCGTGCGGCTACCGGTGTGGACAAGCGACCGGAAAGGGGATAAGGAGTCTGTCATGGCGAACACGATCAAAACTTGTCATGTCCAAAGCGAGATTTGCGACCAAGCTATTCCTAGATTCAACTGTAAGATCTGTTCGAATCCGGTCTGTAAGCGATGCTGTTCGCGCCGTCTCCTGGAGGGGCACCGCAGCATCATTTGTAACGATTGTCAGATAAAAATAGAAGGCAACGACCGCCGTGTGAGGGCGCGGATCGCGCGTGTGAAGGCGGGATTTCGCGGCGAAGCATTGGACCTCCAAGGACAGATGTTCGGCTCCCTTTTTGTGGAGAAGCAACACGGCAGAACTGCAGCCGGTGACGTGATTTGGTGGGTCCGTTGTGTGTGCGGCAACGAACTTCCGGTCAAAGCTACTTTGCTCAAAAATGGCAAGAAACGCAGTTGCGGTTGCCAGCCGGGAGATCAGGCGCGTCACGGCAAGCGCGGTAAGCGGATCTATTACATTTGGCAATGGCTCAAACAAAGCGGTCAGCTCGCTGAGGTTTGGCATAGTTTCCCACGTTTTTATTCTGCAGTGGGTGACCCTCCAGGCGAAGACATGACGCTCGCGCCGCTCACGCGCGGGGGACAAGTGGGGCCTAAAGGGTTCTATTGGGTCGTTTCGGGTCGTCGGTTACGCCGCCGGCTCAATCGCAAGCGAGCCAAGCGAGACAGCAAGAAACCACCGTTGTGGTGGGTTGGTTCGAGCGGTGAGTCGGGGTCTGCTGCAGGTCCCCAGCCAGCGCATTTTCTCGACAGGCGACCGGGGGGAGAATTTCAGCTACCGCGGTAGGTCGAGTAACCGAAGGGGCTGATCAGCAGGGGTACGTGGTAGTGCTCTTCAGAGCTTGTGCAGTCAAAGACGATCTCGACGTAGGGATAGAACGTCGTCACCTGGCGGGCGTTAAAGTAAGGCGCGACCGCGAAACCCAAGCTGAAGGTACCCCTGCCCAGTCCCTGACCCAGGTCAGAAATGCGACCGTTCACGTCGGTCCGGCGGACGGCGAGCGTTTCCCACGCACCGTCTTGACGTCGGCGTTTCAGGGTCACCTCCAGCTCTGCCGCCGGACGGCCGCTGGAGGTGTCGAGCACGTGGGTTGAAAGTGTACTCATCGCGTTAGTTTTTCCAGCCGTAGGCGCGTGATTTTAGCCTGTTCGCCCGCAGCGATTCGCAGCTCGGTTTCCGGGTCGTTTTCTAGACGGGTGAAGAGCGCGCTGCGCATGGCTTCGGCGCTCTGCCCGGTGGCGCAGATCAAAAACACAAAGCCGAAGCGCTCTTCGTAAATGGAATTGCCCGCCTTGAGCGCGGTCAAAACCGCTTGCTCGGCGCGGGCGGTCCCAGCCTGCTCTTGCTCGGACCAGCTGCGAGTGGCGGCAAAGCGCTGCGCCAGCTGGCGCTCCCCGATCCGCGGGTGGTGGGCAAAAGCCTCGCGCCAATCCGCTGGCCCCAGCTGCCACCAAATCTCTTCAGCTGCCTTAAACAGCGCGGGTTCATCCGCAAAGGGACGCCGCTGCAGCATGGCCTTGGCCCAGGCGGTCGAACCGCAGCAGCGCAGCAGTTGAGCGCGCGCGTCCTCTTCGTGTGTGGTGTTCAGGTAAGTGACCAGCGAGCTCATCCGCGTTCACCCGCTGACTGGACGGCCGAACAGGCGCAGCCGGCTGACTCCGCCGTCGGGAAAAATGTTGAAGCGGACGTGGGTGAGCGGCGACGTGCTGGCGAGTTGGAACCGGTGCTCGCGATCCGCGCTGAGCAGCGTTTGCGGCAGGAGCAGCTGCCACGAGCAGGCGTCTGGGGCGAGCGGCTCGCGGGCGAGCGGCTCGCCAGCCGACAGATCGCAACCTTCAAGGCTGCAGCTGTCCGGATAGTTGCCTTTGAAGTGACAGGTGTCGACCACCGCTTCCGCGAGCACCCCGCGCGCACCCAAAGCGAGGACCACCCAGTCATACCCCGGACCGCGGCGGCGGCGGGTTTCCCAGCCATCGCCCATGTCGATCCCGCGGCCGGGCATGATCAAGTTGAGCGGATCGCTGAAGAAACGGTCCGAGCAGGAAAGTGGGCGTCCGCCGTGTTCAATCGCCAAGAGGTCAAGGCGGGGCTCCCTGCGCAAGCGTTCCCAGTCGGGCTGGACCACTCCCCAAATGCGGAGCCGGGCCACGCCGCCATCGGGAAAGATGTTGAGCCGGACGTGCGAGAAGCGGCGGGGGTTTCCCGGAGGGATCACCGCGAGTTCATTTTCGGTGTGCGGTTCGAGCCGGGTCCGCGGCACGATCTCAGTCCACTCAACCGCGGTGAGGTCTTGCCCGCTGAGTTCGGTCGGGGCCAAGCAGGCATCCAGGGAGCACGATTCCGGGTGATTTCCCTTGAAGTGGTGGGTGTCGACCGTCACCCCTTGGATGACCCCGGCAAGCCCCAGGCGCAAGATGCACCAGTCGTGCCCAGGGACGCGCCGTCGCCGGGTTTCCCAGCCGTCCATCCACTTGCCGCGGTCCGTGTACTTGCCTTCGATGAACACCCCACGGCCCGGCTTCAGGAGGTTTTCTTTAGGTGCGAAGAACTCGTCATTGGCGAGCAGGGCTTGCCCCCCGACCCGCTCCGCTGCCAGATCAATGCGTTCCGAAAATGAACTCATCCACCAGGGTCCTCACGGTTTGCGCAGCCACTGTCCTTGCGCAGCCACTGTCCTGGACGCACCTCAGCCGGCTCACCCGCAGCAAAAACGCGAATCCCGCGCACCCAGGTTTGCTCCACCACCCCGCAAAGCATCCGGCCGGCGTAAGGGGTCAAGGCATGGCGGTGGAAGAGCCGTTCAGGTTCAACGATGAACGAAGCGTCCGGTGCAAAAAGCACCAAGTCGGCATCATATCCGATCGCGAGGCGTCCCTTGCGATCCCCCAGGCCAGCCCGGCGCGCCGGCCGTTCCGCCAGCCAGGCGACCATCTCGTTCAGGCCGAAACCGCGTTGCCGCGCTGCCGTCCACAGCAGCGGCAAGGTCAACTGCAAGGAGGCGATGCCACCCCAGGCAGCAAAAAAATCCCCGGAGCTCTGCTGTTTCATGGCTGGAGGGCAAGGGGAATGATCGCTCGCGACAAAATCGATGATCCCACGAGCGAGCCCTTGCCATAGCCCTTCGCCCTCGTCGCGGCTGCGGATCGGCGGGGCGCACTTGAACACGGTGGCGCCGTCGGGGATCTCTTCGGCGGTGAGAGTGAGATAGTGCGGACAGGTCTCGACGGTCACCGGCAGGCGAGCGGCTCGGGCTTGTGCCAGCATGGGCAAGGCTTGAGCGGTTGCCAGGTGGACGATGTGGAGCGCGCAGCCGGTGCTAGCGCACAGGGCGAGCAGCTGGGAAATCGCCGCGGTTTCCGCCGCAGGAGGGCGTGACGCCAAGTAATGGCAGTAGCGTCGCGGATCGCTGCCCGCAACCCCGCGAAGCGCGTCGGTGAGCGCGTTGGGGTCTTCGGCATGGGCCAGCAAAACCGCCCCGTGCGCCGCCAAAATCGGCATGGCAGCTAAGAGGTCCTGGGAAGAAACCGCGGGGAACTCGGGGATCCCAGAGTCGACGAGAAAGCACTTACAGCCCAAAGCCCCGGCCGCAAGCAGGTCGGGAAGTTCGCCAGCATTGCCGGGGACGACCCCACCCCAAAATCCGTAATCGACCAGACATTGACCGGCCGCCGCTTGAGCTTTGGCCGCGAGCGCTGCGCGATGGGTCGTCACCGGCGAGCTGTTGAGCGGCATGTCGATCAGGGTGGTGATGCCACCGGCAGCCGCCGCCCGCGTCGCGCTGGCAAAACCCTCCCACTCGCTGCGTCCGGGCTCGTTGATGTGGACGTGTGGATCGACCAATCCGGGCAGCAGCACGGCATCTCCCGCATCCACCACTTCGGCGGCTGAGCGGCGGCTTGTCACGGGTTCGAGCGCCACGATCTTGCCGTCAGCGACCACGACCGCAACCGGTCGCACACCATCGGGAGTGACCGCGCGTCGACAGCGCACGATGAGATCGGCTTCCATGGGTAGACGGTAGCAAAAATGCAGCTCAAAGGCGATGGGGCGGCAGAAATGTGAATTTATTGATGCGTTGACCCTCCTAAGTACAAGCCTTCAAGCTTTCAAGCTTTCAAGCTTTCAGCAATAAGGTGCTGCTCATGTTCGTTCCATTCGTGGGAATTCGTGGGCGGGGAACTTTAAGAAAAATGGTGAAAGTGATAGATCGTGCTATCTGCGCGCAGTACAGCTGAACCCTCCCAGCCGTCGGGTCGCGGTCAGGGCAGGGCCATCTGTCCCGAACCGCTGGGTTGTACCCAACTCACCAGGCCGAAGGATCGTAACAGCTGGATCGAGGCGACGTCGATGAACCACCTACCAGGAAGGATTCCAGCATGAGCTCCGAGCAACCCGCGATCCGCGCTACGACCAGCTTGGACCACCGCCAACATGAGCAGGTCCACAAAGACAAGGTCTACTTCCACGCTGAACAGACGGGAGAAACTTTCACCGATGACGCTCAGCTCGAGACTCTGAGCCTCCGTCAACTGCTGACCGGCCGTTCGGATGAAGTGGACGCCTTTGCTGCTGGCCTCGCCCGTGGACTGAGCGAGATCGGTTTCGTCTACCTCAAAGACCATGGCATTGATCCCGCGCTTTTCGCTGCCGCCCACCAGCGCACCGCGGCTTTTTTCGAGCAGACCCCAGCAGCTGAGAAGGAACGCTTTCTTGCCCAGCGGGTGGGTTCGGTCAACCAAGGCTATTTCCCGTACAAAAAGTCCACCCGCATGCATCCTGACCTGGTCGAGGGCTGGGTGTTCGCCACTCGCGCCTTCCAGCTCGAGGACCGACCAGGTGGGGAAGCCGACCTCGCCACGTTCTGGCCGAACCTGGCTGACGAAAGCTTCTTCCGTCAGCTTTACCGCGCGCTCGAACCCCTGGCCCTGCCTTTGATGCGCGCCATCTTGCGCTGGTTCGGCTGCCCTGAGGACCTCTACGATGCACGGCTCACCCGCACCTTGTGCGCGCTGCGGCTCAACTACTATCCCGCACTTTCCGCGGCAGATGCAGAGCTCGGTGCGGCCCGCTTGCTCGGGCACGAGGACGTCACCCTCTTCACTTTGCTGCCCGCAAGCCCGGTCGAGGGACTGCAAGTTTTCGACCGCAAGAGCGGCTGCTGGATCCGCCTGTCACCTCCGCCTGGCACCATTATTTTGAATGCTGGCGACTACCTGCAGCGGATCACCAACGACGTGTTCCAGTCCTCAACCCACCGGGTCAGCCCACCTCGCGATCCCGTCCTGAGGCAACGCCCGCGGACCACTTTCCCGCTCTTCGTCTATCTCCGCGAGGAGGAGTTCGTCGAGGTCTTGCCCTGCTTCGCGCAGCCGCGCTACGCGCCGATCGTGGCCCAAACTTTCCACACCAGCATCACCCGCAAATTTTATGGGGATCCCCATGCTAACCCTCAGCCCTCCAGCGGAACCAGCCATTGACGCGCGCCCGCAAGCTTTGGCAGACCCAGCCGAAGCAGGCGTGGACCCAGCCTGGGTAGGGAGGACCGTCCTGGTCACCGGTGCCAGCCGCGGCATCGGAGCGGCGCTCGCGCGCCGGTGGTTAGCCCGGGGGGCCACGGTGATCGCGCATTCGCGCTTCGACGTCGCAGCGTCCCGGATCGCGCACCTCGCTCAGGGCATCCCCCAAGCTAAAGCGCGCTTGCACGGTTTGGTGGCGGACGCGGCCGTGCCCGGCGAGTTGGGCGCGGCTTTCCGCCGTCTGTTCGCCGCGCAAATCGCCGTCGACGCGGTGCTCTTCAATCACGGCACCACCACCTTTGCCCCAGACCACGAGACCATCTTGGTCGGCCCCCCTTCGAGCTTTGACGGCGAACAGATGCGGTCGCTGGTTCAAATCAATGCCTTGAGCGTGTGGGAAGCCTTGCACGAGATCGGTCAGCACTGGGCGCGACCGGAAGCCCAAGCGGAAAACGCCCGGCGGCGGCGCTCGATCGTGCTGCAGTCGAGTTCGGGCGCGCTCAATCCCCAGGTGTTCGACCCGGCGCCCTACAAGGTGTCCAAGGCCATGCTGCTCCACTTCGTGCGTGACCTCGCGCCTGAATTCGCGCGCTACCAAATCAGCATCAATGCGGTGTCGCCCGGCATGATCGACGCTGGGCTTTCGCACCTGCCCTGCGTTGCCGCCATGCGCGAGCAGATCGTCTCTGGCATCCCCATGGCGCGCTATGGCGACCCCGCCGAGCTGTTTGCGGCGATTGACCTCTTCCTTTCCGGCCGTGCGGCTTTTGCCACCGGCAACAACTTGACGATCAACGGTGGCGCTTACGTGATCAGCCAGTGAACCCAAAGAGCTTGGCCATGCCACCAACCCTTCACCCCATCCGCCCGGAAGCGCTTTTGGAAACCCGCTTGGCGGGATTCTGGCAAGAGCTCCTCGGGGTATCGACGGTCGCGCCAGACGACGACTTCTTCAGCCTTGGCGGTAACTCCCTGCAGGCCATCCAGTTGGTGACTTGGGCGCGCGAGCACCTCGGCGTGACGCTGTCCCTGCGCCAGGTCTTCTACCATCCCACCTTGGGCGACCTGGCGGCTGCAGTCGCAGCGACGACGTCCACGGCAAACGTTGGACCGGCCCTTAGGCCACAGCCGCTGCCGCGCGACCAGGCGCTCCCGCTGGCCGCACCGCAACGCCGGCTGTGGTACCTCGATCAGCTGCAGCGGAGCACGGCCGGGGTGCCCGGTGACATCAGCTACAACATGGTCTTGACGGTGAGCTTGGCCCCGCCCTGCAACCGCCAAGCTATGAAGCGCAGTCTGGAAGAAATCGTCCGCCGCCACGAGGTCCTGCGCACCCGTCTGGTGCTCATCGCTGGCGAACCGCGGCAGGTCATCGACTTGCCGCGCAGCCTCCCCCTGCCCATGGTCGACCTCGGCGGCCTGACGCCAACCGCCTGGCAGTCCGTCGCCCGCAAGCAGGCTGAGCGCTTCTTGCGCTGCCCTTTCGACTTGGCGCGTGACTTGATGCTGCGCGCGCTGGTCTTGCGCGGTCCCGGCCCAGACGCCGCGCACTGGATGGTGCTGGTGCTACACCACATAGCTGCTGACGGCTGGTCGATCGGGGTGCTGCTCTACGAGCTGGCTACCCTCTACCCCATTTTTCGCGCCCACCCCGACGCGGTCTCTCCCTTGCCGCCTTTGCTCCTGCAATACGCTGACCTCGCGCGCTATCAAGAAGATGGCTTGACCGAGTCGCGCTTGGCGCAGCTGCTCGCGTTCTGGCAGACCCAGCTCTCAGACGCCCCGCCCCAGCTCGAACTGCCCTCGGACCGCACCCGCAGCCGTGCTGCTGCGGTCAGTTCCGGCGGGGAAAGCCCCGTGAACTTGACCACAGCGCAAGTGCGTCCGCTGGTAGCCTTGGCCAAAGCCAGTGGTGCCACCCTCTTCATGACGCTCCTGGCGGTGTTGAGCGCCTTGCTCCACCGGCTTTCCGGACAGCGCGACTTGCTGCTCAGCGCGCCCACGGCCAACCGCCTCCATCCCGCAACCGAACCCTTGATCGGCTTTTTCACCAACATGCTGGTCCTGCGGGTCAACTGGACGGCTGGGACTTCGTGTCGCGGCTTGCTCGCGGCCGTGCGCGAGACTTGCCTCGAAGCTTTCGCGCACCAAGACTTGCCTTTTGATCGGCTGGTCGAAGCCCTGCGTCCGGATCGCCAAAGCGGCCAGATCCCCTGGGTGCAGGCCGGTTTCGCCCTGCAGAACGCTTTTCGCAGCAGCCGTTCCGGCGCTGAGCTCACTGTGATCCCGCTCCCCTTGCACACGGGCAAAGCCCACTTCGATCTCAGCTTGTCGCTGATGGAAAGCGCCGACCAGCTGCTCGGCAGTTTCGAGTACCGCCAGGATCTGTTCGACCCCACCACGATCGCGCGCTGGGCCACCAGCTTCGCGGTGCTTGCCGCAGGTTTTGCCGCGCAGCCAGACCTCCCGGTAGATCAGCTGCCCGCCCTGCCGGCACCCGAGCGCCATCATCTGCTGGTGGAACTGGGGCAAAATGAGCGCGCCTATGCCCTCGACCACTGCCTTCACGACTTGGTGGCCCAGCAGATCGACCGCACCCCCGCCGGTGAGAGCGTGCGCTTTGCCGGGCAAGCCCTGACCTATCATCAACTCGGCGCGGCTGCCTGTCAGCTCGCTCAGCAGCTGCAGGACGCCGGGGTGAGGGTGGGCGACCCGGTCGGTCTGTTGCTCGATCGTTCGCTCGAACTGCCTTCTGCCTTCCTCGCGGTCTTGCTAGCCGGCGGGGTGTGCGTCCCCCTCGATCCCAGCCTGCCGCAGGAGCGCCTGGCGTTCCTCCTCGCTGACACCCAGGCCATAACAGTGGTGACGCAATCTCACTTGCAGCCTGGCTTGCCCGCAGGCTGGGCCGGCCAGTGCATCAGCGTCGACGATCTCGCGTTCAGCAGCCAGGAGTCCAACCCCGTGCGCAAGAGCCAGGACGATCGCCAAGTCGAGGTCGACCCGCAGCACCTCGCCTACATCGTTTACACCTCGGGCTCAACCGGCCGTCCCAAGGGGGTGCGCATGACCCACTGCGGGCTGTGCAATCGTTTGCTCTGGCAGCAGGAAGACCACCCGCTCGGTTCGGGCGACCGCGTGCTGCAGAACCTCTCGATCGGCTTTGATGCCGCGATCTGGCAAGTGTTCGGCCCCCTGATCGCAGGTGCTGCCGTGGTCCTCCCGCGTCCGGGTGGCCACCTGGACATGGCCTACTTGGCCGAACTCATCGTGCAGGAAGGCATTACCGCGGCCGACTTCGTCCCGTCAGTGCTCACCCAATTGCTAGAAGAGCCAGCGCTCGGGCACGGATCGCGCCTGCGGCAAGTGGTGAGCGGCGGAGAACCCTTGGGGCACGAGTTGGCCACCCGGGTCCTGGCCCAGTTGCCGCAGGTCTCGTTGATCAACGTGTACGGTCCGACCGAGACTTCCCTCACCATCGCGACGCACCTCTGCGCCCGCGCTGGCCATCCCCTAGAAGCGGCTGGCACCTCTGACAGCACCTCTGACAGCACCCCTGGCGCAGTGGCTGGCACCTCGTCCTTGCCGATCGGCCGTCCCATCGCCAATACCCCGACCTACGTCCTCGACCGCCGCGGCAATCCAGCGCCCTGGGGTGCCGTCGGCGAAATTCACGCAGGAGGACTGGGCATCACTGCTGGCTACCTCCGCCGTCCGGGCTTGACCGCTGAACGCTTCGTCCCCGATCCTTTTGCCAGTGCTCCAGGACAACGCCTCTACCGCACGGGTGACCTCGCGCGCTGGCTCTCCCCTGGCCTGCTCGAGTTTTTGGGACGAACCGATCACCAGGTGAAGATTCGCGGGGTGCGCATTGAGCTCGGCGAGATCGAAGCCCAGCTACGCCGCTTGAACGGTATGCGCGACGCGGTGGTGCTCGCCCGCCAGGACGTCAGCAGCGGTGATGCGGCGCCGGGCGAGAAGCGGCTGGTCGCGTATGTGGTGGCAGATGCGCCAGCAGCGAGCCCTACAGCACTCCGGCAAGCGCTCCGGCAAGCGTTGCCGCTCGCCATGGTGCCCAGCCTTTTTGTTTTCCTCGACGCGCTGCCGCTCAACCTCAACGGCAAGGTCGACCGTCGCGCCTTGCCCGCGCCCAGCGCCAGCTCAGGGAACGAGCAGCCCATGGCTTTACCGCGCGACCCCTTGGAGCTCGAGCTGACCCAAATCTGGAGCGAGACCCTCGGCCTGTCCGCCGTGTCGACCACCGCCTCCTTTTTCGACCTCGGCGGCCATTCCTTGCTGGCGGTCAAGCTGATGTCTGAGATCCGCCAGCGGCTCGACGTCCACCTCGACTTGGCCGAACTCTATGCGGCTTCAACCATCGCAGACATGGCACAACTCCTGCGCGGGCGGTCGCGCGCCCCCCTGCCGGGGACCTTGGTGGCCTTGCGCCATGGCCGTCCGGGCAGCAACACCGCACCGCTGTTTTGCGTCCACACCCTCGATGGCATGGTCCACAGCTACGGTCAACTCGCTCTGGCCCTGACCGGGGACGGCCCCGTCTACGGTCTGGAGGCACCCGGACTCCACCGCGGAGCTTTGCCGCCAGCGGACTTCACCGCTCTTGCCGCCCAGCACGTGGCAGTCTTGAACGCGTTCCTGCCGCTGGGGGAGGTGCCCTTCTTCTTGTGCGGGTGGTCCGTCGCGGGGCTTTTGGCCCATGAGATGGCGTACCAGCTGGAACAGCAGGGGCGTCCGCCAGCAGGGGTGTTCCTGCTCGACACCCACCCGCAGCTCGACCGCCAACCCACCGCGGTCGACGCCGCAACTCGCCAAGCCTTGTTCGCGCACTTGCTGCTCGGTCTAGATCCCGGCCAGCTCGGGCAGGGTCTTGGTGCGGAGCTGGACGAGCCGGATTTCCTCGACCACCTGCTCACGGTCGCGCGCGATCGCGGACGTCTCGCTGCGGCGACTGACCGCGAGTTCGTGCAGCGGCGCTTTGCCGTGTTGAGCCAGATCCTGAACGGCAGTTTGGCGTACCGCCCGCGCGTCCACAGCTCCCCGCTCATCTGGATCCGCGCCAGTCTTTCGCCCGACACGGTGCTCCCAACAGACGCTTGTCGCGCGCTCACCACCGGACCTTTTGCGGTTCACACCGTGGCCGGAGACCACCACGCCTTGTTGCGCGCTCCGGGCGTGGCTGCGGTGGCGGAGCAGATCTTTGCCACCCTCGCCGTCGCTGAACGTCCAGCTGAGGAGTTGCTCCCATGCGCCCGCTCGCACCCGTTCCCCTGATCGAAGTTGCCGCGGCTCGTGCGCTCAATTACGGCGCCGCGCTGCGCACCCCACTCATCCGCCTTGCCTGGAATTCTGCTCCGGCCGAGATCTACCTCAAGCTGGAAAGCCTGCAACCCATAGGCTCGTTCAAGTTGCGCGGTGCGGGACATGCCTTGGGCAGAGCAGATCCAGCCGCCCGTGCCCGCGGCGTGGTCACTGCCAGCGTTGGCAACATGGCCCTGGGTGTGGCCTGGGCCGCGCGGCTTTGGGACGTTCCCTGCTCCGTGGTCGTGCCGGACACCGCGCCGGCGCACAAACTGAGAGCGATCGAGCAGCTCGGCGGGCGGGTGATCCAGGTCTCGTTTGCCGACTGGTGGCAGACGATCGTCGAGCACGGTTATCCGGGGCTGGAGGGATACTTCGTCCACCCGGTCGCAAACCCTGCGATTCTCGCGGGCAATGGCGTGATCGGCCTCGAGATCCTGGACGATCTGCCAGACGTCGATGCGGTGATCGCACCGTTTGGCGGGGGTGGCTTGAGCTGCGGCATTGCCAACGTGCTGCAGGCTCTCGCATCGCGCGCCAAGGTTTATGCGGTGGAGGTTGAGACGGCCGCGCCGCTCGCTGCTGCCTGGGCGGCGGGCGCGCCGGTCGAGGTCACCTACACGCCGACCTTTGTCGAAGGCGTAGGTGGCAAGAGTGTTCTCGCCGAGATGTGGCCGCTCGCCCAGCGGCTACTGCACGGCTCGCTCGTGGTCAACTTGCGCCAAGTGGCAGACGCCGTCCGCTTGCTTGCCGAGCGCGCTCGCATCGTGGTCGAAGGCGCTGCAGCCACCACCGTGGCTGCAGCGCTCACCGGGCAAGCGGGTCAAGGCAAGATCGTCTGCGTCATTTCCGGGGGAAACCTTGGCCTCGAGCGTCTGGCCGCGATCCTCGCCGGTCGCATCCCGTGATCCCTTTTTGTGGGGTGGCTAGCATTCGATCCGTTCACCACCACCGGACAAGACAACGCCAGCATGTGGACGTTTCAGAGGGTGGCGAAGCCAGACGTTAAGGCGGCAACCGCGTTGCCGCTGCCGGCCTTCGAGCCCTGGCCGGCTGGGGCAACCCGCCGAGCTGCACCGACGGGCAAATCGGGGTACTGTAACTGCCGCGCGGCGGCGTTTCCAACTCGTGCAGCAGCATCGACTCCCCTTCCTGGCGGTTACCCAAAGGTGAGGCGAGCGCCACTGATTGCAGGGACTGCGGAGCCACCTGGGGTAGCAGAAGCTTTTTCGGGGGTTTGGCCAGCAGATCGTAATACATCGCAAAATGCCGGCCGACCGGGTCCGGATTTGGGTGGTTGGCTGGCGGCCTGGCGAAAGTTTCCTGCGGCAGATTCAACAAGACCACTTCGAACACCGCTCCTTCCGGTGCTGCCGTGCATCCCGGCGAAAGCGTCATTCGTCGGCTGGATGCGCGGTTAAAACTCGTTCCGAGGATCTCGACTTCTGAGCCGGAAACCGGGATCTCGACGGTCAGCCAGTCGGCGAAAAGCTGCGGCGCTAGGGGCGCCGTTTCCTGCCCATCGAGGGTTTTGAATACCAGCGGAACAGGCGCCGCCGGCTCCTGGTCTAGCCGCGGATAGGTGACGAAGCGATACGGCGTCAGCTTACCTTGGGACAACTTGAGCCGCGCAATGACTCGCCCTCCCGCGGCTGGATCTTCCAGGAACCGCGAATCAATCTGGCCATCGCCAGGCAAGATCTGGTCCATCCGAACAATCCAGGAGCGCTTTGGCTCGGACTCATCGTTGAGCGCGACCGCGAGCTTGGCTGACCCGGACGTCGATCCAGTGGAGATCGTGAGTTCCTCGTGATCGAGCGCCCAGAAACCACCTTGCTGGAGGGCTCGCCGCAATTCCTGAGGCTGCCGCGAGAAAAACTCTACTGCCGCGCTCTCCTCCGCTTCGCCCCAGCAGTTGCCCTTGCAATCCGCGGCGCGGACCAGCAGCCAGGGTTGGTGCGGCAGGATGGCCGCGGAATCGCTCACCTGAGCTCCGTGACGGGCGTCGAGCACGAGCACCGTCATCTCGTCTTCGTCTGGACTAGGAATTAGAGCGAGCAGACCCAACAAGTAGATGCGCAGAATGAAACTCATGGTGTTCTCCTTGAAGTCATTACAGGGGATGATCTTGCAGGCACGACGGTTGGCGACGTGGCGGATCCCAAGAGGATGAAGGGGGACCACATCCAGACCGGGTGCAGCGCTCGATCTGGCGCCTGGAGCAAGTCGAGCTGGGCTCGGCGTAATGCTTGCGCGGCGTCTTGTCCGCCAGCAAAGTGCTGGTGAAAACGGGTCAGGAGGTGAACTGCCGCGCGATCGTGAACCGGCCATAAACTGCCCACCACCGCAGGAACTCCAGCTCCGAGGAAGGGGCGCATCAGCCCCGAAACTCCGAGCGCACCGATCGGGTGACCGCCAGCCGTACTGCAAGCCGAAAGCACCACCAGACGGGTCCTGGGCAGGCTTTGGAGCAGCAGCTCGTGCGCGTACAGCGTACCGTCTGAGGGGTCCTCAACCGATGGCGCCAGGGCCAGCGCGGAGAGGAAGGGTTTCTCCTGGTTGATCAGGGCATGGGCTGCCAGGTGGACCACAGCGTGCTCTCCGGCGCGCTGCAAAAAATTGCCTTTGGTCGCCTGGGGGCCGGTCAGCAACACTGAGTGCGAGTAGATCTCGGCGATGGCGGTGGCTTCAGCAGCAGCGCCCGGAAGTGGTGCCAGAGCTGGGAACAGTTGCCGATCAAAGTCCGGATTGCCGATCACCAGCGCTGCGAGGGGTTGACCGCTGAGCTCCCGATCACGCTCCAGCGAACGGCTGAAAAGGGACGCACTCGGCGCTACCGCAATCGCATAGTCCTCGATCAAGTATCGCCCTCTCGCCCGATCGCGGAGTGCGGCAAAAGGCACCGCATGGAGCACCTCGTCCGGGATCACGACCAGTTGCTCGAGTTGTGGCGCCTGGGCCAGGACCGGTGCGATCAGCCATTGATGTAAGCGGGCCAGCAGCTCGTTCAGCGCGTGTTCGGGTACTCTGAGTGCAATCCCGCGGGTAAGCGCAGCAACCCAGCCCGCAAGCTGCCGTCGACCAACCGGCGCTTGAATCAGCGTCAGCTGTCCCTTCCAGAGCATGAACGTCAGCAGCTGGTCCTCGCTGAGCGCAAACTCAACCAGGGCAACGCTCGGCGGCAGCAGGTGCAACACCTGGGCCGCGGTCAGGGGAACTGCTCGTTCGGTGTTCAGTCTGGATTGCGCCGCGCCAGGCAGGTTCGACGCCAGGTCGAGCAGATCGCGGGCGCGCGCTTTTTCGGCGTAATCGAACGCGAGCGTGTTCCGCCCTGCAGCGACCAGCAGCCCGAGCAACTGATCGAAAACGCTCTGGCGGTCATCAAAATAAGCTGGCCAGAGCTCCTCGTCAGCACCCCGTCGGCGGCCTGTCAGAATGCCCTGCCACTCTGCCTCGATCGTGCCCAGCGCTGCTTCAAGGTCACGCGTTGCTTGCGCGGTATTGCCCAGCGCCTGGTAGGCAGCGGCCCGTTCCACATAAACGGCCGCGAGTTGTGCCTGATAGTGTGTTTGTTGGAATGAACCGAGCGCCGCACTCAGCGTCATTGCCGCTTGTTGGGGGTCCTTGGGCAGCAACAGACGTCCTGTGAGCTCAAGGATCTTCCCGTTGAGGATCTGCTGCAAGCTGGGCTCGGCCAGGCCAGCAGCCAGCGACGCCGCTTGCTGCAGATGGTCGAGGGCAGCTGCAGGCTCTCCCGCCCTTAGATGCACCGCAGCCAGCGCGCGCAGCGCTTCGGAGATCTCGAGCGGCGTGCCGGATATCTGCGCCTGACGTAGCGCCTCGGCCTGGAAGAAGCGCGCGGCAATGGGTTGATCAAGGTCTAAGGCCGCCAGCGCAGCCTCGCCCAAAACAAAGTGGCGGCGCTTGGGGCTGCGCAGCTCTGCCAACCCTTGCAGGGCCTGCTCGCGGTGCTGCCAGGCCAGTTCATGGTTGCCCAAGAGGCGCAGTATGTCCGCCAGTCGCGCTGCAATCGACGTCAGATGCTCGCTTTCGCCAGTTGCCTTGAAAGCCCTTCGAGCCGCCTCATAATCGCGCAGCGCCTCCAACGGTCGACCGAGGAAAAAGCGGCACAGGCCCGTGACCCAGTGGATCCGCCCTTCCAGGCTGGGGTAATGCTTGCCCTCGGCCTCCTTCCCAAGACGGGTCAGGATCGCGAGTGCAGCCGACTGCTGGTGCTGCTGGAAGAGACAGACCGCAAGGTGAAAATCGCACCAAGCCCGCAGCGGATTACCCGCGCGGGCAAACGCCGTGCGGGCTTGCTGCAAGTGCTTTGTTGCAGCCTCGAGGTCAAACGCGTCATATCGTTCAAGGCCAGCACGGTAATGCCAATAGACGTCGGCCAGGGCCGCCCCGTGGTCTTTGCCCAGCATCTGAATGGCTTCCTCCCACAACCCATCACCGGTTTGTGCGTGCAGCTCCGCAGCCAGCTGCGCTGCGACCTCCAAGTGTTGCGCGCTCGCTATAAGCCGGCGTTCGCGGACATCAGTGGCCCACAAGGGCAGCAACTCCTGCTCGAGATAATCGCGCGCTGCCAACCTGAACCAGCGGACGATCTGCATGCGCGCTGCCGGATCACCCTGGAGCAAGGTTGTCTCTAGGGTTGCCTTGGCGCGTTGCCAGCGCAGTTCGGGATCGAGGTCAGCCGCCAGGTGGGCAAGGTGGTTAGCTGCCTCGTTGGACCACCCACTGGCGGGGTCGAGCTGCCGGTACGCTTGCCAGGCCCCCATCGCCTGGTGGTGGAGGGAAAGTGTTTCCAGGATCAGCGCCCGATTAAACAGCGCTTCGGGAAACTTGGGCGCTTGCTGGGCGGCGCGCTCGGCCAGACTCAGTGCCCGCACCAAGTCTTCGGGACGACTTTTATATCGGGCGACCTGGTAGTAGACCGCGGCCAGATCCGAAAGTACAGCCGGCGTCGGCGCTTGCAGCACCGCCTGTTCCAGCAGTTCGAGGGCAGTCTCGAGCGAGTGGGACCCCTCATCGACCAGCAAATGACCGATGGCTTGCTCGGGCTCTTTAAGGCGACTGCGTGATGTCCGTTCCATCAGTCGTGAGCTTGCCCGGGCGATGGTCTGCGCAGCGGCAGAACCCGGCTCCGGCATCCCACCACACTCGCCGTTGGCGCCGACTTGCCGACAGGGGGCGTAGGCAAACCCCCCGCTGAGCCGCGGTTTCATGGGCCGGTAACCCGCGGTCACCCGGACCAGCTGCCGGAAAGCCGTCGAGTGGCCCTCGCGTTGAGGCTCGGCAGGGGGCTGACAGGTCCAAAGCACCAGCAAGGGAACCCCCAACAGCCAGATTGCGTGCGCACCCTCTTTTGTCCTCATGATGAGTTCGACTTGAAGGCCGATGGCACCAGTCGCTGTACAGAATGCACAGAAAAGTGCTGGCGTTCCGCTGCGGTCTTCTTGATAAGATGGGCTATTGTACCAGAAAGCAACCCTGACATAAGGCCCTTCGGGCCTGACATAAGGACCTTCGGGGCTGACGGTGCGAATTCTGGCAGCATACTCTGACCTTCGCGGCATGGGCTCGCTCCTCTGTTAGGGATAGACACCGTCTCAGCGCAAAGGTTGGGAAGATGCAGTCGAAGCAAGGCGATTTCGGTGCGGGTACAGTCCGAATGGAAGCGGCGGAGCAGCAAGACAAGGTGGAGTACGGCTTTGAGCGGGCCTTCGCGGCGGTTTACTCCAAGGTCGTCATCTACTACCTGCGCCACGGTTTGTCGTCTGAAGACGCCAGGGATCTCGCCCAAGATACGTTCGAGCGTGTCTACAAGAATTGGGGGGGATTTCGCGGCGCATCCAGCCCAGAGACCTGGATCTGGCGCATCGCCGAAAATATATTGAAGAACGAGCTGCGCCGCCGCGAAGCGCTGAAACGGCAGCACGAGGAAGTCCCTCTGCCAGAAAACGATGAGGATGGAGGGCCGGACCAGCCACCCGAAGCACTTGACCAGTTGCTGCAGGGGGAACGGGAGCAGCTGTTGCGTGCAGCCATCGCCGAGCTGCCGCCGCGGATGCGGCAATGCGTCCTGCTGCGGCTCCAGGATCAAAGCTTGCCGGAGATTGCCGCTGCGCTCCGGGTGACGGTCAACACGGTGAAGCGGCAGCTCTTCGACGCTTACCCGCAACTGCGAACGAACTTGGCCCCACATTTCCCCGAATTGATGGTCCGATTGACCCCGGAAGGCGGTGAGCCCGATGACTGAGCGGGAGACTCTCGAATCTGTGATCAGAGCGCAGCGCCAGCGTCTGGGATCGACGCCGACGGCAACGCAGCTGATGGCGTACTTGCGCGGGGAGCTGTCTCCGGAGAGCGAGGAGGACGTCCGGGAGCACCTTGCCCACGACGGCGAGCTGGCGCGGCAAGTCGCTGCCCTACAGACCCTGGTCGAACCTGAGCCACTGCCGGGAGAAGCGACCTTGACCGCAGATGAACTGGCCGCAGACTGGGAAAAGCTGCGGGTCCGGCTCGCGCTGCCAGCGGCGCAAGACACCGCTTCGGCCAAGGTCATCCCGCTGGCGACGCCTCGCCCGGCGTCCGCCGTAGCCGAACCAGAGACTGAGGCCGTGCGCGTCCCTTGGATGCGCGTGGCGGCTGCGGTCCTCCTGGGGGCCATCTGCGGCTACTGGTTGCGGCCCTGGCTCGACCCGGTGCCGAAACTCACAGCAGACGTCCAGGTGGCCGCGCTTCACCCCGAGCATGACGTCTTTCGAGGGCCTATAGCGCCGCCGGGTGTGATCGAGCCTCCGGTCGCACACCTCGCGCCTGCAGCCGACCATTTCTTGCTGATCCTCCACCTCGTCGATCCGGCCTCCGCGCCGCCTTTCAAGGTCGAGTTGGCCCCAGCGGACGACCCCGCAGCCCCTGCCTTGCAAGCGACCACCGTGGTCCGCCAGACGGACGGTACCTGGACGGTACTGGTGCCGAAGAGCGTGCTGCCCTCCGGCCGTTACCGTCTCCGACTCTACGGCACCGCCCCGGACGGCAGTTCCCCGCTCCTCGCGACCTACCTCGTCGAACTCGACGGCTAAACTCTCAAGTCTCAAGATTTTTTAGGGACAGTTCCCACCTGCTTGCCGGATCTCGGTGTCTATACCGATCAGGAGGCTCGGCTGCTGCCGGCTGGATTGGAGAATTCACCATGAAGGATC
>CAZCOV010000087.1:0-18803 GCA_964499975.1 uncultured Thermoanaerobaculia bacterium
TCGCAGTTCTTTTCCGGTAGTGACTTCCCAGAGCCGAACGGTGTTGTCCCATCGTCCCGAAGCGAGAATCTGGCCGTCGGGAGAAAACGCGAGGGAAGAAACCCAATTTGGGTTGCCCACCAGCTCTCGCACCAATGTCCCTGCATTGACTTCCCACAATCGTACGGTCCAGTCACCACTTCCCGAAGCGAGGATTCGGCCGTCGGGCGAGAAGGCAACGGAAGTGATTTCCCTTGCATGCCCTTCAAGTTTCCGGAGAGCCTCTCCCGTCGCCACGTCCCAGAGTCGGATGGCATTGTTCCCCTCTGGGGGGTTGGGGGACCCGCTTCTTTCCCTGCGGAACCGAGCGAAGCGGCTCTCGCCCCCCCCTGATGCCAGGGTCCGGCTGTCGGGAGAAAAGGTCACAGACTTGACGCCGCCGGGCACCTCGAGGGTATGTAACCGCCGTCCTGTGGTGGCGTCCCAGAGCCGGATGGTTCCACCGACATCGGCCGAAGCCAGGGCAAGGCCGTCGGGGGAGAATGCCACCGACGTAACCACTTTGGAATGCCCCACCAGAGTGAGCAGGAGTTTTCCTGAGGCCACTTCCCAGACCAGGACCGTGTCATCGAAGCCTCCGGACGCCAGAGTCCGGCCGTCGGGAGAGAAGTCCACCGCGGAGACGGCTTTGGTGTGTCCCGCCAGCGTTTTGAGCCGCACCCCGGTGGTGGAGTCCCAGAGGACGATCGTCTTCCAGAAGGTCGCGGCCACGACGCCACCGGCGGGCGAATAGTCGACCGCGTCAATACCGATATCGGCCTGGCCTCCCACCTCGCGCAGGGGGGCCCCGGTCTCCACCTGCCACAGCCTCCAGGATTTGTCACCGCTTCCGCTAACCAGTTGCTTGCCATCGGGAGTGAAGGCGAGGGAGGTGACCGGGGCGAAATGTCCCTCTAGGCTGCGCAGGAAGGTTCCGGTGGAAGCCTGCCAAATCTTGACCGCTGTGCCGGCTCCCCCCACGGCGAGGAGCTGTCCATCAGGCGAAAAAGCTACCGCAGAGATGTCGACTCCAACCACCGCTTCGGGAGGTGTTGGCCCACCGTCAAAGTGGCGGCGGAGCGTCCCCGTCGCGAGCTCCCAGAGCTTCGCCTTGTCGTCTTCACCCCCGGACGCCAGTAACTTGCCGTCGGGAGAGAATGCCAGGGCAGAAACTCCGCCGGCGTGTCCTGCGAGGGTGCGCCATTCGGTTGCGGTGGCCACGTGCCAGATCTTGATCGTCGGATCGGAGCCTGTAATCGCCGGAGCGAAGCCTGCAGCAAGGAAGAAACCATCGGGCGAAAAAGCCACAGATGAGACCCGCCTGCCATGGCCTTCCAAGGTGTGCAGGAGTCTCCTCGTTGCAACCTCCCACAGATCGACGGAGCCATCGTCTTTTCCTGCGGCGAGGGTCAGACCCGTCGGGGAAAATGCGACCGTTGTGACCTCCCGGCCGGCGGCAAGGATTCGCGAGCGTCCTTCGGCGGCGACGTCCCAAAGCCTCAGCGTGCCGTCACTGCCTGCCGAGGCCAGGACCTGGGCGTCAGGGGAAAATGCCACCGTATTGACCCAATGGGTGTGCCCTGCAAAACTCGCGATCAGCCTTGCCGTGGCCAGATCCCAAAGTTTCACCGTGTTGTCCCAGCTCCCCGACGCCAGCTTCCGGCCGTCCGGAGAAATGGCCACCGAGGTGACGGCGTCACGATGACCGCTCTGCAGCACGAACGCCGGCTCTTGCCCACCCGCTTGCGCGCTGGCCCAGCAGCTGAAGGCGATCGCCACCGCCATCGATCGTCGCCCGCGACGATTTTCTCGATGTCTTTTGGGTTCAAGTCGTCCTTGCGGTTTTGGACCGCACGAATTTCCTGACCTCCCTCGTCGATGCATGAACTTCCTTCACCGACATTTGAAAGGTGCCCAGGTTCGGGGCTTGTCATTGGCGGGGTCGACTGCTGGGCCTCCGCCGAGGCGGACACCCTGATATACCCACCACGCTCTCAGTTTGGACATCCCATCTTCCATGCACGTCCTCTGAAGAAGTCTATCAGCAGGTTCGCGGTACGTTGCTCCGTCGAGATGGCCTTCTCGAATCAATTGATAGAGTGCGTCATGGACCAGGGATCCCCTCATGAAGTTCAAGGTGTCAATCGTTGGTCCCGATGGGCCATCCCAGGCGTAACCGACCTTGATGGAAATGGTGCCATCTTGCGCCAACGAGATGTATTCGGTCTGAATGGCTTGAGGTGGACGAACCCCCGTTGCGGCAACGTATCCGTCCTTGAGCTGATATTTGTATCCGCCCTTGTACAGTATGCATTCCATGATTCATTCCTCGTGCATAGTTCGTGAAGAGACTGTTCGTGAAGAGACTTCCATAATCTAGACCAGAATCTAGAGCAGATTCTCTGGCGTGTCCATGAAATCTGGTGGCGCATCAACCAGTAGCTCGGAGATGGTACGGCAGGGACCTGGGTGTCAGGCCTCCGGAAACTGCGATGGCTGTGTCAGAAAGCCGCAAGCCGCGGCGAATACCCGAATGCAACTGAGGGAACGGTGAGCCCAGGGTCTTGCTACCCGGTTCACCCAAACCGTTTTCGCGGAGCTTGACGCTAGTGATGGGACTCTATGTTTTCGACCATGCCCGGCGCCTGATCGCTGACGCCGAAGTGGAAGTCGAAGGGAAGCCAGCGCGGTATGACGCTTTGTACCAGCAGTACTTGGTGGAACGAGCGCCGGCTGCGCGCGCGCGGCTGGCGGTGCGGCATCCCGACTTCGAGCCCTTGGTCGAGGACGCTTTTCCCTGGCTCAGCCAGCGCGTTTACCTGCACCGGCCGGGCGACTCGTACTACTGTGCGGACGGGGTCAAGGTGGCTTGTTTGCCCTGTCCTGAGCTGATTTTCGTGGCGCTCCGTCCGCTCGACCCGCAGGTGGGGGCGTGGCGCAGCCCGGATCAGGCGCAAGCCGCGCTCCGCCGCATTTGCTCGGACCTCGACTTGGTGGTTCGCCACTCCGGAGTCGGCCGGGGCAAGAACGCCGCGAGCGATCCCCAACGCTGCGATCCCCAACGCTATATCCATGTGCTGGCGGGCCAGAACCAGCAGCCGCTGCCCGCATCGGAGAGCGAAGTCTTGGCGGCCTTGCGGGTCTCCCCTGAAGTGCAGGCCGCGGGTCCGCTCTTGACCCATACCGCAGATTTCAGCGAACTCGCGGCGCTCTCCCACTTTGTGGTCGTGGTGTTTCAGCCGCAGATCCCCGAAGCCGAAGCGCGCGGACTGCTCCAGGCGCAGGGCTTTTCCGCCGAGCCCCAACTCGCTTTCCACGATGCGCACTGGCTGCGGGTGCCGCTCGATTTGGGGTGCGGCTTAGCCGCCGCCCAAGTCGCAGTTCGGTTGGCGACCCTGCCGCAAGTGGTAACCGCCAGCAATGAAGTGATCACCTTCGAGCATTGACCTCGCGATGAAAGGATTCGACCCAAAATGAACGGTACGAGCGGCCAATCCATAGCTCTGATCACGGTGCAAGACGATCAGGGGGTTATCTTGTCCACGGCGCAGGTCGAGCTCCGGCCGGCAACTGCCGCAGCGGGGACGGCGCGGGTAGGGCTGCCCTACGACCGAGCGAGCGGGCTTTACGTGAGCCCCCCCGTGGAGTTGGGGGATTACTTGCTGCTGGTGCGCGCGCCGGGTTTTCTCGAACAGGAAGTGCAAGTCGAGATCCGCCGGCCAGACCACTACGAAACGATCGCGCTCGGCCGTCCGGGCATGCCTTATTTCGTGCGCGCGGGGCGGCGCGTCTATTTCACGCCGGACGGGCAAAAGATCGCGGCGTTGGTGCGCGAGCCAGCAGCCCCCCCTGAAACCGTGGTGGGGGAGCGCCTAGCGGCGGCTTCGGAGGCTTATAGCCGCCTGCTAGCGCTCGAGGTCGAATCGCCGATCGCAGCTCCCGGTTTCAAGATTTTCGACCCGACGCGCCCGCCAGCGCTGGGGCCAGCCCCAGACCTCGCCCGCGAGCTGGAGCAAGCGCCAGAGGTCCTCGATGCAGGACCCCTTCTGCGTTCGGCCGTGCATCCGCGCTTTCTCAGCAGCCTGATCGAAGTCGAAACCGCGGTTGGGGTGTCTGCCGCAGACCTCGCCCAACAAGTCGCGCCGCTGGGTTTGAAAATCCACTACCGCGACGGCCATGACCCGCAGTTGTTCCTTTTGAAAAGCACTCGCCTGCCGGATCCCGCGTTTGGGGCGCTGCCCGAACGCTTGCGCGCACTGCCCGGCATTCGGTCAGCCCAGTCACTCATCACTGCACCCGAAACCACAACCCAGCCATTCATTCCCACAGATCCTGATGCCGCGTTGCAGTTCCATCACTACCTGACTTTCATGCCGGAAGCCTGGCATCACATCAATGCTGCGAACAACGCGCAAAGCTTTGGCAGCGCCGATGTGATCGTGGCGGTCCACGATGAGGGCATCTTGACCACCGGCGCGGGCACCGTCATCACTCATCCCGAGTTTTCCGGCACGGTCACCGGCGGGTCGCTCAGCACCCAGCCTGGTCTCAACAGCAACAAGGTGCTGTTGACTTTCGATTTCAGAAACTCACCCATGCGGCCTGGCAATGACGCCGCGGGGACGCATGGGAGCTGGGTCGCAGGGACGATCAGCGCAGCTTCGAACGGCCTCGCCGGGACGGTCGGGGGTGCTGCCAACACTCGTTTGTGCAGCTACCGTCGTCCGACCACGTCCGGTACCCAGTGGGCACATGACTTTGATTTCATGGCAGGCATGGATCCGCGGTGGCAGCAAGGCGGCATCTATACCGCGGCGGAACCCTTCCCCAACATCTTGGGTACCGGGAGACAGCCTGTTCCCGGCGCGGATATTATCAATGCCAGCCATACTCACTTTGCCGCGGTCAATGCTGCGATGCGCAACACATTGCTGAGGATCAGCCTGTTCGGCCGCCGACGGCGGGGCACAATGGTGTTCGCCGCAGCAGGAAATCAAGATCAAGATGCACGAATTGATGGTACTTGGGGAGAAGACACTAACGTGATGCGGGTGGCGGCGTCTGCGTTGGATTTGCGGCTGGAAGAAGTGCGGATGAACTACAGCAGTTTCGCGCTGATCGGCAACCGTGTCGTCGATTTTGCGGCACCCAGCGAATCGCAAAACGTGAATCCAACCGTGCATCAGGTGCCGCGGATGTTCGGGTTTATCACCACTGACCTCAATACCACCAGCGGTAACCTGCAGACCACGGCTGCGCTGCGGGCGCCCTTGACCAACTCGCCCGCCGCAGGAACTCGCGGAGTTCAGGTCTCAGCCGCCAACTTCGCCAGCTTTTCGGTGGGTGATAATGTCATCGTCCGCAACCCGAACACTCCCCTCTTTTCTGAACTGCACACGATCGCCGCGCTGGTTCCCGCGACCAACACTCTGACGCTCAACCGCGATCTGGGCTATAGCTTTAGCGCAGGGAGCGCTGAAATCATCCGTTTGGGCGGGACGACCGCCTACAGCACGCAGTTTGGCGGCACTTCGGCCGCAGTGCCCCAGGCTTCGGCCATTGCGGCCTTGATGCTCTCGGTCAACCCGGCGCTCAGCTGGCTCGAAGTCCGCGAGCTGATGCGGCGGACTGCCACCGCGATCCATCCGCGATATCGCGGATCGATTTACGCCACTGCGCCTAATTTTCGCTATCGCTGGCTCGATACTTCGGTGACCCCACCCGTGGATCTGATCGATGGGAACGGCCTCCTCACGATCACCGGCGGCAACACCACGATTTCGATCGGGCCGGTTACCCGGGGTGACCGGTTGCTCTTTCTCGACAACCTTGCCGGAATCCAGGCCCGGCAAGCGTTGGTGATCGGCGCCGAGACCAAGCTCAATGGAGCCCACCCGCGCCCGGCTCCCAATCAGAACGTGATCAACGTCGACCGCACCAACGAGTTCGACCTGGGCGACACGGTCTTTATCGGCAAGAACTCGCAGACCGTGCTGATCAATGCGGCAGCCGTGGGGGACACCGTGATCTGGGTGCAGTCGGTCGACGGTTTCGTTACCGGCGATGACATCACCCTCACCGGGGCCAGTTCGGAAACCGTGCGGATCACCGGCATCGCGCGCATGACCAACCCGCCGACCGCGGGTCAACCGGCCAATTTCGGTGCGGCTGACACCGGTTTCAACATCACCCGGCTGAACGCCGCTGGTAACCCGATTGCCGGCGGGCTGAGCAACGCCTACGCCCGCGCCGATCTGGTCGCGATCGCGAACACCCAGTTCGAAGGGCCGTTTACGGTCAACGGCAAGAATGCGACCAGCCTGACGTTGAACAACCCGGTCGTCCGCACCCACCCCGACGACCGCGTGGTCCGCAAGCAGGGGACTGAGGTCAAGGCCGTGGTCCGGGTGATGGGCGGAAATGTGATCGAAGTCGACCCGCTCGACTTCGACCATCCGTTCAATGCGGGCGGCGTCGAGCACGTGCGCATCGGCCGGGTGGCAGGTTATAGCCTGGGCTTCGGCTTCGGTCGGCTGGACGCGGCCGAAGCGGTCCAGGCGGCGCAGAGCTACACCCACGACGAACGCGATCTCTTGATCCGCAGCTTCCTCGCCGACGACGGGGTGACCCATCGCGACGCGCAAGAAGTCGCGAGCCCGGATATCTGGGTGCGCAATGACGCGGCCACGACCCTCGCCACCTTGCCCAACTGGAACGACCCGGGGCCGCACCAGGCGCCGGAAGTCACGGTCGATCCAGCGATCTTCCTCGGCAGCGGCCGCAACGACCTCGAGGTCTCCGGCGCTTGTACCAGCGCCACGGAAGTGACGTTCACGATCGAAATCGACGCAGCCGCTGCGACCGACACGTTCAAGTGGCGAAAAGACAGCGGCGCGACCACCAACGGGGTGGCGATCACCGGCGCGGCCCAGGTCTTAAGCGACGGGGTGAGCATCCGCTTTGCGGCGACCACCGGCCACACCCTGGGCGACAAGTGGCAGGTCAAGGCCCGGCAGGTCAACAACCGCTTCTTGCATGTGCGGTCGTTCAATCGCGGGACCCTGCCCACCTTCACCACTTCGGCCTTTGGCGGCGCTCCCTTGGACGTGGCGCGCTCGCGCCTCCTCTTGTGCATGAGCGATGGCTTCCCGGTCTGCCGTTTCGCGTCGGTGGCTGCTGCGCCCGGCAATAACGACCTCGAAGTGGTGGCGGCTTATACCGGGGCCAACCCGCGCGCGCTTTACACCGTGGAGATCACTGCGGTCGCGGCTGGCGGCGACACGTTCCGCTGGCATCGCGATGGCGCGCCGCAGCCACCCGTGACGTTGACTCCCGCCACCTTGACGCAAGTGCTCAATGATGGGGTCCAGGTGCGTTTTGGCGCGATCTCCGGCCATGCCGTGGGCGACCGCTGGGACATCTATGCCCGGGCCGGTGCGGACGCTTTCTTGAACCTGGACCACGCGTGGGAGTTTGACGAGCCCACGCCCTTTGCGTTGACCGCGGCCGATCAAGCCGGCACCCGGATGATGGCCGAAAACGGGATCAGCGGGCTGGCGGCGACCACTGCGGTGATCCACAGCACGACCTGGGGCGAAGCCCTGCGGCCGCCGACCAACAGCCCTAACTTGCCCAAGCCCACCCGGCCGCTGCGGCTGTTTGCGCTCGGGGAGGCGGTGCCGCACGACGGCAAACTGAACGGCTTTACCGCCAAGACCAACAACAACTTCTCGTTCCGCGAGCTGAGTTTTGCCAAGCTGCGCTTGACCCAAGACGATGCCCTGAGCGCCCTCGACAACCACCTCGAAGTGGATGCTCTGGGCACGGTCGTGGCCAAGAATTTTCGGGTGGAAGTGCGCACCATGACCTTGAGCTTCACGGTCGAGCGGGTAGAGGTCCAGCTGACCGCGCGCAAGACCGGCGCCGTCGAGGAGGTCCAGACTTTCAAGTTCACTGCCGGGGCTTGGAGCATGGCTCCCGCAGCCCTGGCCTGGGCCACGCTCAACCCGCCGCGCGAAGCTCGGCGTCCGGATGGCACCGACCCGGTGGCGGCAGGTGAGCAGTTCGACGTCAACTTCAGCGGCACTTACCGGGTGGACAAGAGTTTCACCCAGCTCGAAATCAAAGTCCGTCTGCTGAGCAACTTCCGCGACCACGCGGTGGCAGAGGTAGCGCATACGGTCAATGTCTACGAGGTGCAGCCGCTGCCCCAAGGCGTGGGTCTGGCCCAAAGTGCGACCGTGCCCAAGCCTGCGTCCTTCGCGTTTGCGGACATGGCGTCTTTGACCCAAAACGCCAGCCAGGCTTTTGGCCCGGTCCACGATCCGGCGGACGCCAACAGCCGGCAGAACCGCTTCCGCACCACCAGCCTGTTCCGCTCGCTGAGCGCGGTCAAGGCTTATGCCGTGGTCGACAGCCTGGTCCTACTCCAGCGTGACCCCGCGAACAACGACACCGTCAACCTGGTGCTGCAGCCGCTCGTCCAGCCGGTGGCCGGCTTCACTCCGGTGCGTTACTTCATCTACCGCGGCTTGCGGCTCAGCGATTTCCTCGCGGGGAGCAGCGGGGCTGACGCTAAGAAGATCCGCGCTAAGGCCGGGGCATCGCCGTTTCTGACCGGGGTGTGGACGGTGTTTGAAGGGCTCAATCCGGGGGTGACCGAGATGCCGTCGACCGTGCTCGGGTATGACCCCGACCAGCAGACCGGCACCGACAAGCTCGATGCCTTGTTTTTCCAAGTCGGAGGCGCGCAGTTGCCGGTGGTGCTCAAAGGGGCCGAGCTCGGCAGCTTCCACCACAACGCGGGCAACCGCGACTTTGGCTGCGAAATCGTGCTCGAAGAAGGCGGTTATGAGCCCGACCTCGCCTTTGCCCGGCTCGCCGAGCATGTGATCGACATCACCGGCCTGCCCACGGCCACGGGAGCGCAGCGCTTTGCCCGCACGATCCGTCAAGAAGAGATCTTGAACTTCATGGACCCGGCAGCTTTCTATGGGCTGCACCTGCACGAAGGGGGCAAAGTCGAGGTGGCTGGCACCGCCAATCCCTTGACCGGGCTCGACGTTTTCGACCAGGTGGTGAGCAAGTTCTTCACCCGTCACCAGCTGTACTTCGACGTGCGCAGCGAGAACGGCAGCTCGCTCAATTTTTACGGCAACTACGACGACGGCAACGGCAACCAGGTGCAAGTCGGCCCGGATCCGGCCACGTTGGTGCCCCGCTCCTACGCCACCCATGGTTGGCCACTTTTGATTCTCGACATGTCCACGCCGGTGGCCACGGGGGAGAGCTACAACACCGTGGGCCTGCGCTTGCGGATCAACGACAACGAGCGGGGAGTGGTCTACATTGATCACGGTCAGCTGCTCACCCCAGCGTCCCGCGGTGCTTTTGTGCGCGGCACGGAATTGCACAGCGGTACGGCTCCGTGGACGGACCAGATGGGCTTTCGTTTTCCCAACACCGGGCCGTCCGGCGCCCGGCCGGGCGTGGCCTGGGTGCTGCGGCTGGTTTACGGCCGGCTCGCGAACCCCACGCCCACCGTGCCGGTACCCGCGTCGGTGCTCAAAACTGAGCACTACACCGACAACGCGTTCGGTCCCATCGACCGCGCTGGGCGCTGGGCAGGAACGCCGGGGATCCTGTGGTTCACCACCCAGGACCAGCGCTACGTCGATGCCCAGAGCGCGCTCGGCTGGAAGCAAATGGTGGAATGCGGCATTGCGTTTCAAACCGCGACCACGTCGCGGGTGCTGCTCTACGCGTCGTTGACCGCGAGCGACACCCACGACGCCCTCGAATTTGTGCCTTTGCGCGGGATCACCGACGGCGCGAGCAGCAAGAACAGCTTCTTTGCTGCGCCCGGATTGTTCGCCAATTACTTGCTCGAGTTCGACCAGATAGCAGACGGTGCCACCACCGTCCGCACGTTCAAGCTGCTACAGCACCCGACGAACGGCTTTCCCCCGAGCAATGTCCTGCTTTTGGGGCTCGAACGCGCGCAGTTCGACGCGCTCCAGGCCATGCTCGCCAACGGCATCAGCCCGGACTACTTGCGCAATTTGAAGCTGGTCGACAAGTCCTCGCAAGTCGATGCCAACGGCAAGAGCTTTGATCGCTACCGGGTGGGGATCCAGGGACTCAAGACCGCGGACGGTGAGTTTGCGACCGAATTCCCCGCCGTCGACATCCAGGTCTACACCGTGGACGGTCAGTTCTTCTTCAGCAAGCTGTTCGGTGATGCCGAGCCCTTGCCCACGGCATACGCGCGCAATTTCGAAGAGGAAAAAGGCGCGCGGGAGATCCCGGCCCGCGAACGGCGGATCGCCGCGGTCAACCTCGGGGCCAAGACCGTGACCATCGCAGGCTTTGACTGGCGGCGCGAGGTGGTGCCCGGAAACCGTATCAAGATCGACAAGTCCACGGGCAACAACGGGGTGTTCACGGTCGGCGCGGTGAGCTGGAACGGCAATGACACGGTGATCACCTTGACCAGCGGGGTGACCAGCAATGCCACGCCCCTGGGCAGCGTGTTCACCCTGCCCACCGCGGTCGAGCAGGTGATGACCAACCTCGACCAGGCCGCGGCGGTGGCCGGCATCCCCAAGATGCAGGACCTCGTCCAGACTTTTGCCACCGACCTTGCCGCAATCAGCAACAACGCGGGCGCGCTCGCGTCCTTGCGCACCAAGGTCAACGAACTCGCGCCCAAGATCTTGCGCCGCGCCCGCTCGCTCGCGCAAAACGATCGCGCCCATGCGGACGACTTCGACCGCATCCTCTACTGGACGCGGTTGCGGCTGGAAGTTGCGCTCAAGAGCCACCCCTTCTGTCTGGCAACGATTTCCGGACGCAACGAGTTGCTCAACCTCTTCGAGCAAGGGTCGCGCGGTTATGGCGTCAACTTCGCCAGCGCGCCGGCCGGAGCGCGCAAGATCCTGGTGATCGCGTTCGACCCCTTTGGCCTGGACAGCAACCTCGAAGCCGGCAACCCGTCGGCGGCCGTGGCCCTGGCCCTGGCCGGACGGACCCTCACCGCCGCGGGCAAGAACGCGTTCATCGAGACCGTGATCCTGCCGGTGCGCTACCGCGAAATGAACGCTGGTCGGGTCGAGGCGCTGGTCGATCCTTTCCTCGCGGGAGCGGGGCGGGTCGACCTGATCCTCACCACCAGCCAGGGGGATTCCCCGCGCTTCGACTTGGCGCGGCTGGCCAGCAAGCGGCGTGGCGGCGGGGTGACCGACAACGAATTTGTGGCGGCGGTCGAGAGCCGCCTCGGGGCTGCGACCGACCCTGAGTTTTTCGAGACCAACTTGCCGGTTCCAGTCCTGGTTCCGGGGCCTTTCGCCACCCCGCCTGCAGCTGACCAGAAGTTGTTCTTCAACCAGGCGTACAGCGCCAAGGATCCCGCAAGCAGCGAGAAGCACCCGCAAGAGGGGGGGCCCAATAGCAATGCCGCGAGTTATGCGCTGGCCAGCATCGCCGGCAAGGCGGACGAGGGTTCAGCCGGGGCTTTTCTGGCGAACGAACTCTTCTACCGGGTCGCCCGGCGACGGGCCGCGCTCGCCAGCACCACGCTCACCGGCCACCTCGAGCTTCCCGCCAAGTCAGCGGGCGGCAACACGATCGATGCGGTGATCACCGAAGTAGAGAGCCTGATCCAGCGCTGGCTGGGCAGTTTGTAGGAGCGAACCTCACCGTCTCAAGCCTCCGCTCTATGGCTGAAACGAGCTTTCCGCTCTGGCCATGGGGGTAGGGGAGGGGGGTGAGGTCAACCAACCGTTGACTGTAGGAAGCACGCACCATGACCACGACTTTTTATCCGCAGCTGCGTTCCCTCGTTCCGGTGGATGCCCTGCCCGACGAGCTGGGGTTCGTCAAGGACGGCCTGGCCAACCTGCTGGATGATCTCTATTTCAAGGATCTCCAGTTCAGCCGCAATGCCCGCGGCGATGCTGCCAACTACAGTTTGAGCCTGGTCAGCCGCAAGCGGCTCGAAGTGGAGATCCCCGGCACCGGGATTTTCCTGATGCTCAATCCGGGGCACAGCGACGTGCCCGGTTCGATCTCGGAGTTTCCCATCACCCTCGCTTATGAGTGGGGAATCCTCAGCTGGTTCCGCGAGTTCGACCTCAGCACCTTTTCGTTCTCGCCGACCGACCTCTACCAGCTGGCCTTGACCGTTTTAGGGATCTCCGAGCGCCAGCTGATCGACCGCGCCCTGGCGGTGCTGGTCGCCAGTCCCACGCCGATCCAGCAATTCGTCACCGACATCAATGCCTTCTATGGCACCGCCATCGCGCAGCCGACCGGCGCTGACCCGATCGGCGAGATCTTGGCCGCGATCCGGGCGGAACCCGGTCTCGAAGACTCCGCAGTGGTGATCTTCTCGCTCTATTTGCTCGATCAAACGGATATCAGCCGGACCGAAGCCAAGCTCGAAGAGTTCTTCAGCAGCCTGCTCGGCGGTTCGGTCCGCGCCTACCTCCAACGGCTGCTGATCCCCAAAGTTGAAGCCACGCTCGGGCTGGGGGTCGGGCTCAAGTTCCCGCGCAGCGTGCTGGTGCCACTGACCGCGATCGGTGGTGATCCCTTGCCCGATCCGGCCCAGTCGCTCTTGATTTTCGACGCCGGAGATTTCTTCTTCAGCACCGAGCGGGGGATCGGCTATGACCAGACCCTGGCCGCCACCTTGACCCCGTCGCGCATCGGGAATTCCGGTTTTGAGATCGAGGTCAGCACCGCCAAGCTCGACATCAGCCGCAAGACCAACATCCCCGAAGCCGACGCCGACGGCCGCGGCGCGGACTTCGTGGGGGTTTGGATCGAGCGCGCCACGATCAAGCTGCCGGCTTTCTTCAACCAAGACGAGACCGCTTCGAGCGCTGCGCTGGTCGGGCGCAACTTGCTGATCGGGACCGGCGGGCTATCGGGCACTTTGGGGCTCGAAGCGATCGACCTCAACGACCCCACCCCGGCGTTGATCCGCGGGCGTTTCGGCAGCGGCTTTGAACTCGGTCTGTCCGCGGTCCAGGTGAGTTTCCAGCAGAACGCGATCACCGGCTCACAGATCTCCGGGTTCATGAAGATCCCCGGCTTCAAGGACACCGAAGGCAATGACGCGGAAATCCAAATCGTGGCCAGCATCGGCACCGACGGCGAGTTCAGCGTCACCGCCAGCGAGGAGCAGGGACTGCAGGCGCTGAGCATCCCCGACGTCCTCGACTTGACCTTGACCAGCTTGAGCGTAGGGAGCAAAGAGGACCGCTTCTTTGTCGCGCTCGCCGGCGCCATCAAGTTCCAAGAACAAGGCGGCGTGATCGGCAACTTCATCCCCGAAAAAATCCAGATCGACAAGTTGCTGGTGTGGGAAGACGGCAAGATCGAGTTCGAAGGTGGCGGTCTGACGCTGCCCCAGGCGGTGTCGCTCAAGATCGGTCCGGCCGAGCTGTCGATCACCGCGGTCCACTTCGGCAGCCATGAGCAAGAGCATAACCAAGAGCTGCGCCAGTACTACTTCTTCGGGTTTGACGGCGGCTTGAGCTTGAGCCCCGGCGGAGTCGACGCGCGCGGCGACGGCATCAAGTTCTACTTTACTAACGACAATGGTCCGGGCAAGCCGCTCCACGTTTTCTTGCGCATCCAGGCCCTGGCAATCGAGCTCATCTTGCCCGGCAACGCCAAGCCCGAAGAAGCGGCCTTGCTGCTCAAGGGCTTCCTCGCGATGAAGGACGCCCCGGGGGCGACCGAATATCAAGGTGGCGTCGAGTTCAGCTTGCCCAAGCTCAAACTCGCGGGCAGCGCGGCCATGCGCTACAACCCGCGCTTGCCGTCGTTTTTGGTCGACCTCGGCCTGGAACTCGCGACGCCGATCGTGCTCGGGGCCACCGGGCTGGGGATTTACGGCTTCCGCGGTTTGGTCGGCATGCGCTACGTCGCGACCAAGGCCGCGGCCGGTCTCACCGAAGACGCGGAGTGGTGGCGCTACTACAAGGCCAAAATCGCGCCCGACTTCAAAGAGGGTATCCAGGTCTCCAAGTTCGCAGCCGAGGAAGGCTTCTCGCTCGGGGCCGGAGTGTCTCTCGCCACCGTGCCCGACGCCGGCCGCGCTTTTTCGAGCAAACTCTTCTTCCTGCTCTCGCTCCCGGATGTGTTCTTGCTCCAAGGCCAGGGCCAGATCCTCAAAAAGCGAATCGGGCTCGACACGACCCAGGATCCGCCTTTCTTCGCGCTGATCGCGATCACCAGTACATCACTCGAAGCCGCCTTCGGGGTCAACTACAACATCCCTGACGGCGGTGAGATCGCCAAGATCAACGGCCTGTTGGAGATGGGCTTCTTCTGGCAGAACTCGGCGGCCTGGTACATCAACATCGGCAAAGACCAGCCCGAAGACCGGCGGGTTTCTGCCCGCTTGTTCACCCTGTTTAACTCCTACTTCTATTTGATGCTGAGTTCGGGTGGCATCCGCGCAGGCGCGGGCGTGACCTACGAGCTGAAAAAGAAAATCGGCCCCTTCCGGGTCGACCTCGGCGCTTTTCTCGACGTCTCCGGCCGGGTCAGCTTCGAACCGCGGCAAATCGGCGGGGCGATTGCCCTCGGTGGCCACCTCGGGCTCACCCTCTTCGGCGTGGGCTTCCACTTGAGTGCGTCCGCCAGCTTGACCGCGGAAGCGCCACGGCCGTTCGTGGTCAGCGGCAAGCTCGAAGCTTGCGTCAAGGTGCTGTGGTCGAGGCGCTGCGTCAAGATCAACTTGACCTGGACGTTCAATGACAGCCTCAACCTCGCCGAGCTCGAAATCTTGAGCGCGGACCTCCCGAGCGCCATCCGGGCGGTCCACATGCTGACCCGCGAGAGCTTCGGGCTGTTCGCGCAAAAGACCACCGCGCTCCCGGCGCCCTCCGCGCTCGCGAACTTCATCATCCCGGTCGACAGCTTCATCGACCTCGAATTCAAGCAAGGCGTGAAGCCCACGGGGCCGCACCCCTCGCTCGTCAAGTTCGCCGAAATCAGCGGAGCGCCGGAGTACACCCTGCTGGTTGCGCCGCAGAAAGCGAAGTCGTCGCAAGTGCGCCATGAGTTCCGGGTCGAATCGCTCGAGATCTTGAGTTTCAATCCCACGACCTCGTCCTGGCAGCCTTACGACATTTACGCCGCCGCCACCCCGCTGCAAGTGGCGCCCTTCGTCACCACGGACTTGAGCCTGCTGCCCTACGGTTATTGGCAGAAGACCCATCCGCAGTTGCACAACAAGTTGCGCGTCCTCTCCCAGACCCCCTTCAGCTACTTCCGGCAGGGCAGCTTTCCGCCACCCCCGGAAGACCTGGGACTGTCCGACCACGAAATTTTCTGCCCACCCGAACCCACGCCCAAGCGCTGTCTCGACTTCACGGCCTTCCTGGACTCAGAAGAGACTCGTCGCGAAATCGCGGTCGATCGCTGGTATGCGCTGGTTGACATCCTCTACCAGCTGCACGGCAACCCGGGCGAGGTCCATCGCACGGGTGAGCCCAAAGAGCAGTTGGCTGAGCTGTGCTTTGACCACGAAACCACCCTCACCTTGCTCTTCCCGGCACCTATGGCCTGCGTCGTGCTCGACTTGCACACCAGCGCTGACGGCGTGACCATCACCTACTACGGTCGGGTGCCTGCCAAGAATCCCCACGGCAATGCGCCCGTGCATGCGTGGGAGGCGTGGAAAACCGTCACCGTGCCGGCGGACCGTTTGGTGGAGCCCGTGGTTTACGACGACCGCGAGCGTCCGGTGTTGCGGGTCGACATCCGCGGCGACAAGTGCCGCACGGACAAGGCCATCACCTGCGATCTCCGGGCCACGGTCGAAGCCGAGGCCCTGCTCCGCTTCCTCGATCGGCTGGTGCAAAAAGAGCACTTGCTCAAGCCCGAGGTCTTGCTTTACCCCGAATTCGCGGGCGCCTACACCGAGGTTTTCCTCAAGAGCCCGCTTTACCAGCTGGCGGATGGCACCAAGCTGGTGCGCTGTCAGGCGATCCTGGAGAAAGGCAGCCCTCATCTCTTCTTGCGCTTGCAAGATGACCGCGGTTACGACTGCGTGATCCGGCTGAGCCCGCAGAGCGACAAGGAGTTCGTGGATTTCGCGTCGATTCAAGCCTTCCTCGCGATCGAACCCGACCCGAGCATGGCCACGTCAGGGGTCAACTACGACTTCACAGTGCTGACCCAGATCCGCGGAGAAAAAGTCACGCTGCGCGGCCGGTCGTGCTACCCGATCCATGAGTGCCATGCGGGTTGCCGCACCTGCTTGCGCGAGATTTGCACCCTGTCGCTCGAAGACGCGATCCATAACGATGACTTGCCCACCCAGGAAGACGTCGAGGACGCTGCCGATGTCCTGGTCAGCGGGCTGTCCGGCTCGATCCAGCCGATCTGGCGGCCCGACACCCATTACGCGCTCAAAGTGGTCACGAGCGACGCGGTCTATCGTCATGACGACAACCAGCTGCAGACCACCTACACCAACACCTACACCTTCGGCTGGAGGACCGTGGGGCCGCTCGGTCACTTCCACAAGTTCCCGGGGCCCGGGGGCACCCAGACCTTGCCCGCGTATGCCGCGCTCGAAGCGGCGGATCGCGAAGACGAGTTCCGCCTGGCAACCCTCCAGCACTTCCTCGACTTGCCCAAATGCTTCCCCAACGCCGACGGCCGGCTGACCCTGGCCAAGCCGTTGTTTTACCGGGCACCGCGGCTCGACCTCTTCTACCGCGATGCCTACGTCTATGAGATGTTCCGCGATTGGGATGCTTTTGGCGGCTCCCCCAAGGTGTTCTCTTCGCTTGAAGTCGAGATCAAGGATCCGGCCGCAGAGGCGAGCGAACCACCTTTGCCTCCGACCCCAGGCGAATGGGTCGAAACCGACCTGGTGATCCTCCAGCCCGACATTTTGGTCCTCAACAACATGATCGAAAACGGCGATCCGTGCGTCGACGTCGACCCGGCCACGCCGATCAGCGTCGAGACCGTGTTCCCCTTGCCCGACCTCTTGCCGAGCAAGCTCTACACCGCGATTTTCCAAGCCAAGTATCGCCGCGCGAGCGATTCCCAAGCCTCGGTGCGGGAGGTCCATCGCTATGTGTTCCAGACCTCGCGTTACCCCGACTTTGCGGCGCAAATCGACAGCTCGGTGCTTGAACGCGATGGCGATGGCAACGTCGTGCGCCGTGCGGTTTACGAACTCCCCGTCGAGGTCGATGCTGCTGCGCTGAGCGCTGCTGCGGCGGTGCTCGCCGACCCCGCGACGAGCAGCGACGAGCTCAAGCAACGCTTTGCCGACCCCTTCGATCGGCTGATCGACGGCATTTTCCAGCTGGGCGCGCTGCCGCCAGCGGCCACCACCGAGTTCAACATCGTGCGCCAGCGCGCCACCGGTCGGGTCTTGGGCATCCTGGTGCGCAGCCCCGAACCGTTTAACGACCCCAAGATGCCAGCAGCCGAGCTGCAGCAAACCCTGGGCTTGACCCTCGGCAGCACCCCCAACCTCTGCCGCGGGCTCTTTGCCAAGGACGGAGCGCAGGTGTTCATGACCAACAGCGATCACCGCCTCGAACTGTTGCCCGGAGCCCTGCTCTTCACTTTCAGCTTCCGCCGCTTCAACGGCAGCAGCTACGTGCCCGTGGCCACGGCCGCCGCGAACTTTTTCTTGCCCTGACGGAGAAAGACGCAGACCATGAACCAAGATCCAGTCGTCCCCGCTCAAGTCGTTGCTGATCTAGGCAAGAGCCTGGAGTCCGATAGTAACCTGAGGTTCCAGTCACCTTACCTCTTTCTCCAGGCCGCTGGTTCAGACGGCAAGGATGAAACCTCGCTCGGCATCCACCTCCGCTGGGCGTTTCAAAGGCGGCTGGGCGAACAGCACCTGCCCAAGGGCAAGCTGTCCGGACCGAGCGGTGCTTATCCCAGCACCCTGTTTTTCAACCGCGACAACGACTTTGTCCACCTGTTGAAAGCGCCCTACAGCGACAAGAAATTCGTCGTCAAGGTGTTGCTCAGCGGCCGCCTACCGAGCGGCATTGACGAGAGCGGCAACCAGCGCAGCTGGCACTTCAACGCAGTGCCGGTGTCCGGCACCCAGCGCACGGTCGACGTGGTCTTGCGCTTCCCCGATATCTTGCTCTACGACTTGGTACGGGCCACGGTCAACCCGGTGAGCGACCTCAGCGCGTTTCTCCGCCGGTACGAAGGCAAGATCGAAGTTGAAGTTCCGGGCCAGCACCTGCTGCGTATCTGCGTATTTTTTGCGCCGAACCTCGAGCAGCCTGTGGTCGATGGGCCATGGGCCCGCGGCGAGGCCATTGCTACCCGTGACCGCAGCGCAGATGAGTTCTACCTCGCTTGTCGCGAAGAGGTCGACCCGGCCAAAGAACCCCTGTGCTGCAGCTGTGAAGACCTGCGCTACCTCCGTTTTCAGTACCGCAAGAGCTTCCCGACCGCGATCGAGCTGCAGACTTTCGAGACCTACAGCGAAGGCGTTTTTGCCGAAAAGGGCTGGCAGCGCATCGGCGAATTCAGCCTCAGCGAAGACGACGGTTGGGTCGAAGACCGGTTGCGCAATGCCCCGCACCATGACGTCGAGGGTCGCTGGCCCAAATTCAACGAAGCGGATTCCAGCTCCGGGCAGTTCACCGTCAACCTCCGCAACTACCTCGATCGTTGGAGCAAACCAGAAGGGCTGAAAGAAGCGCTCGCCCGCTACCTCGAACTGAGCCGCTTCGACCGGGGGCAACAACATGGCTTCTTTGAGGTCAATC
>CAZCOV010000088.1:0-2001 GCA_964499975.1 uncultured Thermoanaerobaculia bacterium
CCGAGCCGTCGCTGATCGCAGTAGGTGTCGATGGGCTCGCCCTCGACGTGCTCCATGACGAAGTAGGGCAGGCCCGTGGTGGTACGACCGCCGTCGAGCAGACGGGCGATGTAGGGGTGATCGAGGTCGGCGAGGATCTGACGCTCGTTGTGGAAACGGCGTAGCAGGCCGTCGTTCTCAACGTCCTGACGCAGGACTTTGATCGCCGTGCGCTTGGCAAAGGCGTCGTCATCGCGCACCGCCAAGTAGACGATGCTCATGCCGCCGCGTCCCAGCTCCCGGAGCAGCCGGTAGGGGCCGATGCGCGGCAGCGAGCCGCTTTCCCAGGCCTCGCCCACGACCGGCAGCTCGAGAAAGTCCCCTGCCGCCTGCTCGGCGAGGAGGAGGGCCTCCACTTCCTGGCGCAGGTCTGTGCTCTCGCACGCCGCGGCGAGAAAGTCCCGCCGCTCCTCGCCGGTCAGCTCGAAGGCTTCTTGCGCGAGCGCGTCGACCCTTTGCCAATGTTCGTCAGGCCCCACGGCTCTGCTCCTGGTCAGGATGTTCGCCGGTCAGATGCTGATAGAGCCAACCTTTGGCTACCCGCCAGCGGCGCGCGAGCGTGGCCTCGGACACGCGGAGGATCCCCGCGATCTCGTGGTTGCTCAAGCCGGCAAAAAATCGCAGCTCGACGAGTTGGCTCAGCTCGTGGTCGACTTTTGCCAGGGCGTTTAGAGCTTCATCCAAGGCGAGAAGCTCAGGAGCCCGTTCATCGCTCAGATCGATCGCCGCGTCGAGCGACACGCGTTTCAAGCCGTCCTCGCGGCGCGCCGCATGGCGGCGGCGAGCGCGGTCGATCAAGATACGGCGCATCTGCTGCGCGGCAACCCCGAAGAACTGAGCGCGGTTCTTCCAGTGGATGCGGTTTTGACCGACGAGGCGGAGGTAGGTTTCGTGGACCAGCCCGGTGAGCTGCAGGGAGTTGCTGGGGCTTTCGCCGCGCAGACAAGCGGCAGCGAGTTGGCGCAGCTCACCATAGATTCGTGGTACGAGCCGCGCGAAAGCCTCCTGATCGCCGTCGGCCCAGGCGGTCAAGAGGTCAGTGATGGTCCCGTCTCGATCCGGATCGCTTTGCGCTGCGCTGTGCTGGCTCACGATTTTCCCTGAACAAGCTGAATTCCTCATCACCATCATAGGCGAGGTAGGCGGATAAGCGTTACTTATCATTTTGTCTATTCAAAATCAGAACATTCTTTAAGAGTGACAGGTTTGCTCCTGATTTTGCGCGTGAGGGGTAGACACCTCGATTCATCAGGTGCCGCCTGAGCCGAGGAGAACGATCTGGACACCACGCCGCTCTACCGCCTCACCGAGCGACAAGTGGTCGATTCGAATGAGGTACCTGGAGTGAGGGGTGATCCCTCGCAGATCCACATTCCACAACGAAGCGCAGAGCGCTTCAGAAGGGCTATTTCCATGCTCAAGAAAGCCGTGCTCCACCTGTCGCTTTTTGCCTTGGTGATCTTCGCCTTAGTCGCCGGCCCCGCCTTAGCTCAGACAGCGGAGCTGCCGCACCACACCGAGTCCTACGTCTGGAGCTCCGGGATGGTCAACGGCAGCGCCGCCGCCGCGTCGCCCCAGCTGGCCGCGGCCGACCTGATCTTCGTTCCCGAGGCGCAATGGCTCCGCGTCAACTTCCGCCGATCCTTCCTGGGCGAGGAGAGCTACCTCGAGCTCACGTCGCTCCTCGACGGCGCCACCCAGCGCCTCGACGCCCGCACCCTCAGGGAGTGGAACTACTCGAGCGCCTTCTTCAACGGCGACGCCGTCGAGGTCAAGCTCTTCGTCGGCCCGTCCGACAAGGGCGTCCACGCCAATGTGGCGGACGTCATGGTCGGCGAGTGGCCGGACGCCACCAAGAGCATCTGCGGCACCGACGACCGCGTCGCTTCGAGCGAGCCCCGGGTCGGCCGGATCGTGCCCGTCAGCTGTACCGGCTGGATCGTCAACAACGGCAAGCTCGTC
>CAZCOV010000088.1:2011-18664 GCA_964499975.1 uncultured Thermoanaerobaculia bacterium
TGCCTCGACACCACCAGCGCCCAGACGCTCCAATTCAACGTCCCACTGTCGCAGAGCAGCGGCGCGATCGTCCACCCGGCGCCCCAACACCAGTACTCCATCGACCAGAGCAGCCGCGAGTTCGTCAACGGCGGCAGCGGCAACGACTGGGGGATCTTCGCGGTCTTCAACAACACCCAGACCGGCTTGCAGCCCATCGCCGCCCAGGGCGCTTCCTTCACCGTCGCCCAGAACCTCGGCCCGGCGAACATCCGCATCACCGGCTTCGGCACCGACAGCGGCAGCGCCAACCAGACCAACCAGACCCACATCGGCCCCAACACCGGCTCCACCGGCACCACCATGCGCTACGCCACCGACACCGAGGGCGGCAACTCGGGCAGCCCGGTGATCGACGGCAACACCAGCACTGCCGTCGGCGTCCACACCCACGGCGGGTGCACGTCGCCCGGCGGCAACAACAACGGCACGAGCACGTTCAGCAAGGCCTTTTGGGACGCCCTCGGCAGCGTGTCGCTGCCGACCGTTACCATCGCCGCCACCGACGCCAGCGCTGCGGAGCCTACAAATACCGGCCAGTTCAGGATCACGCGCACCGGCAGCACCGCAGCGGCCCTGACCGTGACCCTGACTCGCAGTGGCACCGCCACCAACGGCGTGGACTACCTGTCGATTGCAACCAGCCAGACCATCGACGCCGGGCAAAGTTCGAGGAACATCCCGGTCACTCCCATCGACGACACCTTGATCGAGAACACCGAGTCGGTCATCCTCAGCGTTGTCGCTGGTGCTGGCTACACGGTGGGCTCGCCGTCGAGCGCGACGGTCACCATCACCGACAACGACTTCCCCACGGTCACCATCACTGCCACCGACGCCGAGGCTTCGGAGACCCCCACGAACCCCGGCCAGTTCACGCTCGCGCGTGCCGGCAGCACCGCTGCATCTTTGACGGTGACCCTGACGATCGGTGGCAGCGCCACCAACGGTGTGGACTACACGTCGATTGCGAACATCTACACTTTCGCGGCTTCGCAGACCTCGTTGCTGATCCCCGTGACCCCGATCAACGACACGTTGATCGAAAACCCTGAGACGGTGACGCTTACGGTGGCACCCAGCTCAGCCTACAATGTGGGTTCGCCCTCCTCGGGTACGGTGACCATCTTCAACAACGACTATGCCGCTTGCACTCCCAGCTCGACCAGGCTCTGCCTGGGGAATGGTCGCTTCGAGGCCACCCTGACCGCGGTCAATAACGGTACTACCTACATTGGGCAGACGTTTGCCAACAACTACTCAGCGGATGCGGCAGGTTTTTGGCTGTTTTCGCCGAATGTGATCGAAGTCATGGTCAAGCTGGTCGACGCTGGAAGCGTTGATGGACGGTACTGGGTGTTCCACGGTTCGGCGACCGGAGCGTCTTACACTTTGAACGTCAAAGATCGCGCCAACAACCTGACGCGCACCTACACCTCAGCGGCGAACAGCTTTTGTGGTGGGGCGGATACTTCCGCCTTCGTCAAGTCGGCGGAGTTCGCGGCAGCTGCTCCAGCAGACGAGTTCGCTGGTGCGCTTGGCGAGTTGAGCGCGGTAGACATGCCGACCTTCGTTTGTGCCGACAACTCGACCACAGTTTGTCTCCTCAATAACCGTTTCCAAGTGCGGGTCAAACGGGGGTCAACGTACCAGCCAGCGGTGAAGATGACTAACCAATCGGGCATCTTCTGGTTCTTCGGCCCAAGCAACCCGGAGATCTTCGTCAATCTGCACGATGGCACCCCGATCGACGGCCACTACTGGGTTTTCTTCGGTTCGCTGACCGGGGAGAGCTACCAGGTCGAAGTGGTGGATTCGACAACCGGTCTGCTGCGGACTTATGCCTCGGGCGCCGGCTTCTGTGGCATCGGGGATACGTCGGCCTTCTGAGAAGGCTGCTGATCTGGCCCCCAGGGCTGACCGCATTTTCGCCCGCGGTCAGCCCTGATGGGCACCGGCGGTTTCCCAACAGCGGGCTGTCAGGATCGACAATTGAGGCCACAAGCGGCCCCTCCGAACCCTTTGGCTGTCAGAGGACCCGCCAGTAGGCGCTCAGGGTTCCTGGGAGCGCGGGCGTCCCGCCCGCCATGCTCAGACCAGCGAGACCAGCGGCCCGAAGAATGGTAGGCTGCGCCCATGAACACCCCGCCGAACGACACCCACCCACAGATCGAAGCCTTGCTGATCGAAGGCTACCGCAAGATGTCGTCGGCGCAAAAGCTCGAGCGGGTCCGGGCGCTCACGCGGGCGGTGCAGGAACTCGCGCTGCTGGACGTGCGACGCCGCCATCCGAACGCGGACGCCCGCGAGCAAGCGCTTCGGGTTGCCTCGCGTTGGATCGAGCCGGAGCTCATGCTCCGTGCCTTTGGTTGGGACGTTAGCGCCCAAGGGTACTGATGCTCTCCGAGCCTGTCCTCGTCGTGGCGAAGCTGGCGCGTGTTTTCGCTGCCCTCGGGGTCCGCTGGTCACTCCTCAAACGCTGCAGCCATTCCCTCCTGCTCCCACCGCGGAATGCCCAGCGCTTCGGCCTCGGCGCGCCAGAGACCCACGGCCTGGCGTACTTCGTCGACGATTCGCTCGGCGTCCTTGCGCGGCAGCCCGTAGTCGCCGCACACCGCGAGGGCGACGGAGAGGTCACAGCGGGTTTCCACTTCGTCGATTGCCAGCGACAGTTCGCGGCCGTCAACCGACGGGTTGAGGTCGAAAGCCGGGGAGAGGCGCAGGCCCGAAGCTTCGATGAAGAAACCATGGTTGCGCAGGTGGTCGTCCGTGTTGTGAATCAAGATCGAGAAGACCACGCGGCGAAAGAGCTGCTGGCAGTCCGCCCCGGCCGCCAGACCGCGGGATTGCAGCAAATCCACCAGCTCGAGGTAGCTCGCGCCCGGCTCGCCGTCGAGCCGCTGGGTCAGCGTCATCGCCGACACGAAGGCCACACGGCCGTGGTCTGGCGTGCGGTCGAACCGCTGCGAGAGAAAGGTGGTGGACGAGCTGCCGGGCAGCCGGAGGCCCCGCGCCTGCGGCACCACGATGCCAGCGCGAGCGGCCAGGCGGTTGGCCACGAGTTCCCACGCCCCGATGTCCCGCGTGTCCTTGCGGCTCGGAAACTTGGCCATGCAGAGGGCGCCGGTTTCGTCGCGCACCGTCGCTTTGGGACGCGCTCCCCCGAGCGAAGTGCCTGGCGCGAAGAGCTGCGACAGCCATCGTTCGAGCTCCGGGTGGCCATCCTCGTCGCTGTGTTCCTCGAAAGCCAGACTGGCCGCCTGAAGCTCCCGCAGCGAGGCGATCGGCGGCGCTGCCTGCTGCAGATCGGCGTCGAGGAACGGGAGACCTGGCGCCCGGCGAAAGCGCAAGGCCCCGAGCCGGGTCTCGTCGTGAACCCCCAGCAAAAAGTTCCATTCGGAAAGGGTGCGCGGGCGGCGACCTTCGCGGTGGGCGCGGAGTGCCTCGCGCCGCTGCATCAGGACGCGGCCCCAGCGATCCGGCGAGGAGTCCAGGAAGATCCCGAACAGCTCGCGGTCGGCGGCCGGGTACTGCGGTCCGGCGACCAGCGCGAGATCGGGGTCGAAAGCGAAGGCGTCCCCGCGTTCCAGCCAGGGCCGGGCGTACTCGAACGAGAACACGTCGCCCGTGCGCGCTGGTTGCCGGCGCAGCCATCCCATCAGGGCCGGCTCCCTGAAGCGTTCGCGATCGACGCAGACGTCCCAGCGCGTCACTGCGGCACCTCAGGCTCGTTGCTCCGGGGCGTGTCCTCCCCACGGTCTGGCTGGGGCGCCGGACGTCTGGCTGCACGTCGCCGGGTGACGAGCCCGGCGTCTTGCAGCTTGCGCCCGAGCTCGTCGTCGGCCGCCAGCTGCGCGAGGTCCTGTTCGAGGCGCAACACCTGGAGTACCCGCGCATAGATGCCGAGGGAAACCGCAGGATCACCCTGCTCGACCCGGTACAGCGTCTTGCGCGAGATGCCTGCCCGCTCGGCGACGGTCTGCGCCGAGTACCGTCGCCGCCGTCGCGCCAGCTCGAGATTGGCGCCCACTTGTTCGAGCAGCCGACGGATCCGCGGCAGAAGTGGTGGGGACGAACGGCGCATGACGGGTCATATCATACCCAAAAACACCGTATTCTGCGCACTGAATGACCCGCCGCAGTCCGGACCACGGTCGTCGTCTGGTCCGGCGCTGGCGAACTCGACCGAGTCTGGCCCGGGGTCGACGGCGCCGGTGTCCGTGGTGCCGGCGAGGCGACGATCAGCCATGGCAACAGGCCCTGTTGGTAGCTGTATCGGCGCGCTTTTCCGGATCTCCAGGTCGAAGTCGAGATTCTCGTGAAGGCCAAGGACCGCGTCGCCTGGCAAAGAACGCTCCGGGCCACCCATCAGGGTAGTTTTCGGGGCTTCCCCGCTACCGGCCGTCCCGTGGTCTGGCGGGACATGGTGACCAGCCGCTTCCGCGATGGCTTGATCGCGGAAGATTGGCTGGTCACAGATCTCGCAGAGCGTCTCCTGCTGACGCGGAAGCAGCGCTAGGCCAGCTACTGCGCAAACGAAAAACTGTAGTGGACGCCGGCGATGGCAGAAAATCCCGGAGCGGGAATCACCGAGGTGTTGCCAAAGCCGCGGGTGAAATACTCCTCGTTGCTCAAGTTTTTCAAGTTCAAGTTGAACTGCCAAGGACCGCGCTGCCAGAAGAGGGCGGCATCCACCGTGAGCACATCGGCGATTTCAAAGGCGTTGTCTTCGGCGATGAACTGCGAACCCACGTAGCGCAAGCCGCCACCCCAGCCCAAACCCCGCGCCGTGTGCTGGCTCACCCACAGGTTGGCCAAGTGCTCAGGAGCAAATGCCGGGGTGTTGCCGCTGCGGTCGAGGACCGCGAAAGTCGGCGGGAAAAAGTTGACCAGCACGGCTTCCCGAAATTCCGTGAGCTCAGCGTCGGTGTAGGCATAGCTGCCGAACGCGCGCAAGCCGCGCCCCAAATCCGCGCTGATTTCGAGCTCTAAACCGCGCGAACGCTGGTCCCCGGTCTGCTGGGTGATGCCGTTGTCGTCGGGGATCGCGATGTTTTCGCGGTCGATCTGATAGAGCGCCAGGGTGGTGCGGACCTTGCCGCCGCGCGCCAGTTTCTTGATCCCGACCTCGACTTGCTGGCTCTCCTCAGGCACCCGCTCTTGACCCACGACCAGGGTCGAGGGTGCGGCAAACGCGCGCCCAGCGTTGGCGTAAAACGCCAGCTCGGGCTTGGGGGTGAAGGTGATCCCGAGCATCGGGCTCAGCTCCTCGTCGGTGCGCGAACTCTGGGTGACGTCGTCGCTGAAGTCGATGCGGTCAAAGCGGAGGCCGAGCAAGAACTGGACTTTTTCGCTGAAAGCGATCTGGTCGACCACATAGGGCGCGGCCACTTCGCTCCGCGCATCTGCCGCGGGTCCGGGCAAACTGATGGTCGGCCCGCCCGCGGTTTCGACCGGGTTGAAGAGGGCAATTTCCGGCAACAAGCGGGGGGTCAAGGTGAAATCGTCCGCCAGCCGCGCGAATTCCATCCCGAAGAGCAAATTGTGGGTCCATACCCCGGTCTCCCGCTGCCACAACACTTCAAACTGATCGCCCAAGAAATCCTGGGTGTCGTCCAGGCTGAGCAGCGTGCGCGAGACGATGAAATCACCCAGCGGATGCGGGAACACCCCATTGAAAATAGTGCCGTCCGAGCGCCAGTCCATCTGGCGGTAGTAGGTCTTGTTGCGCAGCGTCAGCGCGGCCGAGCGCCGTTGCTCGAAGTCGACTTGCAGACGGTAGATGTCCTGATCAGAGCCGTCAAAGGGGGATTGGTAGGACCGCCGCCGCGGTACCTCTGGGATTTCCTGGCCTAAAAGCGGCAGGCCAGCGTCGGATTGGTACTGCGCTTCGACCCACTCGAAGTTGAAGTTGACCGAAGTCCGGTCGCTGGGCCGGAAAGTCAAGGCTGGGTTGATCGCCAGGTTCTCGCTGTCCTTGTCGTCGCGGTAGTTGTCCGACTGCTGGAACAGCGAGTTGAGGCGAAAGCTCACCCGTTTTGACGGTGCGGTCCAGTTGAGGTCGAGCGTGGATTCGGCAGTGTTGAAGCTGCCTACGCTCGCGCCCAGCCGGCCCTGGTTGTTGCGCAAGGGCTGCTTGCGCACCAGGTTGACCGTACCGCCCAAGGGACTGCCCCCGTAGAGGAAAGCCGAGGGTCCTTTGAGCACTTCCACCCGCTCGACGTTGTAGAGCTGATAGAAAGTGGTCTCCGGTTCGGGCGCGCCATCGGTCAGGATCAGGCCGCTCGACACCGAGTCGAGCCCGCGCACCACAAAGAAGTCGAACACGCCGCTGCCGGTCTGCACGTTGAGGCCGCTGATGTTTTTGAGCGCGTCCCCGAGCACAAACCCCTTCTGTTCTGCGATCACGTCCGACTCGACCACCCCGACGCTGCCCGGCGTCAGCTGCAGCGACAGGGGGAGCTTGGCTGCCACGGTATTGGCAGTAGGGACCGCGGGCAACAATCCTTCGACAAACACTTCGTCTTGCACCACCGGCAATTGCTGCTCTTCGGCGTTCTCTGCCTTACTAGGATCCACTGCACTGGCCACGGCTGCGGTCTCTTCAGGCGCGGCCCAGAGAGGTGCCGTCCACCCGGACGCCAAAAGCGCGATCACCAGCAAGGACACGCTCACTTTCCCTGCCTGGCGTCGCGTCCTGCGACTCGACGGCCCAAGGTGGTCAGGGATCCCCAGACGTGCGAGCGCTGGCGCTTCGCGTTTCGCAGTGGGGTTCGCTAATTGCGTGCTGCCTCTCATGCTCAATCTCCTTGATCGACGACGCCTCGGCCGAGAGCGCGTCGGTAACGGAATTTCGATTGTTTCAGCGAAGCGGGATGATCCCGTTCCCGGTCCGGATCCCCCTGATTACGCGCGGCCACGCCCAGGGTTTCTGGCTTAGTTCAGGCACCGCAGCGGAGTTTTGGCCCCCAGGGGCCGGTGCGGATCTTATAATCGAGGTCTATGGAAACCAAACCCGCGCCGCCCAACCCCAACGGATCGCTCCGCATCAACTTTGAACGCCCGGTTCCGCCCCCTCCGCCAGGCCGCCGTCGCCGTATTCTGTGGCTGTACATCCCTTTGCTCACGGTCTTTTTGTCCGCGGTCACCGGGGTTTTAGTCGGCGCTTCGATCCAACGTCCGGAGGTCGACTCGCTGGACGACTTCGTACCCCGGCTGGTCACCACCCTCTACGATCAGCGCGGCCAGCCGATCCGTACCTATCAGCGCGAGAATCGCATCATGCTCGCCGAAAACGACATCCCCGAGCAACTGCAAAGCGCGATCTTGGCCGCAGAGGACAGCAATTTTTTCCTCCACGGCGGGATCGACCTCAAAGGCATCCTCCGCGCGGCGTTTAAGAACCTGGCCGAGGGGCGCAAGAAAGAAGGTGCCTCGACCATCACCATGCAGCTCGCGCGGGAGCTGTTCTTGTCGCGAGCCAAGAAGTGGACGCGCAAGATCGAAGAGGCGTTTCTCGCGGTCGAATTGGAGAAAAAGTACAGCAAACAGCAAATCTTGGCGCTTTACTGCAACCTGGTCAACCTCAGCCAGGGCAACTACGGCATGGAAGCTGCTGCCCGCAACTACTTCGCCAAATCGGTTAAGGACCTGACCGTGGCGGAAGCAGCCACGCTCGCTGGGATCCCGCAACGGCCGTCGCATTACAACGTGTACGAGCGGCCAGACGCGGTGCAAAAGCGGCGTGACGTGGTCTTGGGACGGATGTTGGAAGAACGGTTCATCGACCGCGCCACTTACGAGCAAGCGCTGGCCGAACCGCTGCGGGTGGTGCCACGGCAGCGCGGGAACTTGCTGGGCGAGTATTTTTCCGAGGAGGTGCGCCGCTTCCTCGCGACCACTTACGGCACGACTGCGCTTTATGACCGCGGGCTGCAGGTCCATACCACCCTTGACCGCAACATCCAGCGCGCTGCGGAGCTGGCCTTGCGCGACGGGTTGGCCACGCTCGACGACTTGAAGCGGTGGCGCGGCCCCAAGGACCACCTGGGCGGCGTGGATCTGGCCAGCCGGCGGCTGCCGTCCTGGCTCGACGAACCTTTGGTCGTGGGTGAATGGTACGAAGGCATCGTGCTCGAGAGCAGCGGGGAAAAAGCGCAGATCAAGATCCACGATCAAGTGTTGACTTTGCTCCCTGCGGGTATCCGCTGGACGCGCAAAGACCGTCCGAGCATGGTGTTGGCGCCGGGCGACGTGGCCTGGTTCCGTTTGCAGGAACCCAAGAAAGCAGGTGAGGAGCCGTTGCTCGTGCTTGAACAAGAGCCCGTGCTCGAAGGCGCGGTGGTGGTGCTCGAAACCGCGACGGGCGCGGTCCGGGCCATGGTCGGGGGCTGGAATTTCGGGCGCAACGAGTTCAACCGCGCGACCCAAGCCCGGCGTCAGGTCGGCTCGACCTTCAAGCCCTTCGTGTTTGGCGCAGCTTTTGAGAACGGCTACACTCCGGCCGACACGATCTTCGACGCGCCGGTCAGCTTCATCGGGGCGGATGGCCTGTCCAGCTACAGTCCGCACAACTACTACGAGCGCTACTACGGCATCATCACCTTGCGTCAGGCATTGGAAGACTCAATCAACGTGGCATCGGTCAAGTTGCTCGACTTAATCGGGGTCGAGCGGGTGATCGACTTTGCGCGGCGTTGCGGCGTCGTGAGCGAGCTACCGCCTTACCCCAGCCTGGCCCTGGGGGTGGCTGGGATTGCTCCGCTGGAGCTGGCGGCAGCCTATGCCACGTTCGCCAACCAGGGCATTTACCTCGAACCCCACTTGATCGACAAGATCACCACCCGCGAGGGGCGCGTGCTCGAGCAGCACCTGCCGCGCGCCCACCAGGCGATGCAGCCGGAAGTGGCCTATGTGATGCTCCACGTGCTCACGGGCGTGGTCCACAGCGGGACTGCGGCTTCGGGTTTGCAAGGTCTCGAGCTCGAAATGGCGGGCAAGACCGGCACGACCGACGCGTACACCGACGCATGGTTTGTGGGTTTCACGCCCCGTTACACCATTCTGTCGTGGGTGGGGTATGACAGCAACAAGCCGATCGGCCAGGGCATGACCGGCGCGATTGCTGCGCTGCCGATTTGGCGCGGGGTGGTCGAGCGTGGGCTCAAAGACGGTTGGTTACGCTCGAACGAGACCTTCCCTGCGCCGCCGCCGCGGATCGTCGAAGTCGAAGTTGAAGTGGGCACGGGTTTGCGCGCTGCCCCTGGAGCCGCCCGCACCCTCCGCGAAGCCTTCATTGTGGGCACCGAGCCTGAGCAGAAGTTCGACCCCTCCTGGATTCGGATCCTCGATCTCCCCTGGTACCTACAGCAGCCCTTCTATCGACCCAAGCAGGGCGAAAAAATGCCTTGAATCCAGGCCCAGCCCGTCTGGCGTCCCACCCGCTGATCCGGCTGGCGCACCGCACGAGTTCGCTTTTTCGTCCAGTTTCTGGCAAATCCCGCCAACCCCAGCGTTCGGGAGGTTATAGGGGGCTGAAGGTCGAGGAAGGGCCACGGTCGGTGGCCGGCAAATGAACCCAGAGAGGCGGAGGTAGGGTCCTTGAAAAAGCAGCAACTCAAGAGACTTCGCTTGAATCGCGAGACGATCAAGGTGATCGATAATCACGAAGATTTGCAGCAGGTCGTTGCTGCTGGCGCTAATTGGAGCGACGGTACTGCCATTTTCTCGTGTGGTCCATGCTGCACCTATTGTTGTTAATACTGTCGCGCACTATGTCTCATTATTTAAGCTCAGGCCCCCTGAGGCCGTAAATTTTCTAAATACAGTAAGTCCGCACAGCAAGTTGTAAACCCAATGTGGGTTTCTCGTAAGGTAAGCATCCCTGATAACAAAAGAGGAGAGTCGATCTATGTCTGAAAGTTGTGCCTCTCGTTTGGCAAGTGTTCTGTGTACTGCATTTTTTCTAGCAACATCGCTCTATGCTACTCCGGCTGCGAGTCCTCGGCTGTGGCTGCGCGCTGATGCTGGCGTTACGTCCAGTGCTGGTAAAGTCTCTGTGTGGGCCGATCAAAGCGGCTTTGGTACAAATGCAACGATGACGCTAGCTTCACGTCAACCATCAATTGTAACGGGAGCCCTAAATGGGCAGCCAGTGATCCGTTTCGGTGGGGCGCAGTCACTTTATCTTACAGGTCCAGTGAGCCCGACGTCATTTTCTGTCTTCATTGTGGGTAAGAACAGCAAGCCTACTGAGACCTTCAGCATGATTCTTGGCCCTGGAGGCAATTACCCCAATAATCAACTGCGCTGGGAGAATGGTAGCCAGGCACTATTTGTTGGCACTGGAAATAATTTGCCAATTACGATCAGCACAATAGGCAATACTCGGGTTTATCACGAACTTTCGGCAACCTACAATGGTTCTGTAATGAAAGTATATCGTGATGGAACCTTGATTTCATCACATTCATTTGCGACTTCAGGACCGTGGACCCTCAGCAACGTAGGCGCCTATTATTCGAGCTACTTCATGACTGGTGACCTTGCCGAAGTGCTTATTTACACGAGAGTGCTTACAGACGCAGAGCGGGTAGAGACAGACTGTTACTTAAGTGGCAAATACGGTTTACCCTCTTCGGGTTGCGCAGTACAGCTGGTCCCGGTATCTTCTCCCAAGTATCGCTTGCCTCCTTGCACAACCTGCCCACCGCCGCCACCAGGGCCAGTTTGCGGTAACGGTCTTTGCGAGTCTGGAGAAAGTTGCTCTAGCTGTTCGAGTGACTGTGGTCCCTGCAGCACTTGCAACCACAACGGCACCTGCGATTACAACGAAAATTCTTCAACCTGTAGCGACTGCTGCTCGGAGGGGCCGGCGCAGGCCAAGGGGGACGAGACCTCGTATATCGCCCCGTGTTCCTAGTCGTCCATAAGGATGCAGGTGCCAGGTCCTTTGAAACCTTAAGAGGCAGGTGACATGAAAAAATCCACGACACCGGCGCCAAGAGTCAAAAAACTGAACCTTAACCGAGAGTCGATCAAACTGCTGACCACTGCCCTGAGTGGGGGTTTAGCCATCCCGACGATTGGCCCTTACTCCTGTACCCCAACTTGCTGCTCTGAGCTTAAAGGGACAGCTGATTGTTGAACGTCCAGCCTGCGGACCGCGGACGGTGTTCACCCTTTCTACCGGACGCGGCCCGCAGGCTGTCTTTTCTGGAACTTCGACGTTTCTGCAGGCACTCAAATATGATGGGCTCTAGCCATGAGACACCGACTTCCTTTGCCGAACTTGCTGAGCTGGATCTTGACCCTGACCGTGGGCTGGACGTTGCCAGCGGCGGCGCGGGCAGGAGTCGAAGTGGTGAGCGTCGAGGAGGGGGCAGCAGCGGCCAAGGCTGGCTTGCGGGTCGCAGATCGGGTGGTGGCCTGGGAGTGGGTCGGGGGTGAGGACCCTTGCTTTGGCGCCCAGGGTGACCTCACTGGTATTCTCGATTGGGAGTGGCTGATCACTGAGCTGGCTCCGCGCGCAGACGTCCGGCTTTGGGTCGAGCGTGAAGGGCAGCAACTGGCGGTCGTCGTCAGCAAAGGGCCGTGGAAAGTCGAAGTTGAGCCCGAGCTTCCGGCAGACTTGGCGCAGATGGCAGCCGAGCTGCGGCAATTGCTCGCCACCGGAAAGAAAGACGAAGCAGCCGTCCGCGGACGACAGCTGAGCCAGGCGCCAGGGCTTGCGCCTGACGCTTGGGTTTGGTTGGGCCAGCGCCTGGTGGCTATCCAAGCCGATCCGGAGTTGCTCGCACACCTGGAACGCCGGGTGGCTGACCTCGCAGGGGCAGAGGCGTCCGGCCGGTTGCTCGCAGAAGAACTCTTGGCCCGCGCTTACGTCAGCGCTGGCGACTGGACCCGCGCCGCCCAAACCTTGACCCGGCTGGTGGCGGCTGAAGACCAACGCTGTGCGGGCAGCTTTCGCGCGGCCCGCGTCCGGTATCTCCTGGGCAGCGTCCTGCGCAACCTCGAAGCTTCCGCTGAGGCCGAAAAGTGGCTGCAGGACGCAGCCCAACGGCAAGCGGCCCTGGCTGGGGACAGCGTCGAACTGGCAACCACCTTGCGCCTCCTGGGTGCGAGCATTGCCATGCAGGGCGAACTCGAGCGCGCGGTCCCGTTGCTCGAGCGCGCGCTCACGCTCGCGGCCAAAGCCGCGCCCACTAGCCCGGAATTGCTCGGCAGCGCCCTCACCCTGGCGGATGCTTTGAAGTGGATGGGCAACTATGCCCGCGCCGAAGCCACCCTCAAGCAAGCCGCTGATTTGCTGGGGGAGAGCCCCGACCCCATGGCCATGGTCCGGGTATTTTCCGCCCAGGGTGATCTCGAATTTCACCGCGGTGACTTTGAGCTGGCGAAGAGCTACCTGCTCAATGCGCTGGAGCGGGCGCAAAAGCTGCCCGACGGTCGACAGCGAACCGCCATGATCTTGCGTCAGCTCGGGAATCTGGCTTTCGAGCAGGATGATTTTGCCCAGGCCGAAACTTACTTCCGCGCGACTTTGCCGCTCAACCGACAGCAGGGCTGGCTCGAGCTGACCGGCAGCTTGGAAGACCTCGGGCTGGTGGCGCTCGAACGAGGAGACGTCCAGCAAGCCAAGGACTTCTTCTTGCAGTCGCTCGTGATCACCAAGGACCGTTGGCCGCAAAGCCGGCTGCTGGCCGCGCTGCTCCTCAAGCTGGGACGCGCAGCCTTGGCGGCAGGCGAACTCGACGACGCCCACGCGCATTTCGCCCAAGCGCGCGACCTTGCAGAACAGCTTAGAGAGAAGTTGCTGCACGGTGGCGCGCTCTTGGGGCTCGCCAGCTGGGCCAAGGCGCGTGGCGAGTTCGCCCCTGCGATGGAATTTGCCGAACGCGCGCTCACCCTGCTGCAAAGCATCATGCCGACCAGCTTCTACTCGGTGCAGGCAGCCAGCCAGCTGGGCGAGATCGCGGCAGCAGCCGGACACCGCGAACTCGCTTTGCGCGCCTACCGCCAGGCCACCAGCACCCTCGATTTGATGTCCTACAACCTCGGCCGTTCAGCCGACTTGAGCAGCCAGTTCCGCAGCCATTACCGCAGCTTGTATCAACAACACATCGACTTGCTGATGGCTGAGGGACGGCCCGCGGAGGCGTTTGCCGTGCTCGAAGACCTCCGCGCCAAAGGTTTTCTCGCGGTTTTCAGCGAGCGCGACCGGGTCCTGGCCGAGCAACTCAGTCCCGAGCTCGAAACCCGGCTGCGCCGTAACCGCGAAAGCCTGGACCGCTTGCAGTGGCAGCTCGCCCAACCCGACGTGGCGGCGCTGCCCGGACGAGAGGCGCTCTACCTCGAACTCGAAACGCTGCGCAGCGAGCGCGAGAACGTCTTGCGCGAGATCCATGCGACGGTCCCGCGGCTGGCCGCCCTGCGCTATCCCCGTCCGCTCGGGGTCAGCGAAGTGCAGGCTCACCTCGATGCGGGGACGGTCCTCTTGTCTTACAGCCTGGGAAAAAACCAGCTCCACGGGTTCGTCTTGACCCCGACCAGCTTCAGAAGCCTGTCCTTGCCCTTGACCGAGGCGGACCTCACCGCGCGGATCGCGCAGTTCCGCTCCTTGATCCTCACCAGCATGCCAGCCGGAGCGATCGGGGCCAACCGACGCGCCAACTTCAGCCGCCTGAGTGCTGAGCTCTACTCGGATCTGATCGCGCCGTTTGCTGCTGAGGTCCGTGCGGGCGAGCGTTTGGTGATCGTGCCCGAAGGCCCCCTGCACTTGCTCCCGTGGGCAGCTTTGGGTCACCCGTCCGACCCGTCGCGTCCTGAGCTGAGCTACCTGATCGCTGACCTGCCGTTGCATCTCGCGCTTTCGGGCACGGTCTACGCTGAGTTACACGCTGCCCGCAAGGGCGCACGTCGGGCGCCAGATTCCTTGGTCGCTTTTGCCGATCCAGTGCTGCCACCAGAAATGCGCGCTCCTGCGGACGTGCGGGTGCGCGCCCTGCTCGAGCGCGGCTATCGCTTTGCGCCGTTGCCCGCAGCCCGCAGCGAAGTCGCGGGGATCCAGCAGCTCTACCCCCAGGCCAAGGTCTTTGTCGGCAACGAAGCCACGGAAGAGCAGGTGAAGCAGCTGGGGCCCGCCTCCAATTACCTCCACTTCGCCACGCACAGCATCCTCGACGAACGCTTCCCTTTGAATTCAGCGATTGTGCTCGCCGTGCCCGCAGACCTCAAAGCCGGGCCTGAGAATGGTTTGCTGCAGGTCTGGGAAGTCACCGAACAACTGCACCTCGATGCTGACTTGGTCGTGCTCTCAGCTTGCGAGTCCGCGTTGGGCAAGACTTTGAGCGGCGACGGGCTGATCGGCCTAGCCCGGGCTTTCCACTATGCAGGTGCGCGTTCGGTGTTAGCCACGCTGTGGAAGGTCGCAGATTCCACGACCGCGTTCTTGATGGAGCAGTTTTACTTTCACCTCAAAGCCGGAAAATCCAAAGACGAAGCCTTGCGCGCCGCCCAGCTCGATTTGCTGCAAAACCGCGTGCCCGGAGCGTCTGCGGAGCTGTCCGCCCAGGAGCTGAGCGCGCCTTGGTTTTGGGCGGCTTTCCAAATCTACGGCGACTGGCAGTGACGTTCGCCGTAACTAACCGGCGGCGGCAGCCGCCCGGAGCAGCTCAGTGCTATGCGCACTCTCCTGCTGGCTACCCTTCAACCTCTTCTGTCTCCGCTCGCCTGCTTTCCCGCGCGACGCTGAGTCACTTGCACCCTTGACCTGCGCATCAGTCCAAAGCAGTAGGAAAACCAGCCTCGGAACACCTCTATTCGATCCGCGCCACGATCTTCGTCCATCGAGGTCAGGTCGAAGCTGCGGTCCCCGGCGAACATCTCGCCTCCCTCCCAGCGGCAGAGCCCTGAAAGCAGGAATTTATCGTTGAGGAGCACACCATGAAGGCAAGGCATATGAGCATAACGTTGGACTGTCACCGCCCACCCGTTGCTGGCGATCTCTGGATGGCCTTCAACGTAAGTGCTGATTTGATGCGCAAGGTTGTCAGCTTGCTCCGGCGTCCATGAGCCTCGGATGCGGTAGCTGCGCAGCCAGTCTGCATCGAGCATTGCGACGCTGAGCGAGACGTTGCTAGTGTCGCTCGTTCTGAGGTTGTCGAGAATCGCTAGGAGCGGCCCCCAGGCGTTGAACATAGTCATGCCAATGTACTTGAGATCAATCTTACCGTCGGCCGCAGCGCACTCCCGACATAGCTCCAGTAGTTTCGGTTTTGCGTCTACCAGATTCTGGAAGGAACGGCCCTGATCCTGCTGTCGGAATGGATTGGGAAAAGCGATCGAGTGGGCCTCGAATGCTACGAAGACAGGGCTATCTATCGGATTTTTTGAACCTGGCCGCGAGTCCACCGCCTCTTGAAGAGCCTTCTCAAGGCCAACCAGTCCATCTAGGTTCTTCCAGGGTAGGTAGGAATAGTTGACTACGCGGTAATGAGAGACATTGAAGGGAAGAGGGCCGGTCCCGTCTTTGAGCATCAGGATTGTGCCACTCCGCCTCAGCGAGTATCGAATTCCGAGCTCGAGGTAAACGTTAGCGTTGCGACCGGTTATGTCAGCGATCACGTAGTCCGCTTCGGCGAGGTTCTTGATTATGTCTGCCGGAATACTTCCGGGAAGAAACTTCTGAAGTTCGCGCTCTATCATTACCCCTTCCGGATCACCGCTGCCGACAATCTTTACTACGGCAGGCACGATGATGTTCTCGTAGACGTATAGGGACTCGTCTGCGCCACCCTCATACTCATTGCCGCCACCAAAGGGCATGATTACGAAGCACCGTGGTTTGGTAGCGCTGGTCACTGGCTCTGCCTTTCTGGAAGATGCCGAGCATTACTGGCACATAACGTAAAGCTCAGCGGACCCGGCGAGCGAAGCGAGCCCGGGGGTCCATCTTGCAGCCGACTTACCGCCTCGAGGCCGCACGTCCGGTGGTCCATCTTACGGCAAGCTGGAGAAGGGCGCGACGTTCCTCGGCCGCGATGATCGCGAGGTGCCCCGCTTCTTCATCAAGGCCATTACTTATCACTTGGCGCTTCCGTCCCGATTACTCAACTCCTTGATGATGTGTCTAGCCAGCCCTTCCTTGAGCTCTCGATGCCGTGGGATGGGTTGAGAGACGCTGGTGCGGGGGTTGCGATACCAGTCGTGCTTACCCCCATGCCGCACGAAGGTACAGCCAAACCCCTCAATCGTGCGGATCAAGTCCACCCGCTTCATGCCACGACGAGTTCATCGACCCTGCGAATGTTTGCCACAGCACCACTGTTCAGGTCCTGATACAGATCTCGTAGATGGTCCTTGAGGTCGGCAAGTGTTGTTCCCTGGGTCCAGTAGTCAGGGTATTCTTGCAGATACCCTAGCCACGCCCCATCTTCTTCCCAGTAGACAAATTTGACTGTTTGCATCGATGACATCCTCATTGAAGACCGTATCCAACCTAGCCGATCCATCCGCTACTGTCAATCTCCGGCCGCCGCCCCTTGCGCGCTCGCCGACGGCAGCAGAGCTGCCCGTACGGCTTGGGCTTGGGGTCTGTTCATGATGGAATCTCTC
>CAZCOV010000089.1:0-18660 GCA_964499975.1 uncultured Thermoanaerobaculia bacterium
GGTGGCCTCAAGATGGGATGCCAGAATGGGAAGTTATTGATGCGTCGACCCTTAGGACAAATCCCTGCAGCGCCAGGACAAAAAAGTCCTACCGCGACTTACCCTGGCCGCAGCTGGCGCAAAGCCGCACTTCTCCCCGGATTTGCTCCCCCGCCCGCGTCAACCGCGCGACCTCCAAACGCAGGGCAGCGCGGTTGACGCGGATGAATTTGTCCTGATCGAACCCAGCAAGACCCCGTATTTTGTGGTTTTTGCCGCTGGCATCGGCCTTGCTCTTAGCAACTCGCGTTGAGGTCGCTAGCCCCTGATGAGAACCCATTCATGACCGACGAAACAAGGTTTTCTGTGAAGCAAGCGATCTTGGGTTACCTGGCCGATCACCCTGACGCGCAAGATACTTTTGCGGGAATTTTAGAGTGGTGGGTGCTCGAGCGTTTCGTTTTATGGTCGAGCGACGAGGTCAAGGCAGCGCTCGCTGAGCTACAAGCTGAGGGATGGTTGGTCGAAGAAAAACGCGAAGGAATGGCTTCACGCTTTCGCTTGCAGCGCGCGAAACAATAAGAAACAGCTACCCCCTGGTGAATTGAACGCGCGCTGCCAGCGAAGATTTTTCGATAGTTTTGCGGGTCCTCAACTATTCTTTCATGAGTAAGATTGACAATCGACGAGATGTACGAGATCGACGAGATGTGAGCGATGAGTGAGTATACGGTTTTAGCCGACGTCGGCGCCTCGATCGTGAAGGTCTTGTGGCAGGAGATCCAAGTGGACCCACAAGTCAATGCCTTGATCGACAACGAAAATCGGATCTCACTCCGCTCACCTTTTGAGCTCAAAGACGACGACTCGGTGCGCATCTCGATTTATCTTTATCGGATCGCAGAAAATCCTTTCACCAAGAATCAGTTCCCGGTCGAAGGCACTGGTGGACGCTGGCGCAAGCCGCCGCTCAGCCTCGACCTCTCCTACCTCGTCACCCCGCTTTTGGGCACCCCGTTCGAACAGCTGACCGTGCTCGGCAAAGTGATGCAGGTCTTCTACGACCGGGCGGTGATCGAAGGCGCCGACCTCGAAGGCGCGCTCGCGGCTGCTGGCGAGCCGGTCCACCTGGCGCTCAACCCGGTCAGCCTCGAAGAAAACACCCGGGTCTGGCAAGCCTTGGACTTGGCGTATCGCTTGTCGGTTTGCTACTTGGCGCGGGTGGCCCTGGTCGACTCCGTCGAAGAAAACTCAACTCAACGGGTGCTCGAACGGGCGACCACTTACGGAGGCGCTTGAGATGGCACCCTGGGCGCTGCAATTTTCGGAAACCCGTGAGCTCGAGCTGGCCTTGGCGGTGCTCCTCTTCGACCGCTTCACCGGCGAGAACGCGCTGCTCGGGACGACCGAAGTCCGCGTCTCAGGCCAGGCGGTCACTCCGTTCGTGCGCCCGGGCGAAGCGACCTACTTGTTTTTTGGCCTGCCACCCGGAGCTTACACCTTCGAGGTCTTAAGCCACGCTGACACGCCCTATTACTTGCCGGTCTCGATCCCTCTGGTCTTGCCCATGCCCAGTCCGCTGTGGCCAGCTTTTCCCGATCAGACCCTGGCGGACCCCAGCAAGCAGCTGAGCGACCCGACCCAGACGCCGGCCTACCGCGCCCAGCGCCAGCTCGCAACCCTGCAGCCCGCAGTGGCCTATCCCTTTCCGGGCGGTGCCACCCTCGTGCGCGGCACGGTTTTCGCCGGTGGCCTACCGCTCGCTGGCGCGCGGGTGCGCCGGCTCGGCGACACCCTCGAATACACCACCGGCAACACGGGCGAGTTCGTCTTGTTTTTTCCCCGAATTCAAGGCACGGGTGAGACGGTCACCCTGCGCAGCAGCCACCCTGCACACCCCGACGTCGACGTTTTGGTCAACGTCCGTCGCGGGATGACGGTTTTGACCACGATCATCGCACCCTAGCTCCCCGGAGTTGGCGGTAGCCGCACAAGGAGAAGCACATGCCCGAATATCTCTCCCCAGGCGTTTATATCGAAGAGGTGAACACCGGCAACCGGCCGATCGAAGGTGTGGCCACCAGCACGGCCGGGTTTCTCGGCGTCAGCGAGCGTGGTCCCTCCGATGACCAGGCGCACCTGATCACCAGCTTCCAGGACTACCAACGCCAGTTTGGCACCTACATGCCCAACCGCTACTTGACCCATGCGGTCGAGGGCTTCTTTCAAAACGGCGGACGGCGTTGTTTTGTCGCCCGGGTGGCCTCGAACCAAGGCGGAGCGGCGCCGGCGACCGTGGTGCAGGGCGACATGACCGCGACCGCTTTGGGCATCGGCGACTGGGCCAACAATCGGCTGGCCCTCCGGGTGAGCAATGCCGGGCTCCACCACCAGGACCCCAACTTGTTCAATCTCAACCTTTTTTATTGGGACCTGAGCGTGACCGGACTGCCCAATCCGCCGCTCGATCCGCTCGACCCTGCGAACTTCCAAAACCCCGCCTTCCGTCAGCCCAGCTTGAGCGAAAACTATGAAAACTTGTCGGTCGATCCTCAGTCGATGAATTTCTATGTGCGCCGGCTGGAACGCTCGAACCTGATCCGCCTGACCCAGACCGGACCCAATCGCCCGGGCAACACCGCACCTTTGGCCTTGCTCATCGGTGGGGCCAATGGCGCGGCCCTGGCCCTGGCTGACATCAACCGGGCACTGCTCGGGCTCGAAACCGTGGACGAGATCGCCATCCTGTGCTGCCCAGACGAGCAGGCGGCGGACTTTGCCGGGACCACCGCCCGGCTGATCGAGCAGTGCGAGCGCTTGAAGGACCGCTTCGCCATCCTCCAGTCACCCGCTGGAGCGGTGGCACCCGCAGGCCACCAGCCACCGACCAGTTCCAACTACGCGGCTTACTACTATCCCTGGCTGCGCATCCTCGATCCGCAAAACCGGCAGGAGTTGGAGATCCCGCCGGGCGGGCATTTGGCGGGCATCTATGCTCGCAGCGACATCGAGCGCGGGGTCCACAAGGCCCCGGCCAACGAGGTCGTCCGCGGCCTGGTGCTCGACGTCACCGACCCGACCCGCGGTTTTCAGGTGCAAGTCACCCGCGGCGAGCAGGACATCTTGAACCCGCGCGGGGTCAACGTGCTGCGTTATTTCCCCGGCCGCGGCAACTTGGTGTGGGGTGCGCGCACCACCAGCCGCGATCCCCAATGGCGCTACGTCAATGTTCGCCGGCTGTTCATCTTCATCGAAGAGTCGATCGAAGAGGCCACCCAGTGGGCGGTGTTCGAACCTAATGACGAGCCTTTGTGGGCCCAGCTGCGGCGCAGCGTCTCGGGCTTCCTCAACCGCTTGTGGCTCGACGGCATGCTGCAGGGCGCGAGCGCGGAAGAAGCGTACTTCGTGCGCTGCGATCGCACCACCATGACCCAAGATGACATCGACAACGGCCGCCTGATCATTTTAGTCGGGGTCGCGCCGGTCAAGCCCGCGGAATTCGTGATCTTCCGCATCGGCCAGTGGGTCGGTGGTTCAGAAGTCAGTGAAGGGTAGTTCAAACGTCCATATTCATAATGTTCATAAAAGGCCATCGTGCCGCTGGAAAGGAACGTCATGTTGACGAAAAAAGGTCTCGAATTCTTGCTGCGGATCACCGATTACTTTGGCGGTCATTGGGAAGATCCCGGTTGGGGTCAGCGGCCGATGTCACAAATTTTGGTCAACTTGAGCTTGCATCAGTTGGCCGAAGGAATCGCTGATGACGAAGCTCGGGCGCAAGTGCAAAGGATTGCCGAAAAAGAAATCGCGGGCGCTGCCCAAGTCATTTTGCGGCGCGCTTCCTAAAGCCCAGCGTCAGCAACCCCAGTACCCAGTCAAGCCATGAAGGAGACAGATCATGCCGGACGGCAAGCGCAATGATCCCTACGCGCAATTCAACTTTCTGATCGAGATCGACGGGGTGATCCGCGGCGGCTTCAGCGAAGCGAGCGGGCTCACCACTGACACCGACATCATCGAATACCGCGAAGGCAATGAACAACGCGGCAACACCCGCAAGCTGCCCGGCTTGATCAAGTACGGCAACGTGGTGCTCAAGCGGGGCTGGACCAAGGACCGCAAACTATGGGAGTGGCGCAAGAAAGTGATCGATGGCAAGACCCAGCGCACCAGCGGCGCGATCGTGCTGCTCGATGAAGCGCGCAAGGAAGCGTTGCGCTGGAACTTCCGCGAAGGCTGGCCGTGCAAATGGGAAGGCCCGGGCTTGAACGGCAAGACCAGCGATGTGGCGGTGGAAACCTTGGAAATCTGTCACGAGGGCTTGAGCCTCGGATAACCGGTGAGCGTCGACCATGCCTGCGTACTTGACTCCTGGAATTTACCGCCGCCCTGAGCCAGCAGCTGACCGCGAGCTGCTGCTGGTGCGCACCGACATCGCCGGCTTCGTCGGTTTTGCCGAGCGCGGACCCCTGGCGGCGGTTCCGGTCACCACCCAGCAGCAAGTGCGCGAGCTGGCGATCCGCCTGACCAGTTGGAAAGAGTTCCAGACGATTTTTGGCGGCTTCATTGCCGGCGGCTACCTCGCCTATGCGGTGCGCGCCTTTTTCGAAAACGGGGGCAACACTTGCTACGTGGTGCGGGTCGCTGCGACCCGCCACCAAGACCCCCTGCAGCGCCCGCGCCGAGCCGCGCACGTCTTGCCGACCCCAGGACCCGGCCCGCAAGTTGCGACGCTCGGAGAAGACGCGGCGCGCGGCGCCCGCGAACTGGTGCTCTCGCACGTTGCGGGCATCCTTCCTGACGACCTTCTCACGCTCCATGGTCAAGGTCTCGCAGTTCATGCCATGGTCGAAGCCGTGCTTCCGGGCGATCGGGTGCGGGTGGCGCAGCCGCTCCGCACCGCGCTCGCCATGGGCACGGCCGTGCATCGCGCGACGCCTGCGCTGACCCTGCGGGCGACCAGCGCCGGGAGTTGGGGCAACCGCATTCGCTTGACCGTCAAGCCTCTGCTGCCCGGCCCTGCGGTGAGCGAATTTTCCTTACGGGTGCAAGTGAATCGCGGCAAAGACAAAAGCCGGCCGGTCGAAGAAGAGTTCTACAAGCGGCTGTCCCTCGACCCGACGAGCCTTTACTACGCCCCGGACGTGGTCAAGCGGCTGTCGCCGTGGGTTCGCCTCGAAGCCCAACCGAACAGCGTCTTGTGGGTGGCGGGTGGCCCCCTCTATCCCCAGGGCACCTTGCACCTGGTCGGCGGGCGGGACGGGCTGTCCGGGGTCGAGCTGGGCGACTTTACCGGCGGCCTGGCAGACCTGCGCGGTTTGCGCTTGCTCGCCGAGATCGACGAAGTCGCGATTCTCGCGGCGCCCGACGCGGTCTTTGCCGGGGTCCCCCTGATCGCCGAGCCGCCTGTGCCGCCGCACGATCCTTGCGCGCCGCCGCCCCCGGAAGCTGCCCAGGGCGAGCTGCCCGCGGACGATCCCACCAGCGTGCCGCCGGCCCGCGACGATCAGCGCGCGGCGCGCATCATCCAGGCCCTGATCGGCCAGTGCGAGCTGCTCAAAGACCGGGTGGTGGTGGTCGATCCCCCGGCCGACTTGAACCCCGCAGGTGCGGTGGCTTGGCGGGAGCGCTTCACCACCCGTTTTGCGGCGCTCTACTACCCCTGGCTCGCGGTTCCGGATCCGCTCCAGGGTGACGGCACCCGGCAAGTGCCGCCGAGCGGTCACCTCGCGGGAATCTATGCGCGGATTGACCACGAGCAAGGCGTCCATCAGCCTCCCGCGGGTGCTGAACTCGAATTTGCGACCGACGTGGCTTTGACCCTCGATCACCAGCAACAAGAAGGGCTCAACCCCAAGAGCGTCAACGCCATCCGCCCCTTCCCCGGCCGCGGCCTGCGGGTCTGGGGCGCACGCTCGCTCGCCGGTCCCGACGATGCGTTGTGGCGTTTCATCCACGCCCGCCGGCTGCTCTCGATGATCGAAGAGTCGGTGGACGAGTCCACCCAGTGGGCGGTGTTCGAGAACCATGACGACGCCCTCCGCCGCACCCTGGTCCACGCGCTCACGATCTTCCTCGAGACCCTGTGGCGCCAAGGAGGGCTCTTAGGCACGCGGCCTGAAGAAGCCTTTTTCGTCAAGTGCGATGCCAGCAACAACCCGCCGTCCGTGGTCGAGGCCGGCCAGCTGATCTGTGAGGTGGGGGTAGCGATTGCAGCCCCCATGGAATTCGTGATCTTCGAGCTGCGCCGCACCCCGGCTGGCACCGAGATCGCGGAACGGTGAAGAGGAGCACGACCATGGCATCGGTTTTACGGGTTGACCCACTGGGCGCTTTCAATTTCTACCTGACCTTTGTCGACAGCTCCGATGTTTTCGGGACGCTGTTTAAAGCGGCGCTGTCCTACTTTGTTGCGGGCTTCAACGAGTGCAGCGGGCTTGAAGCCACGGTCGAGCTGATGGAGTACCGCGAAGGCGGGGTCAACCACTACGTTCACCAGTTCCCGACGCGGGCCATGTTCTCGCACATCACCCTGCGCCAAGGTGCCATCTACCTTTATGACGACTTGTGGACCTGGCACCACGATTTCGTGATGGGGCGCGGCAAGCGCAAGGACGGCATCATCGCCCTCTTGGATGAGGCGCGGCGTCCGGCCAAGGTGTGGAAGTTTCGCAAGGGCTTGCCCACCAAGTGGGTAGGTCCCACGCTCAATGCGCAACAGAGTCAGATCGCGATCGAATCGCTAGAAATCGCCCACGAAGGGCTCGAACTGCAGCTGGGAGCGTGAAGTGATGACCAACCTGGGACCGCGGGCGTCCCGCCCGCTTGCCTTCAACCTGGGACCGCGGGCGTCTCGCCCGCTTACCTTCAACCTGGGACCGCGGGCGTCCCGCCCGCTTACCTTCAACCTGGGACCGCGGGCGTCTCGCCCGCTTGCCTTTCACGGAGGCCACTGAGATGGACGTCCACATCGGCAAGGTGGAAAGCGAGATCGTGGTCAGCGAGGGCGTGGGGGCGCTCGCGCCGGAGGAAGTGCAGCGGCTCGCGAAGTTGATTTTGGAGCAGGTGCAAGTAGAGCAGGAACGTGCCGCGCAACGGGAACGGGACGTGGCGATTGAGGACCGGGTGATCGTCCCGGGGATGTGAAAGGCAGGCGGGCGGGACGCCCGCGGTCCCAAGGCAGGCGGGCGGGACGCCCGCGGTCCCAGGGGCGGGACGCCCGCGGTCCCAGGATGAGGAAGGATCATGGCACTGGAAAAACTGACCATCACGCCGGAAAACGGCGCACCGATTGTGGCGCGTTTCAATCCGGAACGCTACACGGTGAACAAGAGCGTGCAGTTTGCGGAAGTGGCGATTCCCGGACTCGATGCGCCGGTGGTCCAGTTCGTGCGCGGGCAGGCTGAGAAAATCAATTTCGAGCTGTTTTTCGACACCACCGAGTTCGGCCTCGAAGGCAATGTCAAGGACGTGCGCAACCTCACCGGCAAGGTTTATCAGCTGCTCAAAGTCGAGCGCGAGACCCATGCACCGCCGCGTTTGATCTTGCGCTGGGGCACGGCCGGCAAGTTGTTCTCCTTTGGCACCAAGGTGTCGCCCTGGTGCGTGCTCGAAAGCATCAGTGAAGAATTCACGCTGTTCAGCTCCAACGGAATTCCCCTGCGCGCCAAGCTCAACGTCAGCTTCCGCGAAGCTTGGACCATCGAAGAACAGCTGCGCGAAACTCCGCGCCATTCGAGCGACCGCACCCACGTGCGCGTGCTCGGCCGCGGTCAGACCTTGAGCCACCTCGCCGCGCAGGAATACGGCGACCCCGGCGCTTGGCGTGCGATCGCCGATGCCAACCGGATCGATGCCCCCAGGCGGGTACAGCCGGGAACCCGCCTCGAAATCCCGCGCCTGACCTTGGGCGGAGTGTCTGGAGGCAAGGGATGAGCACCCAGGCCAGCACCTTGCCGGTCGACATCTTCAGTGGTCAGGACTTCTACGTCCCGTCCTACCTGATCAAGGTGCAGGACCGCGAATTCCGCGAAGTCCACGACGTGATCAGCCTCACGTATTCCGACAGCCTGAGCCAGATCGACTCATTTGACCTCACCCTCAACAACTGGAACGACCGGCCGCGCCAGGCCATGGTTTATAGCGACAACTCGTTTAAGTACAGCGATGGCCCGCTATTTGATCCGTGGAAAGACGTCGAAGTGTGGATGGGTTACTACCGCAAAGGCGCAGACGAGCGGCGGCGCATGCTGATCGGTGAAATCACCACCTGCGCTCCGAGCTTCCCGCAGTCCGGCGCTTCGACCGTCAACGTGCGCGGCTTGAACCTGTTCCACCGCTTCCGCACCAAGCAAGACACCCGACCTTTCTTCAACCAAACCGATACCGAAATCGCCAAGGTCCTGGTCGATGAGATTGCGGCAGAAGTGCGCAAGCGGGTGCCCGGCGTCACCCTCGAACTCGATCCCGAAGACGTGCAGCGCAACCGCCAGCAGGAACAGCCCCTGCCTTATTTGCTGATGAGCAACCAGTTCCCCATCGTTTTCCTGATGCAGCGCGCCCGCCGCATCGGTTACGAGCTGACCCTCGAAGAAACTGCGCGCGGCAATGAACGCAAGGTGCGCTTCCACTTCCGCTCGACCAGCCAGGTCAGCCGTCCGACCTACATCCTCGAATGGGGCAAGTCGTTGTTGAGCTTCCAGCCCACCCTGCAAACCGCCAACCAGGTGGCAGAAGTCACGGTGCGCGGCTGGAGCCCGCAAAGCAAGAAAAAAATCGAATACACCGCCAAACGGCAAGAACTGCTCAAAGAAAAAGTCGTGAGCCCCAGCGACCTCGACCTGGCGGAGCCCAGCCTCGGACAAAAGCTCGAAATCGTGGTCGATCGCCCGATCAGCAGCCAAGCCGAGGCCGAAGAATTGGCGAAGAAAACCCTACGCCAGGTGGGAGAAACCCTGGTCGAAGGCCGCGGACGCACGGTCGGCGTCCCGGATTTGCGGGCTGGCAGCAAGATCGAAATCAAGGGTCTGGGCAAGCGCTTTTCCGGCACCTACCTGGTGACCGCGACCACCCACGCTATGGGTGACAGCGGCTATGCCACGGACTTCACCGCACGCATGGAGAAGGGACCATGAGTCAGATCAACGGTACGGTCATCGGCCTGGTCACCCAAGTTGATGATCCCTTGCACCAAGGGCGGATCAAAGTGACTTTCCCCTGGCTGGCGGACAACCACGAAAGCGATTGGATCCGCATCGCCACCACCATGGGTGGAGCGGACCGCGGCACTTTCTTCATCCCAGAAGTGGGCGACGAAGCCCTGCTGGCTTTCGAGCACGGCGACGTGCGCTTCCCTTACGTGGTCGGTTTTTTGTGGAACGGCCAGGATGCACCCCCCGCAGACCACGTCCGCTTGCGCCGCATTCGCTCCAAAAACGGCCACCAGATCAGCTTCATCGATGCCACCCCCAGCGGTGGCAGTAAAGGCGCGCTGGTGATCGAAGATGCCCATGGCAACACCATTTCGCTGTCGAACGGCAAGATCGTGATCAAAAGCACTGCCGTTCTCGAAATTCAAGCCCCGACGATCGTGCTCGAAGGTCCCGGAGCCTCCTGGCGGCGGGTCGTCACTCCCAACAACAACCCGATCTAAACCCGAAACGCTGAGCGCGAGCACGCCATGCCTGAAATCGATATCCCGGTCGACCCTGAGCTCGAGAAGCTCTTCGCCATGCCCAAGTGCATCGACGTCAAGTTGCCGTCCCCCAAGCAGCTGTCGATCCAGTTGCCGAGCGGCGGTCGGCTCAAGGCCATATCCGACCTCTCGAAAGCGATCCCCACGGATTGTTCCTTGACCTTCAACCTGCTGCTCCAGCTCGGACCCCTGCTCGCCTCGATCGAGTGCTTGATCAAAATCTTGAAACTGCTCAAGCCCTTGATCGACGTGATTCAGGGCTTGCCCATGCCTCCGGTCAAGGCCCTGCAGGAATTCGCCAAAGCCGCAGTCGACCTCGCGCCCTGCTTGCTGATCCCGACGCCCGCCGCGATCATCCCCTTCATCCGCGACATCTTGTGTCTGATCATCAAAGTCTTGAACTGCTTCCTCGGTCAGCTCAAGACCCTGATCGGGGTGATGCGCGGCCTCGAACTCCAGTTCCTCTCGGCCGCGGGCAACCCCGAAGTGCTCGCCTCGCTCCAGTGCGCGCAGGAAAACGCCGCAGCTTCCGGCCAGCAAATCCTGCAGTCGATGGAGCCGGTGGGCGCCATCCTCGACCTGGTCGGCCCGCTGATGGGCATTGCCGGGGTCGAGCCGATCCAGCTGCCAGCGCTCGGCAGTGCCACCGACTTGCAGTCCTTACAGCAGGTGGTGCAGACCATTCAGGGCGTGGTCGGTACCTTACAGATCGTGGTCGATGCCCTCGGAGGGTGCCCCTGATGGCGACCAACGAACGAATCAGCGACCGCACTGGCGACCGCGCGGGCGAGCGCACGGACTTCATCGGCAAGGGCTGGGCCTTTCCCATCCGGGTCAATGCCCGCGGTGGGCTGTCTTGGTCCGCCGGACCACCGCGCTTGCAAGAAGCGATCTGGCTGATCCTCAAGACCGGTCTCGGCGAACGCTTGATGCGCCCGCAATTCGGCGCGCCCGTCACCGATTTCATGTTCGCGCCCAACAGCGCGGTCGAACGCGCCGAGCTGGCAGCGGCCATCCGTCAAGCTCTGGCCCGCTTTGAACCGCGCATCGACCTCGAAAACGTGGCCGTCGACGCCGTGCCCGGCGCGCCCAGCCAAGTGCTGGTCCAAGTCGAGTACAAGATTCGCTCCACCAACGAGCTGTTCAACGTCGTCTACCCGCTCTACCTCGAAGAAGGAGTGAGCTGATGGCGCTCCCCGAGATCAACCTCGACGACCGGCGGTTTGCCGAACTCGTCGATGAAGCCAAACGGCGGATCCCCCGCTACACCCCGGAGTGGACCGACTGGAATCCCAGCGACCCGGGGATTGTTTTGGTCGAACTCTTCGCCTGGTTGACCGAGCTCGCGCTCTATCGCATCAACCAGGTGCCCGAGAAAAATTACGGCAAATTCCTCGAACTGATCGGGATCCAGCGCAAGCCGCCGACCCCGGCCCGCGCTGCTTTGACCTTCAAACTGACCAGCAAGGACCTGCCCCAGGCCGTGCGCATCCCGCAAGGAACGCGGGTGGCTTTGAGCGAGTCTGCTGACGGCGAGCCGGTGATTTTCGAGACTGACGACAACCTCTTGGCCGCGGCCACCGAACTCAAGGCGCTGCAGAGCTTTGACGGCGCCCGCTTCAAGCTGCTCGGGGAAGAGCAGCGAGTGGCCGGCAAGTTTTTCTATGCCTTGGGCGAACGTCCTCAACGCGGGTCGGCCTTTTACCTCGGCTGGAGCCGGGCTTTCCCCGCGGGACGCCATCGCCTGCTGGTCTATGTGTTCGTCGACGACTTGATCGCCGAAGGGCAAGGCATTGCCGCGACCGCGCCCGACTTGCCGCCGCCGGTGCAGGCGGTGTGGGAGTTCTGGGCGGGCGAAGGCGCGGGTTGGCGCACGCTGGAAGTGATCGCGGACGAGACCGCCAGCTTGACCCGGAGCGGCTATTTGCAATTCGAGGCGCCAGCTCCCGGCGCGCACGTGGCCGTCCGCTACGGCCTGCTCCAGAGCGAAAGCGACGAGCCACTGTTCTGGCTGCGCTACCGCATCGAGCAAGAGTTGGGAGCGGGCTATGAGATCCCGCCGCGGGTCGAGGAGGTGCTCGCCAACACCATTCCCGCAAGCCAAGTCCAAACCATCCAAGATGAGCTGTTGGGGGCGAGCACCGGCCTGCCCGATCAGAGCTTCCAGCTGGCCAAGACGCCGGTACTGCCCGGTACTCTGGTGCTCGAAGTGGATGAAGGGCAAGGTCCAAGACGCTGGCAAGAGGTCCCCGATTTTGCCGGGTCCTCGCCCGAAGACCAGCACTTCACCCTCGACTGGATGACCGGCCGGATCACTTTCGGAAACGGTGAGCAGGGCAAGATCCCGCTCCTGCTCTTGCCCCAGGTCGACTCTGCCCCGCTCGCCCGCCAAGGCGGCAACTCGCAGCGCGATGCCTTGCCCAACCTGCGCGCGCGCAGCTACCGCTGGGGCGGCGGCCTGCGCGGCAATGCGGGCGCGGGCACCATCACCGGCTTGCAATCGAGCGTGCCCTTTGTTGAGAGCGTGACCAACTTGCGGCCCGCAACCGGCGGCGAGGACGCCGAGACCGTGGAGGCGGCCAAAGCCCGGGCGCCCGAGATGATCCGCAGCCGCTCGCGTGCGGTCACCGCCGAAGACTTCGAGTTCCTCGCCCGCGAAACCCCGGGCGCGCGGATCCGCCGCGCCAAGACCTTGCCGCTCCACCATCCGCAATTCACCCTGGCGCGCGCTGGTGACCGTCCTCTAACCGCAGTGCCGATTCCCGGCGTGGTCACCGTGGTGGTCGTACCCGAGAGCTTGCAGGCACGTCCGTTGCCCGCACCCGAGGTGTTGCAGCAGGTGGCGCGCTGGCTCAAGGACCACAGCCTGGTGACAACTGAGATCTACGCAGCCGCCCCGCGCTACCGCGAAGTCGAAATCGAAGCGCGGCTTTTGGCGGCCCCGTCCGCCAGCAGCGGGGCCGTGCAGGAAGGCTTGACCCGGATGCTCCTCGACTACTTCCACCCGCTCAAAGGCGGGGCCACCGGCCAGGGCTGGGATTTCGGCGGCACCATCTCATTTGCCGAAGTCTACCGCCGGCTGCTCGATTTCCCCGGCGTCTTACGCCTCGCGGCCGAGTCGCTCAAGATCTTCGTCGATGGTCAGCTGGCACCCGCTTGCCGCGACATCGCGCTCGGTCCTGACGAACTGGTGACCTCAAGCCGCCATTCCCTGACTGTGAGCTACGAGACCGCGCCCTGAGCGCGCTGGTGAGGGACGGGGTGAAGCTATGAACGGCGAAGCGAAATACCTGCTCTTGGATGATCATGTCGGCTGGCACCGAGTGGGCGATCCCACCCCAGAGCCCGAACTGCGCAGCGGCTTGACCGTGATCCAGCGCGAACGCGCGCGCAGTTTGATTTTGGAGCCCCTGCCGGGGCCCGCGACCACCCTTCCCGGCGGGGTGGCGCTGGCCGCGGCTTTCGCTTGCCCCAGCGCCTTGGCGCTCAGCCCGCCCGGATGCACCTCCCGCGTCTTCGTGGTCGACGCTGGCCGCGCAGCGGTGGGCGAGCTCGACTGGGGCGGCGACCCCAGCGGTCCGGGTTGCGCCCAAGCCCAGTTCAAGGTCCTGCCCACGATCGGCGGACGCGGGTCCTTGCCGCGCCAGCTGGCAGAACCGCGGGGCATCGCGGTCTTGAGCCATGGCGCGCTCGTGGTTGCGGATTCGGGCAACCACCGCATCCAGATCTTTTCCTGGCCCACTTTGGCCCTGCTGCAAGTGTGGGGCGCTCTTGACTCGTTGGGACGACCCCATCCGGGTGCGCTGCCGCGGCAGTTCCGCTGGCCGTGGGCCGTGGCGATCGCACGCCACCCTGGAGGCCTCGACACTGTGTGGGTGGTCGACCGCGGTAACCGCCGTTTGCAGCACCTGCAAGCGGATGGCACCTTCCTCGGCGAACTCGGCCGTGGGCTGCTACACGACCCCATCCGCATGGCCTTGGGACCCGCGGGCGAAGTCGCCGTGGTCGATCGCCGGGGCAGCCGCAAGGCAGTGGTCATCCTCTTTACCGCGGCTGGCACCGTCCACGAAATCGCGGTGCCAGCCGACCCGCGCAGCCTGACTTTTGACCGCGACGGACGGCTCTATGTGGGCGATACCGTGGGCTTCGTCCACGTTTATGTGGCAGATCCGACCACAGCCTGGGGGTTGCGGCGGATCGGTGCCAGCCCCACCGAGCTCGGAGGGCCGGTGCTCGACCTCGTGACCCTGCCCGGCCCGGGCCCGACGGACGTGGGTTTGCTCGCGATCGCGCGCAGCGCCGCGGACGAGCTCACTCCCGGGGTCCCGCGGCAGGGCGTGTGGCAGCTGCCGCTCGGCGCTGGCGCGGGGTATTTGCGGCAGGGGACCCTCATCACCCGAGCGCTCGACAGCGGGCTCGAGCGCTGCGTGTGGCATCGGGTGGCACTCGCTGCGACGGTGCCACCCGGCACTTCGCTCGAAATCGAGACCACCACCGCAGAAACGCATGAACCCGGCCCCATGGCTCCCTCCGACTGGCGGCGCGGCGCCTTGGTCGGTGACGCCGACCCCGATTGCCTGGTCCCCAGCGCGCCCGGACGCTACCTCTGGCTGCGCTTGACCTGGCGCGGGGACGGGCGCAACACTCCGGCGGTCGACCGCATCAAAGTTTTTTTCCCGCGGGTGGGCTACTTGCAGTACCTGCCAGCGGTGTTCCAGGAAGACGAAGAGAGCCGGCTCTTTCTCGAACGCTTTCTCGCGATCTTCCAGACCGAATTCGATGACCTCGACGCCCGGCTCGACCGCCTGTGGCAGCTCTTCGACCCCGACACCGTCCCGGCCAAAGACCTGCGTTGGCTGGCCGGCTGGCTGGCCCTCACCCTTGAACCCGAACTCAGCGAGAGCGCCCAACGCCACCTGCTCAAGACCGCGTTTCGCGCCTATCTCGAGCGCGGCACCGTGCGCGGCATGGAGCGCGCGATCCGCGAACACGCGGCGGTCCCGGCGGCCAAGATCCTCGAACACTTCCGCTTGCGCCGCTGGCCCTGGCTCAACGTGGCCGCGCCCCTCAACCGCAGTGCGCGCTTGTTCAGCCGTGACTTTTACCAGCGCCTGCAGCTCGGCACCTATTCCCAGGTTGGGCAGTTCCAAGTGCGGAGCGAACCCGAACCTGGGCTTGAACCGGTGGACTGGGAGGCGCACCGCTTCAGCGTTTTTTTCCCGGCCGACCCTTACCGCAGCGCCGACACCGAACAGCGGGTCGCGGCTGTGGTGGCGCGCGAAAAGCCGGCGCACACCCAAGCCACGCTGTGCCCGATCTTGCCCCGTTTGCGGGTCGGGGTGCAGGCCACCGTCGGCGTTGACACCGTGGTCGGCGGCATCAGCCATCTGGTTTTGAACCACCTGGCAACCCTCAGTTACGACACCATCCTGGCAGGTTCGCCGCTGGCCAGGCAGGTGCAAGCCCACGGGCAGACCGCCCGACCCCGCGCCGGTTTTTCGACGCGGCTTTTATGAGTGGACCGAACTTTGACGGACTCTTTGACCCAGTGACTCGTGATGGAACCTGCGAAGAGGAACCGATGATGAAATACCCAGCTCCCCAAGCGCCCTGCGGCAATTCCCCCGACGGAGATGACGGCGCCCGGCCCAAGTCGGCTTGCGACTGCCTGCCCTGCACGATTCCGCCCTTTTGCCGCAACCACTACTACACCGGCAAGCTCTTGACCGAGCGCGACTTCTCGGCCGAGCAGCGCTACGCGATCGACAAGTTGCGCCTCCACCACCTGGCGCTCCACGGCTGGGGTGTGGTCTGCGGGCTCGAAGTCAAGCCCCATCCCTACTGCCCGGACCGCCGCATCGTGGTCACGCCAGGGCTCGCGATCGACCGCTGCGGCCGCGAGATCGTGGTGTCAGAAGCGGTTGAGCTCGAGCTGCCGCAGCCCTCGCCGCCCCCCCCGGAGGAGGAGCATTGCCCGCCTGAGCCACCGTTGTCCGACCCCGACGACGCCGCGGACATGCGCTACCTTCCGCCCGGCGCTGACCCCGGCTTGCTCGCTCGCGACCACCGGCAAGAAAAGCCGGGCGAAGGCGAGTGCGCTGACGCCTGCCCCTTGCCACCGCCGACTTGCGATCCGCGCCTCGACCTCTACGTCTGCTTGCGCTATGCCGAAACTCCGAGCGAACTCAGCCCCGCGCCTTTTGACGAGTGCGCTTGCGGCAGCGGTGACTTGCAGCCCAACCGGATTTGCGAAACCTTCGTGCTCGAACTCTCGACCGACCGTCCCAGAGACTACGAGCCGGTGGGTTCGGGCTGTGGCTGTGACGCACCCGATGACTGCTGCGACCTCTACTCCACGGTGCTCGCACCTTGCGCTCAGCCCACCCCGACCTGTTGCTTGCCGCTCGCGGTCCTGCGCGACTGGGAGGTGGGGAGTAAGGTTGAATCCGCAGACATCGATAACTCCTTCCGCCCGATCTTGCCCAGCATTCGGCTGCACGACCAGCTGATCCGCTGCATCTTGAGCAAGCTGCCGAAAAAGGCCCCGACCCGCATCACCGACTTGAGCTGGACCCATGGCGGCGAGTACTCCTGCCGCGACTTCATGAAGCTCTTCATCGGCGATGGCAAAACGCCCAAAGCCTTTGAGCTGACCTTTGAAGCGCCAGTGCTCGCGGAAGGTTTGTCCACCCACAGCTTCCAGGCCCTGGTCGTCCGCCACCGCGAAAAAGGCGGCGAGGGCGGCTACCTCGAAGTGGCGCCCGCCAGGGTGTGGTTGAGCGATGACCGAACCCGGGCTTATTTACGGATCGACCCTGACTATGCTGCGCACTGCCTTGAAGGCACCAACTTCGACCTCTTCCTCAAACTGCGCGGCGACGTGATCTTGGACGAGCGGGGCTGCCCGATCGACGGCGAACTGCTCGCCCGGCGCGACAGCGATGGCACTTACGTGGCCGCGCCACCCACCGGCGACGGCACTCCCGGCGGACTGTTTGAAAGCTGGATCGAAGTCCTCGCCTGAGGCTTTAAGGAGACTTGAAATGAGCGAATCCCATGCTTCCCACGCGGCCTCCGGCGCGCCTTGCGCTTGCCAGCAAAAAACCCCGACCGATGCTTGCTGCGAACTGGTCTGCGCTGAGCGTCCGAACTACTTCTGCGGTCACCTGCTGGCCGACGCCGACCTGCGCCTCGAACAACGCTACCACCGCGACAAACGCAAGCTCTACCACCGCAGCCTGGATGGCCATGGCGTGGTCTGTGGTCTGCGCCTGACTTGCGATCCGCGCTGCCCAGGCGGGATCTTGATCGGCGAAGGCTTTGCGATCGACGACTGCGGCAATGATCTGGTGGTGTGCGAGCCCCTGCCCTTCGACGTGATCGGCCAGCTGCGTGCCAGGGGCCTCTTGCTGGAAAAGCCCCCAGCCGATCCGTGCAAGCCGGACAACCCGCCGCCTGATTGCCGGGTGCGGCAATGCTTTTACGTGACCGCCTGCTACGAGGAGACCGCGAGCGATTTCGTCACCCCGTTTGTCGCCGGCTGTCGGCCGCAGCTCTCCGAGTGCGAACCCACACGCATCCGCGAAGGTGTCTACTTCGACCTCAAGGCCGAGCTGCCGCCCCGCCAAGAGCCCTTAGAAGACCTCAAGAACCGGGTGCAAGCCTGCTTCACGGTCTTGAGTGAGGGTCCTTTTGCGCAAGCGCTCAAAGACGGGCAAGACCTCTTGCTCGAAGCGCTCAACGGCAATGCTCAGCCCGCCAAGCACCAGGACTACTACCAGCTCTTCTGCCAGCTGCGCGGGTTCTACTTGCTCTACTTGCAAAAGCATCCCGACCCCTACTGCTGCACCCTCGAAAGCGAGGTGCGCGCCATCCCCTTCCCGGCTGCGCCCACCGCCGGCGGAGTGCCCGACCCGCAGTACCCAGGGCAAGTGCGTGAGGCCTTCTGCAAGCTCGTCGAAGCCGTGCTCGGCGCGACTTTGCGCTGCGCTTTGGGCGAGCTGGTGCCTCCCTGCCCCGCGCCGGCAAAAGCTTCATGTGTGCTCTTGGGCACGGTCGAAGTCGAAGCCGGGCGGGTAGTCAAGGTGTGCAACTGCCCGCGCGAATATGTGTGGTCCTTTGCCAACTTGTTCGAAGTCCTGCTCGCGACCTTGATCGGCCAGCTGGGTTGCAGCGAAGAAAACCAGGGAACCCGTCAAGGGCATAACCACAGCAAAGACGACGATCCGCGCAAGGTTTGCTGCCGCGAGTTCCAGCTCGACTGCGAGCCCTTCATGCGCCTGCTCACCGTCGACCGCAAGGCCATGGACAAGGCCACGGCCCTGCCTTTCGAGGCCATGGCCGACTTCCAGAACGCTTTCCGCCACAGCTTCGATTTCACCCGGCAGCAGGTTTTCTCGCCCAAAATTTTCTCCCAACTGGCGGAAAGCCAGGTGCCCGAAGCCGCGCAGAAGCTGGGGATCCAGCGCTTCCGTTTCGAAGCTGCAGAACCCGACCCGCTGCTCCCCCACTTCACCCGTCAGCTCTCCCGACTGGGCTTGGGCGGTGGGGCTCAGCGGCTCAAGACCGATCACACCGTGGTGTTTAAGACCGACCAGGGCAAAGTGGTCGATGCTTTCGCTGACTTCACCCCGTCCGCCCTGCCCGATTTTGACGTGGCCGGGTTCACCGCACGGGTAGCTCAGGCCGAACAGCGCACCGCAGCAGCGGAAACCCAGCTGCAAGGCGTGCAGCGGGAACTCGCAGCCAAAGCCCGCGAACTGGACCGGGTGCAAAGCCAAGTCGAGAAAGTGCGCAAAGAAGCCAACCGCGAACTCGAACAATCGTCCACCAAGCTCCAGCAGGACTTCCGAAAGCAGCTTGCAGCCAGCCAGGAAGCCCATCGCAAAGAGCTCGCTGAACTGCGGCAGCGCCTCGACCAACTCGGCGGCAAGCCGTTCGCTCCCCCCGACCTCGGGGGGCCCGCCTCAGGGGGGCCCGCCTCAGGG
>CAZCOV010000090.1:0-18617 GCA_964499975.1 uncultured Thermoanaerobaculia bacterium
AAAATGCCATCTCGCTTGCTGAAGCGATCGCCAAAGTCGAACACCTCACCGGCAAAAAATTGCACACCGAGTACGTTCCAGAACCGCGGGTTGGCGATCACATTTGTTACATTTCCGACATGGGAAAATTCAAAAGCCACTACCCCGGATGGTCGATTGCGATCGGGCTCGACGACATCCTAGAGGAGATGGTTAAGGCCACGGGCGGACGGACGGGGGAAGTCACTCCCGAACGTTCGATCGCGAGCGCAAAGAGCCGAAATTCGATTTCCGGCTGATAGGTCCAGGTCTTGTCGAGGCGGATGCGACAGGCGACGACCTGTTGATCGCGCAGCTCCGCGAGAGGCCCTTGGGCATAAAGCCGGGCAAACTCGTCCACCGTTTCGACGATCGGCGAAAGCAAGAAACCCGTGCGTCCGATCTGAGGAAACAGCCGGAAGATCCGCTCTTTACCGCTGGCGAGCTGCACCGAGATATAGATTCTGGGCTCGCGAAAGAGGAGTGCTAACAGGCTTCCCGCCGGGCTGCGCTGCAGGTCGATCTCGGCCCACAGCAACCCATCAGCTGATGGTTCGAGCGGGAGCCAGGTATTCCATGCCACTTTCTGGGCGCGCAGCAGCCGGCGTTCGATTCTGGCGGGTTGTGCTGCCCGAGCAAGGACCAGCAGCGCACCCGCCTGCTGTTGGGGCTGATATCCGGCGAGCAAGTGGGGCCAGGAAAGGCTGTCTTCGGTGGCGGCAAGATGGCCATCAATCGGCCAGATTTCGAAGAGGATGTGGTCGGGTCCATGCGGCCATTCGATCGCGGCGGCATTTTTCTCGGCGAGCCAGGGATCGCAGGCTTGAAAGCTCTGCAGCAGGGGACGCGGCTGGTACTTGAAGCCCTGCGCGAACAGGATGCTGAGGTTGAAAGGGTAGAGATCGACGGTGCCAGCCAATTCGGGCAGCGGGTACTGCTGCCGCAAGCGGGCCATGGCATCCTGCGCGGATCCGGCGAACCAGTCGGGGTTGGCAAGCCAGGCACGAACGCCGCGCAGCTGAGACGGCAAGCTCGCCGCGCGCTGTTGAAAGTAGATGGCCCAAGAGCCAGCTGGCCAGCGGTAGGTGGTGAGCAGGAGCGACGCGTAGCCGAGGGTGGCGAACATCACCCCCAGCACGGCGAGCGGGCGCAGCTGGGAAGCGCTGGCTCTGCGGTTCGCCCGCCAGTCCGCCGCAATCACCACCAACCCATAAAGCCAGACCCCGCAGCTGGCGTAGAAGGCTCCGATCACGGCATGCGGTGGATCGTGACGGACAAATCCGTGTTTACCGCTCATGAAAAAGTACAAGGCCAGGGCCAGGACTACGGGTACACCGGCCCACCCGCGTCGACGCAGTTCCGCGGCGGTGGCCAGCAGCCAGAAGCTGCCGCCGAGGAGCACGAACCACGCCAGCTCCCACGGGGGTCCTGACATCGCATGGCACACGCCGTAAGTCGAAGCCAGGTGCCAACTCGCGCGCAGGAAAGGCAGCAAGTTCGCCAGGTGCTGGTCCGCCAACTGCCAGAACCCGACGAGGGAAAAAACGTAACCCGCGGGCCAGACGCAACTGCGCAGGAGGTGCTGCGCGCGGGCAAGCCCGGTTTGCGGTCGGTCTCGCCAAAAGTCGACGAGCCCCGCAACTACTGCCACCCCCAAAACCGCGACAGCCATCAACAAGTAGGCGAACTTGATCAGGCTCGCCAAGGCCATAGCCGGAGTGGCGAGGGCGAGAAGCACGAGGCGACGCTTGCCTTCCCCGTAGATATCGACGAGCAGGGCGAGATGGGGCAACAACATGTAGGGCATGTCGTACCAGGCGAGAGCCCCGATCAGGACACAACTCCACGGCCCCCAAGCCCAGACGTGAGTGAGGAAGCGGGACGCCAACGCGAGGGTTAGCCCTACCAGCACCAGCGCGAAAAAAACCCGCGCGAGGAGCAGCTGCGAGTAGGTGTGCGGGTGGTATTCGTCACTGAGCAGGAAGCCATAAGGACCGTATTGGTAGATGACCTCGGTGCCAAATTGAGCTCCACGGGCGTAAAGTTCGTTCAATGCGTAACGAAAAGACGGGTCCAGCCCCTCGGTCATCGCCGCAGGGTGCCACGGAGGGAAGAGCAAGAATGCGAAGACCAGGATGGCGCCTGCCACCAAGGCTCGCATCCCGCGCGCGCTGGAGTTCAGTCGCCCACGGACGTCGACCAAGCCGAGACGTCTCCCGATTCAAAGCCGTCAGCAAAAATCGGCGGCATTTCGTCGACGTAGACCTTCACTTCATCCAGGGCACAGCCTTCTTGGGTGAAAGCGATCAGTTGATACGCCCGAGTGCTGGCAGGGGTGACCATCACTGACCCTGCAGCCTGCAACGGGATCGAAACCCCGCGATCAATCGTGACGTCGAGGAGGGTTCCGCCGGTCGTCCAGTTGAGCTGGGAGGACTGCCCCCCGGAAATGCTTCCGGGATTGGCGGTCAACTGGGCTGACGGAATGACGCCGGTGAAGATCTCGGCCAGGAATTCCGCAGCACCCACCTCCAGGGTGTGGATGCCGCTGCCATCGGCTTGCAAGCCTGTGGTGTTCCCGCCCAGCGCGATCGAGTCGAGGAAAGCCGCGCCAGCCGAGGCCCAAGCAAAACCCAAGGAGCTCTCGGTTGGCGGCACGGGATCGCCCTGGGCATTGGTCGCGAGGATGCGCGGCGGCACGGCCAGCATGGCGCCAAGATCGGGCTCGCCGGCCAGCGCAACGTTGTTGTTCGCCGGCGATTTGTCGGTGTTGCCGACGCCCGCGTTGCGGTTGACCACCAAGGAGTTGAGCTGCGCCACGCTGCGGGTACCGGCGATGCTGTTGAAGTAAATCGCGGTCCCGGTTCCCCCTGCCGAGTGGAAGTTGTTCTGGTTGTACTGGACGCCGTTTTTGGGACCCGCAGCCAAGTCCACTTCACTGACGGGAACCGTCGCGTGATCGCTGAACACCGTGGTTTGCACTAGGCCGGACATCTCGTGATTCACTCCGGGAAAGACCCCGACTTCAGGAGAGGTGACGAGGGCGCTGCCCATGCCGCCGCCGAGATTGCTGTTGCTGAAGAACTGGCAGCTGCTCATCGTCAGGGTGGAGCCGGAAATGATCATGCCTCCGCCTTGAAACGATGCGCGATTGCCGGCGAACGTGGTGTTGCTGATGGTCGCGTCCGAAGCGATCGCCGTGCGCAAGCCGCCGCCGGACCCAAACTGACCCACGGCTTCACAGTCCATGATGATCGAGTTGGTCAGCGTCAAGTCGATGTGGGTGAAGTCCATAGCCCCGCCGTTGCCGGTCGAGTTGGGGCTGGCCGGCTCTTGCACCTTGCAGTCGGTAAACACCGTGCCGCTGACCTCGACCACCCCGCGGTTGACGGTCGCGTCCCCCATCTGCGGTACGCCGCCCAGCCCATAAGTGCGGAACGTATCGCCGAGGGCATAAACGCAACCGCCGCGAATCGCTGCCACGTTGGTGCCGCCGAAAACTCCCTGAAACAACGAGTCGCGGATGATCAGCTGCAGCGAAGGACGGTTGATCGCGCCGAAATTGGTGGTCCCATCATTGGCGTCGTCTGAAGCCCCCGCGACCGCCCCACCGCCGGTGCTGAGCTGGGTGCCGGTGGACCAGTTGCCGCGAAACGTCGAACCGTGAATCTCGACACTCGAACGGTACATGCTGACCGCGCCTCCGACTTGGGCGCGATTGGTGTCGAAGCGCGAGTTATAAATGAAAACGTCGATTTCGTCCTCGGAGTGGAGGGCACCGCCAACCGTGGGTGAGGGCGGGGTCACCCCAGGATCCGCCACGCTGATGTTGTTGACGAAAGTGCTGTTGGCGACGATGATCTCAGCGACTTGCGGATTGTCCCACACCCCGTACCCAAAAATAGCCCCACCGAACACGGCCTGATTGCCGGTAAAGCGGGTATTGGCCACGCGCAGCCTGGCGTTGGTGACGTGGATGCCGCCGCCCGCCGCGGTGTTGCGGTGACCGGGAAGATTGACCCGGTTGTCGATGAACTGGGAGCTGTGGATGTAAGCCCGAGTGTCTTCGGTGATGCGCAGTCCGCCGCCTTCGTTTTTGGCTGTGTTGTTTTGCCACAGGCAATTGCTGAAATGGACGAGTGAGTTGTTGAAAGCGAGGATGCCGCCGCCGCCCGTGGTAGGGGCCGCCGAAGTGTTGTTCAGGAACTGGCAGTTAAGGAACGTCGCGGTCGCGCCGCGCAGGGTGACCCCTCCGGCCACACCGTCTGAAGTCGAGCGCCCACTGGAGAAGATCAGGTCCGCAAAGACCACTGAATGAGCGGTCGTGGGAGTGGTGTTGGTGAACAGGAGAATGGCGGTCGTCGAGCCACCGCTCAGGGTGACGGTTTGTCCAGCTGCTGCCCGGATCGTGAAGCTCTTGCCGGGGTTATTGATCGCGAAGGGATTGCCTGAAGCCGAGTAAACCCCGCCCGCGAGCTCGATGATGCCGCCGTCTGGCACCGTAGTGATCGCAGTGCGGAACGCGGCCGCGTCACCTGCAGGCACTGAAATCACGGTCTCTGCAACGAGGGGTCCCGCAACGAGCGCAAGAACAAGTGACGCAAAAAAAGTCATGGCAAGCAACCGGATCAACTGGCTGTGCATTCGGCTCTCCTCCTCCAGATATCGTCTCATGTGCCCGACCGGATTTCCCCATCGCGTTGGCCCCAGCGCAGCGGAGCAGAAAATCCACCCCAGTATACTGAACCGCTCAGCCAATGTCGAAACCTCACCCACCCGTTCCGTTGCCACCGAAGCGGGTTCACGCTTACAATTTCGGCGGGTTCGAGTCGAGTTGTCTCTTTATGCACCTAGATAGCTTTCCGGTCCTCCAGCGGGAAGCGTTGAGCGCTCAAGATTCTGGGGGTTCTCGCAGACCGATCGGTGCGAATTGCCAAAAATCGTGGCGCTCACCCCATGGAGGTCAGTGAGCGTCCGCGGTGACTCTGCAGAAAGACAGCAAGCAGTACTGACTTGACAAGGGACCAGGGGGCCCGCACTCGTGCTGGGCAAGGGAAAGGACCAAGCCATGCGCGACTCTTCGTTTTCACCCGAAACCCTTCAGCCAGCCCTCGCTGACCCTGATCAGCCAACCGAGCTGGCTTTGCCGGCCCCGCTGTCGCCAGCCGAGCGTCAGCAGTTGCTCTGGGAGTGGAACGACACGGCAACGCGGTTCCCAGCCACGACGCTGGACCAATTGCTGGCCGGGCCAGGGGTGCGCTGTGTTGAAGCCATCGCGCTGGTTTTTCCTGCGGATGGCTGCGAAGCGCGGTACAGCTACGGTGAGCTGAGACGTCGGGTGTCACGCCTTGCAGCAGATTTGCAAGCCTCAGGGGTGGGGCCGGAAGCGCGCGTGGGAGTGTGCGCTGGGCGCACCCCGGCGATGGTCGAAGCGCTGCTCGCGGTGCTCACTGCCGGCGGGGCATATGTCGCGCTGGACCCGGCCTACCCGGAAGCGCGGCTAGCGCTGATCCTCGAAGACGCACAAGCCAACCTCACCGCCTCGGTGCTGCTGGTGGAAGCGCCCTACCGCCACCGCTTGCCAACAGCAGCGCTGGTCGACTCGGCAGTGGTCGAGCTCGGTCCTACCGCGACCCCAAGGCCGTTGCCGACCCAGGCATTGCACCCCGGTCCCCGCCCTCATCCCGAGAATCTTGCTTATGTGCTCTATACCTCGGGATCGACCGGCCGCCCCAAGGGGGTGGCGATCACCCACCGCAGCGGGGTGGCTTTGCTCTTCTGGGCGCGACGGATTTTGGGTGATGCTGAACTGGCTGGGGTCTTGGCCACGACCTCGATCAACTTCGACCTGTCGGTGTTCGAGCTGCTGGTGCCGCTGGCCTGGGGGGGGACGGCAATCGTGGTAGAGAACGCACTGGCGCTGGCCGCTCCCGCGGCATCACGGGGGGCGCTGCGGGCAGCCCGTCTGCTCAACACGGTACCCTCGGCAGCCGCCGAACTGTTGCGGCAAGCAGCGTTGCCGCCGGGACTTGTGACCGTCAACCTGGCAGGCGAGGCCCTGCACCAAGAACTGGTCGAGGCGCTGTACCAACAGCCGGGGATCGGGCGCGTGCTCGACCTTTATGGCCCGTCCGAAGACACCACCTATTCGACTTGGGCAACGCGACGCCCGGGCGGGGTGAACACCATCGGCCGCCCGCTAGCCGGGACCCGGACCTGGGTGGTCCATGGCCTGGACCTGGTGCCAGCCGGAAATTCCGGTGAATTGTGCTTGGCCGGCTCGGGACTGGCGCGCGGCTACCTCAATCGACCTGGGTTGACCGCCGAGAGGTTCGTCCCCGCGCCTTTTGCCGACGCTCTGGGTGAGCGCATGTACCGCACAGGAGACCAGGCGCGTTTCCTGCCAGACGGCCAGCTGCAGTTTCTCGGACGACTGGATCATCAGGTGAAGGTGCGCGGCTTCCGGATCGAGCTAGGCGAGATCGAAGCGCGACTGCTAGCTCACCCGCAAGTGAGCGCTGCCGTGGTCTGGGTCGTGCCTGGTGCTCCCGCCGGGACAGGGGCAGCGCGGCTGTTCGCCGGTCTGGTCGGCACGGAGGGCGCGGCCTTGAGCGCAGATGCGCTGCGGGGGTTCCTCGCCCAGACCTTGCCTGAACACATGGTGCCCACCGGCTGGCTCTTTCTCAGCGAACTGCCCCGGCTACCGAACGGCAAGGTGGATCGGCAGAGGCTGGCCGAACTGGCGGCAGCGCAGGTCAGAGCAGCGTCTGAGTCGGAGCGGGAGGTGACCGCGCCGCAGGATCCGTTGACCACCGAGCTGGCACGTCTGTGGGGGGAGCTTTTGGGTTTGCCGCAGGTGGGGATCGACGATGACTTTCTCGAGCTGGGAGGTCACTCGCTGCTGTTTGGCCGGTTACTGTCACGGCTGCGGATGGGTTTCGGGGTCGAGCTGTCAGTGCGTGATCTTTATCAGCACCGCACGCTCGCGGCCATGGCGGCGGAAGTGTCGCGGGCAATGGGCGGGGGCCAACGTGCGCAGTGGATTGCGCGGGCACCGCGCGACCAAGAGCTGCCGCTGTCTTTCCCCCAAGAGCGGATCTGGTTCATTGATCGGCTGGCACCTGGGAACGTCGCGTACAACACCCAGGCTACCTTGCGGCTGTGGGGTCCGCTGCGGGTGGCGGTGTTTGCGGCAGTGCTGCAAGAGATCGTCGAGCGTCACGAGATTTTTCGCACCATCTTTCCGGAGCGCGCCGGCCGTCCGTTGCAGGTGGTGCAGGCAGCGCCCGAGATCCGCTTGCCGCAAATCGACCTGAGTCGGCTGGCACCTGCGCAGCAAGCACGAACCGTCGAGCGGTTGAAGCGCAGCGAGTTCAGCCGACCTTTCGACCTGCGGCAAATCCCGCTGGTGCGTTGGCGCTTGGTGCGGCTCAGCGCCGACGAGCACGTGCTGCTCCAGTCCGAGCATCACTTCGTCCACGACGGCTGGTCCTTGGCCATGCTGTTGACCGAGATGCAGGAACTTTACCGCGCATTTTCGACGGGACGTCCGTCGCCTTTGCCAGCGCCCGCGATCCAGTTCGCGGATTATGCGCGTTGGCAGCGCGAGTGGATGCAAGGCGCGGTGCTCGAACAACACCTGCAGCACTGGCAGCAGGTGCTTGCAGGCTGCCGTTTCGCGTGCGAAATCCCGACCGACCGTCCACGTCCGCGGATCCACAGTTTCCAGGGAGACATGGTGCGCTTCCACCTCGCGCCTGAGCTGTGCGCGGAGCTGCGGCAGACGCGGCAGCGCGAAAAGGTCACGCTGTTTACCCTCATGGTGGGAGCGTTTGCCGCGCTTTTTTACCGCAGCAGCGGGGAAAGCGACGTGGTGCTGGGAACCGGAGCTGCCAACCGCAGCTTGCGGCAAGTCGAAGGGCTGATCGGCATGCTGGTCAACACCCTGGTGCTGCGCCTCGACGCCGCCGGCCGCCCGCGTTTTCGCGAGCTGCTGCAACGGGCGGAAGCCGCCTTGCTGTCCGCGCTCGCCTATCCCGAAATGCCTTTAGCGCGGCTGGTCGAGCGGCTCGAGCCCGAACGCGATCTGGGGCGCAATCCCCTGTTTCAGGCGATGCTCAGCTTCCATGACTCGCCGGTGCCGGACCTCGAGTTTGGTGACCTGCGGGGCGAGGTCACGATCTGCCACAACGGTTCGGCAAAAATGGACTTGAATGTGATCGTGATCCCGCGGGCTGAGCAGCGGGTCGGACGCGTGCGGAAGGCCGCGGAAGAGGGGATCGAAATGCTGTGGGAGTACAGCACGGATCTCTTCGACCGGACCACGATCGAGCGGTTGACCGAGCATTATCTGATCCTGCTGGGTTCGGCCCTCAAGACACCGGAGCTGCGTTTGGAGGACTTGACGCTGCTTTCGCCCGGAGAGCTGCAGCAAGTTTTGATCGAGTGGAGCGGGGAGTCAGGCGAGCCGGGTGGTGCGCTTCCCGACCGCCAAGGCGCGGCCCTCCCGGAACTCTTTGCGGCGTCCGCGGCAGCCCGTCCCGAAGCCGTGGCGGCGAGCTGCGAAGATGCGCTCTTGACCTGGCAAACGCTCGCGCGGCAGGCCCATCAGCTGGCGCATCATCTGCGCCGGCTGGGGATCGGGCCAGAATCGCGGGTCGGGCTGTATCTCGAACGGTCGCTCGAATTGCCGGTGGGGATCCTCGGCATCCTCGCCGCGGGAGGGGCTTACCTGCCGGTCGACCCTCACTATCCGACGGAACGCGTGCAGTACATGTTGCAGGATGCGGGCGCGTCTGTGGTTTTGACCACGGCCGGACTGGCCCTAGGGCTGCCGGTGGGATGCACCGCTGTCAGTCTTGACCGCGACCGGCTCGCAGCCGAACCCACAACCCGGCCGACAGTCAAGTTGTGGCCCGAAAACCTGGCCTACCTGATCTATACCTCGGGTTCAACCGGGCAGCCCAAGGGGACCCTGATCAGCCATCACAACGTGGTGCGGCTGCTGCGCGCGACCACGCCTTGGTATGACTTTGGGCCAGCTGACGTCTGGACCCTGTTCCACTCCGCAGCCTTTGATTTTTCGGTGTGGGAGATGTGGGGAGCATTGGCTTTTGGCGGACGGTTGGTGGTCGTTCCTTACTGGGTCAGCCGGTCACCGGAGTCCTTTCTGGAGCTGCTCGCCACCGAGCGCGTGACCGTGTTGAACCAGACGCCTTCGGCATTCCGCCAGCTGATCCCGCTGGCGGCGCAACAGCCGACCGAGGTGCGCGCCTTGCGCGCGGTGATCTTCGGGGGCGAGGCCCTCCAGGTCGCAGCGCTGGCCGACTGGTTCCAAACCTTCGGGGAGACGCGGCCACGGCTGATCAACATGTATGGGATCACCGAAACCACCGTGCATGTGACGTATTGCCCACTCGAGCGGTCGGTCACCGGGCAGAGCTGGGTGAGCCCGATTGGGATCGGGATCGCGGATTTGACGTTGCGGGTGCTCGGCGCTCAGGGTGAGCTCCAACCCCTGGGCGTGGTGGGCGAGCTGCACGTGGGCGGGGAAGGCGTGTGCCGCGGTTACCTCGGTCGCCCGGCCCTGACCGCGTCGCGTCTGATCCCTGACCGGTGGGGAACCACGGGGGGATCGCGCCTTTATCGGACGGCTGACCTGGTGCGCTGGCTGGCGGACGGCCGTTTGCAGTATTTCGGTCGCCTCGACTTCCAGGTCAAAATCCGCGGTTTTCGCCTCGAACTGGGCGAGATCGAAGCGCGGTTGCTCCAGCACCCCGGGGTGCGCGAGGCCGTGGTGGTGGTCCGGGCCGACGCTGCAGTGCTCGGGGGCGAGCCGCGGCTGGTGGCTTATTGGGTGGGGCCCGCAGGGGCAGCCGAAGCGACCGGAGCGACGGGCCCGAGCGGGCTCGAACTCCGGGCTTTTTTGGCGCGAAAACTGCCCGAGTACATGGTGCCAGCCGACTATGTGGCCTTGACAGCGCTGCCGTTGTCACCGAACGGCAAGGTGGACCGCCGGGCGCTGCCGGTACCGGCAAGCAGTGGGGAGAGCCTTGCTGCTGTAGTGCTGCCGCGGAACCCCCCAGAAGAGTTGCTGGCGGGGATCTGGAGTGAGCTTTTGGGGCGGGAGGTGATCGGGATCCACGACAACTTCTTCGAGCTGGGCGGACATTCGTTGCTCGCGACCCAGGTGATCGCGCGAGTGAGGGTACGCTTTGGGGTTGAGCTCTTGCTCGCAGATTTTTTCTTGCAGCCGACCATTGCCGGACTGACAGCAGCAGTGGCCGCGGCCCAACAAACCGGAGCGCCGCCGCTCGTGCCCCAGCCGCGCGAAGGTGATTTGCCCTTGTCGTTTGCGCAGGAGCGACTGTGGTTTTTAGACCAACTGCTGCCGCAAAAAGAAGTTTACAACCTGCTCTGGCCGCTCAGTTTCACGGGTCAGCTGGACCCCTCAGCGCTGGCCTGGGCGTTGGGCGAAATCGTGCGCCGTCACGAAGCCCTACGCACCACGTTCAGCTCGCGCGAAGGACGCCCGTTGCAGGTGGTCCAGGCTTGGCCAATGACCGGGTGGACCGCGCCGTTCTTGCCGCTCGTCGACCTCAGCGCCCTGCGCCTACCCGAGGCGGAAGCGCAGCACCTGCGGCAGATCGAAGCCAGTTGGCCTTTCGACCTCAGCTGTGGCCCGCTGCTGCGCACCACCTTGCTGCGGCTCGGACGCGAAGTGCACCACCTGCTTTTGAGCGTCCACCACATCGCCAGCGACGGCTGGTCCATGGGAGTGCTGGTGCGCGAGTTGGGGGTGCTCTATGCGGCAGCGCGCAGCGGACAACCTTCGCCGCTCCCCGCTTTGCCGCTGCAATACGCAGACTACGCGCAATGGCAGCGGCAGTGGCTCACGGGTGAAGTCCTGGCCCGGCAGATCGGCTACTTTCGCGCGCAACTCGGGGGCGCCCCGGCGCGGCTCGAACTGCCCACCGACCGCCCGCGGTCAGCTCTGACCCGTCATTTGGGCGGTCGCGTTTTGCGCAGCTTGGGAGCGGACCTGCGCACCGGCCTCCGGGCCCTGTGCCGGGAGAGTGGAAGTAGCCTCTTCATGGTCCTGCTCGCGGCCTTCAAGACCTTCTTGGCGCGGCATGCCGGGCAATTCGATGTGAGCGTGGGCTCGCCGATTGCGGGACGGCGGCAAGTCGAGCTCGAGCCTTTGATCGGCTTTTTCGTCAACACCCTGGTGCTGCGCAGCCGCTTGACGCTCACCGCCAGCTTTCGTCAATTCCTGGAGCAGCTGCAGCCCGAAGTGCTCGCGGCTTTTGCCCACCAGGACGTGCCCTTCGAACGGCTGGTCGAGGAACTGCAGCCAGAACGCAGCCTGAGCCATCAGCCGTTGTTCCAGGTGGTCTTCATCCTGCAAAACACGCCGATGGGGGACGCTCTTTTCCCCGGTCTGACCGTCAACCCGCTGCCGATTCCCGCGCGCACCGCCAAATTCGACTTGACTCTGTCATGTGCGGAGACAGGCACCGGCAGGGAAGGCGGGCTGAGCTGTGGTTTGGGCTTCAATCGCGAGATCTTCGACCCAACCACGGCCGAACGGCTGCTGGCGCGCTTTGCTGTCCTGCTCGAACAGATCGTGACCGACCCTGATTGCCCCCTCGGGCACCTTGCGCTGCTCGCAGCTGGCGAACGACACCAGTTGAGCGCCGAGTGGAACGACACCGCCATCGTGGTGCCAGCCGAATCTGTCCATGGGTGGTTTGCCCGGGTAGCGCGGGAGGTGCCTGCTGCCGTAGCGCTGACCGAGATCCCAGGAATGAACGCTTCAGGCAGCGCCAGCGTGAGTTACCGCGAGCTCGAACTGCGGGCCAATGCGCTGGCGCACCGACTGCGGGCGCTAGGCGCTGGCCCGGAAACCCTGGTCGGCCTTGGCGTCGAGCGTTCGCTCGCTGCGGTTGTGGCCATTCTCGCAATCCTCAAAACCGGAGCGGCTTACCTTCCGCTCGATCCGGAGTATCCCGACGCGCGACTGGCTTTCATGTTGGCGGACACCCGGGCGCCGGTCGTGCTGGTGGGACCTGGAGCCCGCGGGCTGAGAGCTGCGGGCACGACCCTCGAACTGGCCGTGGCGGGCGCTGGGCATGCCGAGCAGCCGCCAGGTGGCCGGACACCAGCGGACGGACTGGCGTATGTGATGTACACCTCGGGCTCGACCGGTCGCCCCAAAGGGGTGGCGGTGACTCACCGCAATATCGTCCGTCTGATCTGGCAGGCCGACTACGCCCACTTCCACGCTGCTTTGACCTGGTTGCAGCTGGCACCGCTGTCTTTTGATGCGTCGACCCTCGAACTGTGGGGACCCCTACTCCATGGCGGCCGGCTGGCGATCTATCCCGCAGGTCCGGTTTCGCTGCTTGAGCTGGGCCAGACGCTCCGCGCGCAGCGGATCCACGCCCTGTGGCTAACCGCGGGGCTCTTCCATCAGCTAGTCGAAGACCACCTCGATGATTTTAGGTCCGTCGAGCAACTGCTCGCGGGGGGGGACGTGCTGCAACCAGCCGCGGTGCGTCGGGTTCTGACCCGCACAGGCATCACCCTGATCAATGGTTACGGCCCTACGGAGACCACGACGTTTGCTTGCTGTCATCGCCTGGGATCCCCGGCGGAGGTGTCAGCGTCGGTGCCGATCGGACGGCCGATCCGCAACGCCAGAGTGTGGGTGTTGGCGCCCAACCTGGAACCTCAGCCGATCGGAGTGATCGGCGAGTTGATGATCGGCGGCGTGGGCGTCTCGCGCGGCTACTGGCAGCATCCAGCGTTCACTGCCGAGCGGTTCTTGCCGGCGCTTGAGGGGCTGGCCGGAGCGCGGATGTATCGCACTGGTGACTTGGTGCGCTTTCTCCCCTCCGGAGTGCTCGAGTTTCTCGGGCGCAGCGATTTCCAGGTCAAGTTACGCGGCTTCCGCGTCGAGCCGGGTGAGATCGAAGCAGCCCTGGCCCAGCATCCCGGGCTGTCCCAGGTGCTGGTCATCGTGCGTGAGGATGGCGGGCTTCCGGGGGACGTACTTACAGACGGTATGCGGGAAGGTGGCGCAACTAGAGGCGGGCGACCGTCCGAGCGGCGATTGGTCGCTTATGCTGTCCCGGCGGTGGGGGTCGCACCCAGCGGGCACGAACTGCGAGAATTCCTGGCGCAGCGTCTTCCCGCGCACCTGATTCCCGCGGCCTTCGTGCTGCTCGCAGCTTTTCCGCTCGGACCCACCGGTAAGGTCGATCGTCGGGCCTTGCCCGCGCCGCACGATTCAGAGCCCTTGAGCGAGGACACCACCCCCAGGACGCCCAGCGAAGAACTGCTGGCCGAGATCTGGCGTGAGCTTTTGGGGGTCCCGCAAGTGGGCCGTCACCACAACTTCTTCGATCTGGGCGGCCATTCGTTGCTCGCCACCCAAGCCATCTCGCGAATCCGCACCCAGTTTCAAGTTGAACTGCCTCTGCGCACGCTGTTCGAGCACCCAACGCTCGCGGAGTTGGCGCGGGCGATCACCGAGGCCCGTCGGGCTGCTCCGCCCGGCCCAGTGCCAGCCCTGACCCGCCGGTCAGACGTGGGTGGGTTACCCCTGTCGTTCGCCCAGGAGCGGTTGTGGTTCCTCGCCCAGCTCGAACCGCACAGCGGTAGCTACAACATCCCGCTCGCCATGCGCCTCCGCGGCCCTTTGCAAGTGGCAGCGCTCGCCGCCAGCTTGAATGCGATCTTGCGCCGACATGCCGTGCTGCGCACCCGCTTCGAAGTGGTCGCTGGGGTACCACGGCAGGTGGTCGACCGCTGGCAGACGCGAACGCTGCCGCTCGTCGATTTGAGCGCGATATCTGCGGCCGTTCAAACCGAGGAGATCGACCGCTTGGGGCGGGAAGCTGGGCGCCGCGCTTTCGATCTGGCAAAAGACCCGATGTTGCGCATGTTTTTGCTGCGGCTGGCACCCTGCCACCACGTGCTGGCCTTGACCCTCCACCACATTGCCGGCGATGGCTGGTCCTGGGGGGTGCTGCAGCGCGAACTGAGTCTGTTTTATGACGCCTGCTTGCGGGGAGAGCCAGCCCCCCTGCCCCCGCTGCCGGTGAGCTATGCGGATTTTGCGGCGTGGCAGCGGGAATGGCTGCAGGGCGCGGTGCTAACGCAGGAGCTGGCCTACTGGCGCGCGCAGCTTTCGACCACCCCCCGCTGGTTGGAGCTCCCCACCGACCGTCCGCGGAAGTTGATACCCAGCGACCGCGGTGAGGTCGTCGAGTGGCTGCTGTCATCCGCCACCGCAACTGGGTTGAGACGGCTGGCACGCGAGCTGGGAGGAACTCCCTTTATCGTCCTGCTGGCAGTGCTCCAGACCCTTCTGGGTCGCCTGACGGGCCAGCGCGAAGTCGCGGTAGGGACGCCGATTGCGGGACGCACGCGCCTCGAGCTCGAAGGATTGATCGGGCTCTTTCTCAACAACCTGGTGCTCGTCGGCGACCTTTCCGGTCGTCCGAGCTTGCGGGTGATGGTCGAGCGAGTGCGCGACCAGGTGCTAGGGGCTCATGCCCACCAAGACCTACCCTTTGAGAAGCTGGTGGAAGAACTGCAGCCGGAGCGAGCCCTGGGACACAACCCGCTCTACCAGGTGATGCTCAACTTGCACAACTGGATGGGCCTGCAAGGCGCAGCACTGCAGCTGTCCGCCTTGGTGGTCGAGCGGGTTGGCTTTGGCGAGCGCCCGGCCAAACTCGACTTGAGCGTCCAGGTGATCGAGCGCGCAGGCGACGATCCTGGTGGGCTCAAGATCCTGTGGCAGTACCGTGCTGACCTCTTCGACCGCACCACTCTGCAGCGGCTGGCACAACAGTTCGAGTTGCTACTCGCCGCATCCTTGCTCGCCCCCGAACGCTCTTTGGCCGAACTCGGCTGGCTGACCCCAGCGCAGCAGCAACAAGTGCAAATCGAATGGAACGACACCGCGGGTGAAGCGATCTGCGAGACCTTAGATCAACTGGTGTTGCAGCAAGCCGCAGCCGGGGCCCACCGGGTCGCGCTGGTTTGCGGGACTAAAGCGCTGACCTATGGTGAGCTGCAGCGCCGAGCGAATGGGCTGGCTCTGGCGCTTCGGCGACTGGGGGTAGGCGCTGAAACGCGGGTGGGGATCAGCTTGTCGCCTTCACTGGGGGCACCGCTTGCGCTTTTGGCCGTCCTGCAAACGGGTGGCACCTATGTACCTCTCGATCCCAAGCTGCCGACTTTGCGCCGTGAGTTCATGGCCACAGATAGCGAGGTCCAGGTGGTGATCCAGGATCTCGACCCTCCCGCGCTCGGCGGAGTGCCGACGCTCGTGCTGGAGGCGGATGGATGGGCGATCGCACCGCAGAATGCGCCCCTTGCTTCCGTGACTTGTCCGGAGAATTTGGCCTATGTCGTCTATACCTCGGGGACCACGGGTCAGCCCAAAGGGGTGATGGGACGACACCGGGGCGCGGTCTCGTTCCTTCGTTACTTGCAGGCGGTCTGCCCGCTAGCACCGGGGGACCGCGTGGTTCAACTCGCGCCCTTGGGCTTTGACGCTTCGGTGCGTGAGATCTTCGGGCCGCTTTCGCGCGGTGCGACCGTGGTCCTAGTTGCCAGTGAACTGCGCCTCGACCCGGCAGCGCTGCACGCCTTGCTCGGGGCTGAGCGCATCGTCGGGATTCTCGCCATGGTGCCGTCGTTCCTGCGGACGATCCTCACCGGTGCGAGTACGGTCCGCGGGCTCTCCTTGCAGCGGCTGCTGCTCTCGGGAGAGCGGTTGCTTCCGACCGACGTAGCACAGGTTGTTGCCGTCTGGGGGCCGCAGGTGCAGGTGGTCAATCAGTACGGTCCGAGCGAATGCACGATGATCAAAACCTATCAGGTGAGCGAACCCCAAAACGCAGCGGCTGGGTTTGCAGCAGATGCTGCTGGGCAGGAAGCGGTGCTGATCGGTCGTCCGATCGTGGACGCACGCCTGCAAGTCCGCGACCGTGACCTCTGCCTGCTGCCGATCGGGTTCGCGGGCGAGCTGTTCATCGGCAGCGAAGACCTGGCACGCGGCTACCTGCACCGCCCAGCCGTAACGGCCGAAAAGTTTATCCCCGATCCTGCTGCCGCAAGCCCTGGCGCGCGGGCTTACGCCACAGGAGACATCGTGCGCTGGCACGCCAACGGGTCTCTTGAGTTCATCGGCCGGGGTGACCAGCAAGTCAAGGTCCTGGGCAATCGGGTGGAGCTGGGCGAGATCGAGGCCGTCTTGCTGCTCCATCCTGCGGTCTCCGGGGCGGCGGTAGTGGCGCGGGAGTCTTCGCCGTCGCAGCTGCGCCTCGTCGCTTACCTCGAAGCGTCGAGTGCGTTTTCCCAGGAGAAACCCCCAAGCAGCGTGCTGCGGTCCTACCTCAAGGAGCACTTGCCAGAGTACATGCTGCCAGCGACGTGGGTTTGGCTCGAACGCTTGCCTCTGACCGCGAGCGGTAAGGTCGATCGCATAGCCTTGCCAACACCCACCGACGTGGAGCCTGCAACAAATGCAATAAATATACATTTTGTTGCTCCGGCGACAGATCTCGAACAACTCTTGGCGACGATCTGGAGTGAGATCTTAGGGGTCGCGAGGATCAGCCGCAACGATCGCTTCTTCGACCTGGGCGGACATTCTTTAGATGCGATCCGGGTGGTTTACCGGGTCGAGGAATTCCTCGGGATCGACCTCGAAGTACGGACGTTGTTCGAAGCGCAGACCTTGGTCGAACTGGCTTGGCAGGTGGAAGCCAAGCTGTTGCAACAGGTGGAGACTCTGGGCGAAGACGACGCCCGCGCCCAGCTAGCTGACCTGAACCCAGATGGTGCGACCGGGGGGTTGGGAACGATCGACGACGTCTTGGCGTTCCTGCCGTCCGCGCTGGCGGTGCGGCTCTCCCAGCTAGGCACGGCGCAGCGCGGCTGGCGCGCGGAAAGGCTGCGGCGTGCGCTCGATCACGGCCTAGGCGAACGCGCGATCCCGCGGCGGGCGGATCGCCGGCGTGCCCCCCTGTCGTTCATGCAAGAAGCCTTTTGGATGATCGAACAGCAGGAGCAGGCTGAGGTCAGCGTCTACCGGTCGAATCACCGGCTACAACTCTGTGGGCCGCTCGACTTGCGGGCGCTTGCCCAGAGCCTCAGCGCGATGATCGCGCGACACGAGATCCTGCGCACCCGCTTCGGGGTTGACGACCAAGGTCAGACCTACCAGGAGGTTGTGGCGGAAATCGCGGTTCTGTTGCCACAAGTAGACCTCACCGGCCTCCTCACCATGCACCGCGAGGCAGAAGCGCAACGGATCCTGCTCCAGCGGTCGAAGCTGAGCTTCGATTTGGGGCAAGCGCCGGTGTGGCGGCTGTTGCTGGTGCGTGAAGAGCCGGAGGTGGCCAGCTTGCTGCTGTCGATGCATCACATTCTCAACGATCACTGGTCTTTGGCTGGAATCTTCTTCCCTGAGCTTGCAGCTTGCTACCAGGCTTTTGCTGCGCGGAAAACGCCGCAGCTGCCCGCGCTGTCAGTCCAGTACGGGGACTATGCACAGTGGGAGCGGGAACGGTTGCAAGACCAAGTGCTGGCGCGGCTGCTTGCGTACTGGGGCGAAAAACTCCAGGGCGGGATTCCCCAGCTGCACTTGCGCACCGACCGCGCGCGTCCGGCAGTACCGCGCTTCCGCGGGGCCTGGTTGAGTTTTGCGCTATCTCCGGCGTTGACGTCGGCACTTGAGCAGTGCAGCCGTGCGGCAGATGCCAGCTTGTTCATGGTCAGCCTGGCGGGTTACCAGCTACTACTGGCGCAACATTCGGGTCAAACCGACATTTTAGTCGGGAGTCCTGCTGCCAACCGATTCCGGGTACAAACCGAGAAACTTTGTGGCTGTTTCGCCAACATGCTGCTGCTGCGCACCAGCCTGGCGGGAGATCCCACGCTAGAGGAATTCCTGGCGCGAGTGCGCGAGACCGTGCTCGGCGCGTTCAGCCACCAGGAGCTACCCTTCATGCTGGCCTTGGCCAACTTCCCACCTGCCGACTTTGCTTTCGATCGTTCGCCCTTTCAGGCGATGTTCACCTTCCTCAATGCTCCGCGTCAGACCCTGGGCAACGTCGAAGAGGGAGATCGTAACCTCCGGTTTGCCGGTGTTCAGACGATCGACCGCGGTGCTACCGACCAGGACCTTGCGTTGTGGCTCACCCATGGCGACAGTCTCAAAGGCACACTGATTTACGACACTGACCTCTTCGACCGCTCCACTATCGAACACATGGTCGCCGATTACCAGCGCTGGCTCGAGTTGCTCAGCCACCACCCTGCAATGCGCCTGTCAGAGACCCTTTAGGGTCCACATCAGGTGCCACCCGACTCTGTTCGGGTGGTGCTTATGAGGTACCCCACTAGTTGCCGCCACTAGCAAGGTGCCAGCCGATTTCTGTCTTCCCCCCTCTAGCTGCCAGCCCCACTAGGTGCCAGTTGATTGATGTCCCGATGGATGTTTCCAAGGAATCAAGGCGCATGCGCGAGAAGTGAGCAGCCTTTTCCGTCTCCTTGTCTCAGAAAACGCGCACCGC
>CAZCOV010000091.1:0-10169 GCA_964499975.1 uncultured Thermoanaerobaculia bacterium
GGGTCTCCATGAAACCCGAGCCGACGCAGCTGCCGTTCCATACCCGGTTCTGCCCTTCACACACCACCACCAGACGGCCGAACGCGTCTTGCAACTCGCTGGTGTAAACCGACGTCAGCTCGCCGCCTGCCCCGGTGGCCACCTCTTGCCGCTTCGTGACCACGCGGTCGCCCAGGTAGCTGAACTCGGTCGCGGGATTGCTGCCGGGAGGCTGGATCCGACCCACCCGGCCGAACCGGTCATAGTTCTGGTAGAGCGTCTGCTTGCTCGGCAGACCCCACGCCGACTCGCTCAGCGGCCAGCCCAGCGCGTTGTACGTCCACACCTTGCTGTCCCGCACGATCTCGTTCGAACCGATCCCCGGATACTCGACTTTCTGCTCGGTTTTTCTCGCCAACCCATCGAACGTGGTCTGACGCCAGCCCAGAGGCGAGGTGCAGCTCGTCTGTCCGTTGGGGCATTGCTGGACGGTCAGCTGGAGGGCCTTGTTCGGCTGGCTGACGGTGGGAAAGGAGTAGTCGTAAAGTGTCCACGCGCTCCCGGGCGGCTGCTCGCTGAGCAAGCGACCCTGCGAGTCGTAATTTAGGCCCGTGGCCACACCTGAGGCGTCGCGGCTGGTTTTCACCAAGCCGGTTCGTGAATCGATATCCTGGTCTACCAGGCTCAGCACCGGGGGGCCTGAGCGAGGATCGGGCTGGCCAAGAGCAGTCCGGTCAGCAAGAACTCCAAAAATCGTCGCATCGCCGCCGCACTCTCCGAGATTTATTCTCCTGTTGCCTTGCCTTGCGTTAGGCCAGCAGGAATCTAGCAGATCGGCGTCAAGTTTCGCTAGCTCTGGCCGACTCAGCGAGCGCTCCAGGCGGTCACCCCGAAGAGCACAAAACCCGCGATCAAGAGCAAGCCCCCGAGCGGGGTGACGGCTCCCAGCCAGCGTGGACCACCGAGGGCCAGCGCCGCAACCGTGCCCGAAAACAACAGGCTCCCGAGCAGAAGACACGTCCCGGCAAAGGTGAAAACCCGGGTCGGGGGCGCGGCGTACTGGCTGGCCCTGATCCCCAAGAGGAGCAATCCCAAACCGCCATACATGAGATAGCGCGCTGCGGTTTCCCACAACGCGAGCGCCGCGGGGTCGAGCCGCGCTTTGAGACCGTGCGCGCCAAAAGCACCCATGACGATCGCCAAGGCACAGATCCACGCACCACTTGCCAACCAGTTTGCTGCCATCATGTCGACCTCACCTTCGGTTTCTCCTGTCAGAGTTTCCCCGCAGCGCGCAAGAACGGCTCTCGCAAGACCGCGGGCATGCGACACGGGCGGCCGGTGGCGCGGTCGAGCCAAAGATGTTCGGTGGCGCCGCTCGCGAGCAGTTGTTCGCCCCGGTGGACTTCGTAAGCAAAGCGCAAGACCCGGCTCTTCAAGTCAGCGAGCCAGCAGGTGACCGTCACGGTATCACCGTAGCGGGCGCCGTGGAGGTAGCGGACTTCGAGTTGCGTCACCACCAGGAAATAGCCCAGCTTTTCGATGTCAGCGTAGTGAAAGCCGGTCAACCGACACAACCGGGTGCGCGCAACTTCGAACCAAATGGCGCAGACCGAATGGTGGACGAGACCCATTTGGTCGGTTTCAGCGTAGCGCACCTCCAGCTCGACGGTGACGCGTTGCGCATCTTGGTTCTCTCCCGAGCTCATGCCAGTTCCTTTCGGCTATAGTGCCAGACCATCCATAGGATCTTGTAGCCAGCGCGCAGGGTCCCGGCCAGCGTGCCCGTAATCTTCGAGATCCCCACCCGCCGCCTATAACTGACCGGCACTTCGCCCACCCGCAAACCCAAGCGCAAGGCTTTGACTTGCATTTCCGCGGTCCAGCCGAAGTCAGGGTCGCTCATGCGCAAGCGTTCGAGCGCGCCCCAGCGGATCGCGCGGAAAGGGCCGAGGTCGGTGTAGCGATGGCGGTAAAGCAGGCGGATCAACGTGCAGGCGACCAGGTTTCCAGCGCGCGCTTGCGGCAACAAGGCACCGGCTTCCCGCTGGCCGAGGATGCGTGAGCCAATGACCAAGTCTAACCCCGAGTCGAGGATGGGTGAAACCAGCTGCGGCAATTCGTCGGGGTGGTCGGAGTAGTCCGCGTCGATGAAGACCACGATTTGCGGTGGATCGTGGTGGCGCAAGTATTCGAGCCCAGCGAGACAAGCGCTGCCATAGCCTTGCCTTTGCGCTGAAACCACGACCGCACCTAGAGCGCGTGCGACTTCTGCGGTTTTGTCGCGAGAGTTGTTGTCGGCGACCACCACGCGCCGCACCCAGGTCCGCGGCAGCTGCCCCAGGACCAAAGGCAAAGATGCCTCTTCGTTCCAAGCGGGAATCACCACGTCGAGAGTGGGCAGCGAGTCAGGCATCGCAGCGGGGTTGGTGCTCGCCAACAAAGTAGTTTGAGTTAAGTTTGGCGGCAAGGCTCGGCTTCAAAACTCCGGGTAAAGGATCAGTCCCTGCGAGCGTAGCTCACCGTCCAGGTATTGTTGTTTGAGCAGCGTGTGCTGGGTCTTGCCGTTGTAGGTCAAAGGGATGGCCTTGGGGCGCAGCAAGTAGACCCGACCCGGACGGATTCCGATGCGCTGGAACACGCTGGCCACGATTTCAGCTGCCAACTCCGGCAATTCGTCGGGGCGCGGGTCCTCCGGACGCAGCTCGGCAAAAACATAGGCCTGTTCGCCTTCGGTGCGGCCGCGGTCGATGCCCAAAGCCGCACTGAAGCGGATGAAGGGCAAGACGTCGACCGCTTCTTCGATCTCGCGCGGCGACAAGTTCTGGCCGCCGTGGATGATGATGTTTTTCTGGCGGCCCACGATGTAGAGGAAGCCTTCGGCATCGAGGTACCCGAGATCACCGGTGCGGATGAAGCCGTCGTGCCAGTGCAAGTTGGCGGTGGCTTCTGGGTTCTGGAAGTAGCCGCGGGTGTTGGCCGGACTCTGGATCAGGATTTCGCCGATTTCCCCCGCGCCGACTTCCTGCTCGTCGCGCAGGATTTTGATCTGGATGTGGGGAAAGGGACGGCCCACCGACACAAAGCCCCGGGCATCGACCTTGATCGGAGCGCTGGGTCCCCACATGCTGACCCCAACCGTGGCTTCGGCCAGGCCGTAAGCCGGCATCATCACGTCCTTCAGGCCGAAAGCCTGCTCAAACTCGCGCACCGTTTGCGCGCGCACGGGTTCGGCCGCATTGAGCGCCACGCGCAAGCTGCGCAAATCGTAGCGGCTGGGGTCCTTGATGTAGCGCAAACAAACCCGATAAGCGAAGTCCGGGGCCGCGGTGTAAGTGGCGCGGTGCTGCTCCACGGCCGCGAGCCAGGTGTGGACGTCTTTTAAGCTGGTCGGCAGCAAGATCAAGCGGGTGCCGAGGTAAAACGGCACCAAGGTTTTGAGGATCAAGCCCATGTCGTGGTAAACCGGCAACCAGCTGACGAAGATCTCCTGCTCGGTGATCTGCATGCCCGCGATGAGCTGCAAGACATTGGTCAACAAGTTGCGGTGGGTCAGTTCCACGCCTTTGGGCAAACCGGTACTGCCCGAGGTGTACTGCAAGTACGAGAGGTCGTCAGGATCGATGGCCGGAAAATCGTGGTCGGCAAACGGTGCTTGCGCGGCTTCGATGGTCACCACCCGGCGGCCGCACATCCGCGCCAGCTGTTCGACTTGCGCGGCAGGGGTCGACGACGGCACGAGGATCGTCTGGGCGTTGCACAGGGCAGCCAGATCGCGGATCCGGCCGGGGCCTGAGCCGGGAAAAATCGGCACGGCAATGCCACCCGCCCGCTGTGCGCCATAAAATCCGGTGAAAAACTCATGGCCGTTGGGCAAAACCATGAGCACACACTCGTGCCGCTTCAGCCCAGAGTCGAGCAACCAGGCAGCGCAGCGGTTGAGGTCCTGCCACATCGCGCCAAACGTCCGCGGCTCGCCGTCAAAGGTGTACGCGATCCGCTCGGGTTCGCGCGCACGAACCCGGATCAACTCGACGAGATTCGAGACATCAGGGGCCATGACCATCTCCGCCAGGACGAGCCTTCAAGTCAGGCGCTGGACCACCGTAAACAGATCAGCGACGGTCTTGATTTGGGCGATTTCTTCTTCGTCGATCTCGATGTCGTACTGCTCTTCGAGGGTGGAGATCAAATTGACGACGTCGGCTGACTGGGCGCCCAGCTCCTCAAACAGTCGATCTTCCGGCTTGACTCCCCGGGTTCCGAGCTGCACTGCGACCAGATTCACGATTTTTTCTATGGTCACCGCCATCTGCGACTCCTGCTTTGTCCTGAAGTTCGAGGTTTTAAGCTTGTCCTCGACGCAAAACGCGCGTTGCCGCCCCCCTTCTCGTGGCGGCCCTAGTATAGCTGTGCTGGGTCGAATTGTAAGCTGCGCTGCCCCACGCTGCCTGGCTCGCGTTTCTGGCTAGCTGCGACCGCGCAAGCGCTCGAGCGCGGCGAGGACTTGGCGGGCGATCGGGTGAGCGCGAAACACATAGACCTCACCGGGAAGGTCCAGGTCCTGGTCCGCCGCCAGCGCTTTGGACACCGCGAGCAGCAAGTTGGGAGGACCGTGCTGACGGAGCAAACGCAAGCGTGAGTTCACGCTGCCGCGTCGCCAAAAACCGAGGACTTCCATCACGACCCGAACCCCGCCGGGGTGGACGAAAACAAAGTCGGGGATCAGCACGCCCTGACCGCCGAGTTCGATCAGTTCGCCGTCCGTCGAGATCTGCCACTCGGAGCCCAGCAGCGCAAACTGCGCTGGCAAGAAGGACAGCTCCGCGGGTTGCCACTGGCCGGTCAGACGTCCGTAGGGTTTGAGCCCTTGCGCGGGGGATAGCTCGAAGCGGGTGGTCTGGCGGCTCCTGCCCCACCGCACCGCTGCGCTCAAGGACCAGTCCGCGAAATGGAGCAAGGTGGGCAGAAAGCTCGCCATCGAGAGCCCATATTTTTGGCTTGACTGAAAAAGGGAGAGCGGACCGTCGAGCACGATCTCGTAGCCTTCGTCGGCATTGCCCGCGACTTGATGGAGCAGCTGGCAGAACTTGATGCGGCGGAAGAGCTCGCGGTAGCGGGCCGGCGTCTCCCCGCGGACGCGCACGGTCAGGGCGGTGGCCCGCAGCAGGATGCCCTGGGCTAGGGCCACGTTGTAGCGGCGTAGCAGCCAGTGCGGGGAGCACGGCGCGAAAGCTTCGAGGATCTGTTCCTGGTCGAGGTCGGCGTAGAGGTAGCGTTCGAGGTCGCCGTGGGTCAGGCCCAACCGGGACGCCGTCGGGGCGAGCACGGGTTCGCGCGCCAGCGCGGTCGTCCCGAGCGCGAGTTGGCGATAGCCGGCAGCGGCTGCGGCAAAAATCTCTGCGCGCAGTTGCTCCGGAGGCACTGGGGACTGCGTGCTGAAGGTGCAACGATCGAGCAGCAGCTTGGCCAGACCGCGGTGGAACAAGAACGCGGTCCCGCTGCCGAGCAGCTCCGCCAGCTCTTGCTGCAGCTCTTGGCGGGTGCAGCCGACGTGGTCGGCATAAAGCGCGATCATCTCAGCCGCTAGGTTGCGGTGTTCTTGGGCCTCGCTGTCGATGTAGTGCGGACGGATTTCGCCGCGCCAGCGCCGGGCCCAGAGCAAGTCCGTGGTCAGCATGACGGCGCGGTCGGAGCTTCTCGGTAGGCATGGTGTTGCCGGCGACGGGAGCTCACGAACTCTTCGGCAGTGTCCTCGGTCACGACCTCGTAGAGCACGGCTTGTTTGCCTTCTTGCCGGCGCAAGATCCGTCCCAGGCGCTGCACGTGCTCGCGCACGCTGCCGCTCCCCGACAGCACAATCCCGATGTTGGCAGCCGGGACGTCCACTCCTTCGTTGAGCACCCGTGAGGTCACGAGAAAGGGAAGATCCCCGCGGTTGAAGCGCTCCAAAAAAGTGTGGCGCTCCTGGATCCGCGTCTGATGGGTGATCGCAGGGATCAAGAACTGGCGCGAGATCCGGTAGACCGTGGCATTGTCACTGGTGAAGATCAAAACCCGATCGTGGCAGTGGCGGAGGAGCAGCCGTTCGAGCAGGCGGAGCTTGGCGCCTGACGCCTGGGCGATCTGCTTTTGGCTACGGTAAGCGAGCAAGGCACGCCGTCCCTCCTCGCTGCTGGAAGTCAGCCACAAGAAGCGCGACCAGGCTTGGCGGGTCCCGAAGCGAAGCCCTGAGCGGGTCACAAAGTCGCGGTAGATCTGCCGCTCTTGCTCGTAGGTCTGGCGCTCTTCGGCGGACAGCTGGACGCGGAGCGCGACGGTTTCATATTCCGCCAAGTACGCGCCCGCGAGGTCGTGAACCTCGCGGCGGTAGACGATCGGGCCGATCAGGCGCTCCAGCCGCTCGCCGTCCTCGCGCTCGGGAGTCGCGGTCAAGCCGAGCCGAAAAGGTGCGATCGCGAGTTCGGCCGCAGCCGCATAGGCGGGGCTGGGTAAGTGGTGGCACTCGTCAAAGACGATCAAGCCAAAGCGATTGCCCAGCCGTTCCATGTGCAAGTAGGCCGAGTCATAGGTCGTGACGGTGAGCGGCCGCACGTCATGGTGACCCCCGCCCACCAAGCCCACCGCGCAGTCAAAACCCGCGGCCAAGACGCTGTACCACTGCTGCATCAGGTCCAGCGTGGGGGTGATCACTAAGGCGCTCAGCTTAAGCCGTGCAGCGATCAGCTGCGCCACATAGGTCTTGCCCGCACCCGTGGGCAAGACCACCACCCCGCGCCTGCCGCCCTGAAACCAAGCTGCGACGGCTTCACTCTGGTAAGGAAAGGGTTGGCGGGCGAGCTGGAGTTCGAGGGGTAGTTCGCCAAAACCGCGAGCAGCATTGTCGATGGTCACCCCAGCGCGGACGAGCGCGGTCAGGATCTGGCGGTAGCGCCAGGCTGGAGCTCGCCAGGCCCCGACCCGCCGATCGAAACTCACGCCCGGCAGCTCCACCGCGGGCAGCTCAGCCGCGGGCAGCTCAGCCGCGGGCAGCTCAGCCGCGGGCAGCTCAGCCGCGGGTTGCGCGCCACCCTCCCCGGGGCGCAGCAAAAGCGTCCCGCGATCGAATTCCAGTGCGCATCGCCCCGCCCCAGGCGCAGGTCGGATCTCGGTGTTGGCGAGATTTTCCGTCTCTGTGCTTTTTGGTTTTTGCTCTTCGTGCATCGAGGTAGGCGCGCGGTTGCGGTCGTCCGTGGCCCGGGAGATTATCAAAGAAGCCGTGGAACACGTCGATCGCAGCGGTTGCGGACAGCCAGACCTCTTCAGCGGTAGATGATACGATCCTGGTTGACCCAAGGCGCTCTGGAGGCTGGAGGTTTGTGTTGTTGATAAATGCACATTTTTTTGTCAAGTTGACAGATAACGGTATGTAGAAGCGCCGAACTTCTGATAGAATTTCTGGCCGGTCGTCGAATCGGCTGGTGATTCGAGCCTCTGACAGAAGAAGTGTCGATTAAGTGTGTTGATTAAATTGGTGTTTTGGCGTTCGTCTGGTTCGTCTTGATTTTGTCTTTGCCTTGCCGGCACCCCCGCTTTGCTGCCGGGCCAAGCTCACTAGCACCGTTTTATTCTGCCTGCGGATGGCCAGGCACAGGCCCTGTATGGAATTTACGGTCTACGCGGATCAACAGACAGCTCAGCGGATTGTCTGGGCGGGGAAGCGGCTGACCATTGGGCGGCGCGCTGGGGCGGATATCCAGATCAACCACCCTGCCACGTCGTCCAACCACGCAGAGATTGTCGCCTGCGCACAGGGGATCTGCATCCGCGACCTCGGCAGCCGCAACGGCACCCGGCTAAACGGCGTCCGGGTGACGGAATCGCTGCTCCGGGCGGGGGATCAGATCGCGATCGCGGACGCGAAGATCGTGGTCTCTGCGATGCGCGATCAGCCGAGACCAACCCCCACGGAAGCAGCACGCCAGGCGCATGAAAGCTGGGCGGCTTTGCCTACGGAAAAGGTGGTGGTGCAGCTCGACTCCCTGCGCGACCAGTCCGCCCATGCGCTCGATGAGGACGCGCGCCTCCTGCTCCTCCGCGACCTTTTCGAAGTGTTGCGGGCAGTGGATGAGGTGGAAGAGGTGCTGCGCAAGGTGAGCGAAGTCCTGCAAGCGGCTTTCCCCAAGGCCCGCGTCTTTGTTTTGCGGCCAACGGGCAAGGGCGGCTGGCAGGACCCTGATACCCCCACTGCCGGACGTCGTCCGAGTTCCACGTTTGCGGCAGAGGCAGCCAACTCCGACAGCGCGATCTTGTCGAGCGCCTTGGCCGAGGACACGCGCTTCTCCCTCTCCGAAAGCGCCCGCATTTCCGGGATCCAGACCGCCATTGCCACCCCGATCCGCTGTGACGGCAAGCCGCTCGCGGTGCTGTATGTCGACCGTCTGGGCTTGCCCCCGTTCACCCAGCGCGACCTCAATCTGATCGGCATTGCCGCCAATCATGTGTCTGCGGTGCTGGAAAACGTCGCGCGGATCATGGACTTGCGGCAAACTAACGCGGAACTCGACCAAGCCCAGGAACGGCTGGCGCGGATGAACCGCAACCTGGAAGCCCGGGTGCTCGAGCGGACCACCGAAATCCGCCGGCAAGCTGAGCAGATCAACCAGCTATCCCAAGCCAAAGATGAGTTGCTGGGAATCGCCGCCCACGACATCCGCGGGCCGCTGACCGTGATCCAGGGCACGGTCGAGCTGATGAAGCTGCGCCAAGGTCAGCTCACGGAAGCGACCTTGCAACGCAACCTCGAACTGATCTACGAGGCAGCCCGCGGCTTGAGCCAGTTGCTCAGTGAGCTGCTCGACGTCAAAGCGATCGAGTCGGGCAAGATCACGGTCAACAAGGTCGAGGTCGAAGTGGCGCACTTGCTCGCCGACTACATCCCAGCCGCCCGGCTGGCCGCCGAAGAGAAGAACATTACGCTCACCATCGAAGCGCCTGCGGGGCTGATGATCTGTGCGGATCCGCAGCGGATCAGCCAGGCGGTCACCAATTTGCTGCTCAATGCCGTCAAGTTCTCGCCCGCGGGAAGTCGGATCGCGGTCCGCGGTCGCAGCACGGTGCAAGGCGAAGTCGAGATTGCGATCGAAGATCAGGGCATGGGCATTCCCGAGGAAGAGCTCGAGCAGCTCTTCGACTCGTTCCAGCAAGGACGTGCGGGCCGCTCCCTCGGGGGCAGTGGTTTGGGCCTAGTGATCGCACGCCGGATCGTCGAGCTGCACGCCGGCAAGCTCTCCGTGGTCAGCCGGGTAGGAGTCGGAACCCGGTTCATGATCGTGCTGCCCGCAAGCGCGCTGCAGCTGCGCACCGGGACGGAAGCTTGATGTCCAACCCGCCGCTCAATTTGCTGGACTTTGCTGCCTTGGCCCAGGCCCGACTGCCGCAACCGGCCTTCGACTACATCGCGGGCGGGGCGGACGACGAGATCACCTTGGGGGAAAATCGGCGGGCGTTTGCCCGCTTCAGGCTGCGGCCGCGGGTACTGGTCGATGTTTCAGCGGTCGATCTCGGTCTCGAACTCCTGGGGGTCCCTTTAAAACTGCCGGTGCTGCTCGCCCCCACTGCCTTCCAGGTCTTGGCGCATCCCGAAGGCGAAGTCGCGACCGCGCGGGCAGCGGCGGCGGCGGGAACGATTTTCACCTTGAGTACCCTGGCTTCCCGCCGCATGGCCGACGTGGCACAAGCAGCTCCTGGCCCGCGCTGGTTTCAGCTCTACTGCGCCAAAGATCGCGGCATTGTCCGCGCCGTGGTCGCGCGGGCGGTCGAGCACGGCTTCCAAGCGCTGTGTTTGACCGTCGATGTGCCGATCCTCGGCCGGCGAGAGAAAGACTTGCGCCATCCCTTCCGTCTCCCGCCAGCGGCCATGCCGCTCGACATGCTCGACTTTGTCGCGTTCGAAAATCCCCCTGACGGTCAGCCAGAATCGGTGGTGAACGCCTTGTTCGCTCAGCTCTTCGACCCCACCTTGACTTGGCAGGACCTCGCCTGGTTGCGTTCGTTGAGCCCGCTGCCCCTGGTGCTCAAAGGTATCCTCACCGCAGAAGACGCGCGCCTGGCGGTGGCGCATGGAGTCGATGCGATCATCGTCTCGAACCACGGTGGCCGCCAGCTCGACGGCGTCCCAGCCACGCTCGACGCTTTGGCCGAAGTGGCAG
>CAZCOV010000091.1:10179-18593 GCA_964499975.1 uncultured Thermoanaerobaculia bacterium
GCGCAAGGCCGCTTGCGCCAAGGCCTCGGGTCCATCCCGGTGCTCCTCGATGGGGGAATTCGGCGCGGTACAGACGTGGTCAAGGCCATGGCCCTGGGCGCGCGCGCCGTGCTCATTGGCCGACCTTACGTCTGGGGGCTGGCGGCGGATGGGGAAGCTGGGGTTCGTCAGGTCCTGGAGCTCTTGCGCAGAGAGATCGCGACCGCGGCCGCCCTGGTGGGCTGCCCTCACCTGGCCCAAATCGATAGCCGCTTCATCTCACCCGCGCGCTCCTGAGACGTAAGCGCGGGTGAGTTCGTTTTGCGGGTGGGTGAGAATTTGCGCGGCAGGACCCGCTTCGATCAGCCGGCCGACGCCATCTTGCACCCAAAAGACCGCCACAAAATCACCGATCCGCCGCGCCTGCGCCAGGTTGTGGGTGACGATGACGGTCGTGTAGCGTCCGCGTAAGCCCACGATCAGGTCTTCGATGACCGCGCTCGACAGCGGGTCGAGGGCGCTCGTGGGTTCTTCGAAAATGATAACTTGTGGAGCGAGCGCGATCGCCCGGGCGATTCACAGTCTCTGTTGATGGCAAACGGAAAGGGCGAGCGCCGAGGTCTTTAAGCGATCCTTGACCTCATCCCACAGACCCACGTCTTGCAGCACCTCGACCAGGATTCGCTCGCGCTCGGCCCGATGCACGCCGTGCTCGCGCAAAGGCCAGAGCACGTTTTGCGCAATCGACAGCGGAAACGGGTTGGGCTTCTGGAAAATCATGCCGATCCGGCGGCGCAAAGCGACGACGTCGAGCGCTGGCGCCAGCACGTCTTCCCCCAAAACCACGAGCTGGCCTTTGACCCAACCGCCAGGGATCAAATCGGTCAACCGATTGAGGCAGCTCAAAAAACTGGTCTTGCCACAACCTGACGGCCCGATCAGGGCGGTGATTTTTCCCCGGGTCACGCTCAGATCCACGCCGGTCAAAACGGTCTTGGTGCCGTAGCCGAGGGACAGCCCTGTGGCTGCGATCACGGTGCTGCCAGCAGACGGCAAGTCGAGCGCGGGCTCGGCCGCCAGCCACGCGGGAGCGTGCGAGCTCATGGGGTCCTCCGGGTGAGCGCAACTTCGGCCAACCGCGCGAACACGTGAACCACCAGCAGCAGAAAGACCAGCACCAGGGCAGTGGCATACGCCTGAGTCTCACCCCCAGGAACGTTCATGGCGAGGTCATAAATGTGGATCGAGAGCGCCCGGCCAGAATCCAGCAAAGACGTCGGTAGCCGGTCGACGTAGCCGCTGGTGAACAGCAAAGCCGCGGTTTCCGCCAGCGCCCGGCCCAAGCTGAGCACCAAGCCCGCCAACAGGCCCGGCACTGCAACCGGCAGCTCCACCCGGACGAGGGCCGAGAAGCGCGGCAGCCCCAAAGCCGCAGCGCCCAAGCGGTAAGCCGCGGGGACCGCACGCAAGCTGGCTTCGGCGGTGCGGGTAAAAAAAGGCAGCACCATCAACGCCAGGGTCAAGCCGCCGGCGAGCAGCGAGTAACCGAGGCCAAGGTAGACGCAGAAAAAAGCATTGCCGAACAGGCCGAAAACCACCGACGGCACCCCAGCCAGGACGTCGAGGCTGTGGCGCACCCACCGCGCAAAGCGGTCGCTGCCAGGAAAGAAGTTGCGGTTCGCCGCCCCGCGGCTGTGCGCGCACTCCGCGAGCAACACCGCGGTTCCCAGGCCGAGCGGCAGCGCGACCCCGAGGCAAACCGCAAGCAACAGCGCGGTCGCCACCAGAATCGACGCGATGCCCCCGGCGCGCCCAGCTTCCCGGGGCATTTCCGTGAGAAAAGTCCAACCCAGCTGGCCATATCCGCGGGCGACGAGGTCGCCGAGCAGCCAGCAGAAGACCGCGGCCAAGAGCCCCACCGCAGTCCACAAAGCCACGCCCAGCCCGCGCTCACGCCAGCGCGCGCTGCGGCCGACAGCAGCTCGCGCGCCGGGCTCGCTGCAAGCCGTCACCCGCGCATCGGGCAGGATCGGGCCGGGCGCCCGCGGCACCATCACCTCAGCTGGCGAACTCCTGACGGCGCTCCACTCGCCCTCTGCGCGAGCTGCCGCCGGCCTGGGGACAGTTCGCGCGCCGGGCTCGCTGCAAGCCGTCACCCGCGCATCAGACATCGGCTCGCCCCCAACGCGAGGCGTGGGCCAGCGCGACCAGGATGACCACCGCCAGCAGGAGCACCAAGCCGCTCGCAAACAAGGCGGCCCGGTGATCGCCGAGGGCGTAGGCCATTTCCAGCGCGATGTTGGCGGTCAGGGTGCGGATCGGGGCGAAGAATCCGTGCGGGGTTTGGACCACGTTGCCGCACACCATGAGGATGGCCATGGTCTCGCCGATCGCCCGCCCGTAAGCGAGCAGCCAGCCGACCCCAAACCCTGGCCAGGCCGCGGGCAGAACCGCACAACACAGCGTCCCCCAGCGCGACAGACCGAGGGCTGCTGCTGCTTGCAAATGCTCCTGGGGAACGCTCGCGAGCGCGGCATCCGCGGTCAAGGCAATCGTCGGCAAGATCATCAGAGCGAGCACCAGAGTCCCCGCCAGCAAGCTCGGTCCAGGGGGCTCGAAGCGCGCGATCAGCGGCACCAGAACCACCAGACCCCATAAGCCATAAACCACCGATGGGATCCCGCCCAAAAGCTCGACTACCGCCCGAAACCCGCGGGCGAGCCAGGGCGGTGCGGCAAAGTGGCACCAGATCGCGGACAACGTGCCCAGCGGAGCCGCCACTAACCAGGCGCCAACCGTCACCGCCAGGGATCCCCACAACATGGGCAGCAGGTTGAAAAGGCCGTCTTCGGCCGCGGGTGCAGGGTGCCAGGCCGCGTCGCTGAGCAAGCGTCCGGGTCCGATCGCGGCGAACGCTGGCCACGCTTCGCGGATGAGGAACGCGAAGAGCAAAAGCACCACACTGCTGACCACCGCGGCCAAGACCCGCAGGGCGAAAAACAGCCAACGATCAACCGGCCAGCGGAACAAACCCTTGCACTCCGATCAATCCGTGGACGGCTGGGGATTGACAGTACTGGATGAAGTCGCGCACTACCCCTTCCGGCGGCTGGGCAGTGACCAGATGGAGCGTCCGGATCAGGGGGAAAGTTCCGTTCTTGACATTGGCGAGCGCAGCTTCCACCTCACCGGCTGCGAGCAGCCGGATCGGCGTGCCTTGCTCCACCGCCACCACGCCCGACCCGATCGACACATAGCCGATGGCATCTCGACTGGCCGCCACCGTCTTGATCCCTTGCTGGTTGTCGCCGATCACCACGTCCGCGACAACCTCGCGATCTTTCAGCCCAAAATGTTGCAGAAACAGCTCGAGCGTCGAGCGTCCAGCGGCCTTGTTGACCACCACGATCGGCGCATCCTTGCCCCCGACCTGCTGCCAGTTGTTGACCTCGTCGCGATAAATCGCTTGGACCTGGGCGTCCGTCAGAGCGTTCACCGGGTTGTCGCGGTGGACGATCATGGCCACGCCGTCGCGCGCCAGGGCAAACCAGTGCAGGTCTGCTTCGTTTGCGCCCGCATCGCGCGACACCATGCCGATGTCCGCCAGCCCTTTCCGCACATCCGCCACCCCGCGGGAGGAACCGCCGGTTTGCACGTCGATCCGCACCCCGGGGTGTTGCGCCTCGAACTGCTTGGCGATTTCCGCGATCAGCGGTGCCACCGTGCTCGAGCCGGTAATCACCAACTTGCGCGGCGCCTCAGGCTGGACACCCTGACCGCACCCCGCGACGACCAGCGCGGCGAGCCAGACGATTCCCCCAAGCCAAGAGGTCCAAGCGGCTGCGGGCCGTTCCTGCGCGCGCTGGAGGGCAAGTTCAACGCTCATCTTCACGGGATCGCCTCGATCCGATTGTCGCGCGCGCAAACGACAGTTGGCAGCAACCGAGATCAATCGCCTTGCCCGTACCGTCGCAGCTAACCCCAGGTGCCAGATGATAGAGCACAGCTTTGCCGTCACGGGTGGCAGCCAACAAACCGATTTCCCGCAGCACCCGCAAGTGATGCGAGAGCAGGCTCTGCTCGACTTCGAGCAAAGCCATCAGCTCATGGACGTGTTTAGGGCCTTCGATCAAGGCTTCGACCACGGCCAGCCGCGTGCCATCTGCCAGCGCGCGCAACTTGCCAGCGCAGTCGATCGCCTGAGTTTCATGGTCGGTTGCGGTTCGCGTCATAAAAGCGGTTCTCCACCTCTGCGCAGGGAACTACGCAGCAACTTAGGAACCGGATTTTATATGAACCAAGATTCATGACAAGCGGTCCGGGCCCGCTCGCGTTGGCTGGCCGCCTGACCTGGGGCTGCGTTTCGAGCGGGGTCTTGCTGGGCAAGGCGCGGACTTCTAGCAGCTAGACCACAAAAGCGTCAAGACCACCATGATCTACACGCACCTCTTGAACCGTGGCGGCAAAGGAGTTCGCAGCCCGCTCGACGCCCTTTGATCAGGAGAAGGCCAATGCGACAGCATCTGGGTCGCCCAAATCCTCCGTAAGAGAGCCTAACTCCAGTGTTTTCAAGGGAAAGAGGGATGATCTCTGCACTTATGCGACGTCGCAAGAGCGGAGAAACCCCTTTTCCCGCCGCTTCGCCGGCAGCGGCTCTGCGGCTAAACTTGAGCGATTTCCAGCTAACCCCAGCATGTTCAATAGTTTGAGCGGGAGCACAAGAGACATATGCGCACTCAGCCTTGACGCCCAAGCCCGCTGCCGCGCCGCCTCCTGAACCTCGCGGCTTATGCGACACCGACGATGACACCGATGGCACCGAAATACCGCTTGACACGCCAGAAGATTTGCTCTACCATGGCTAAGTTTTTCACGCAGTAGGGAGTAGGTCGACCGGGGGGAAGACTCAAGGGTGCATATCCGTCGTCATATTGACGGATATGTATGAATAGTCGGAGCTTTGTCTGACGCAGAATACTACTAGGTTGGGCGTCATCAAGAGACACCGAGTTCCGCAATTCTTCCGTGTAGGTGGCAGACACTATGGCTGAGATTCGACTTCGAAAGCACGTGTTCATCAGCTACAGCCACCATGACCGCGAGTGGCTTGAAAAGCTGAAGGTACAGCTCACCCCATACCTCCGAGGCGAAGGCATACATCTTTGGGACGACACCAAAATTCAGCCGGGAACAGCGTGGGCGGCAGCCATCGACAAGGAGCTCACAGAAGCGCGCGCTGCGATTCTCCTCGTATCTCCGCAGTTTCTAGCGTCTCATTTCATAGCTGGCGTCGAGTTACCAAGAATCCTCCAAATGGCCGAATCGAAGCCCCCTTCAAGCGGGGTACCCGGCGGCTCTTGACCAAACTTTTCGCCTGCCGGGAAAGGAGATAAAATGCTGTCACGCAGGATGGCTCTTGTCGTCGCCGCAGCCTTCGCATTCGGGCTTGCCAGCTCCCCTGCCTCTGCGACGAAGCTTTACTGGTCGGTACTCTTCAGCAAGATCGAGAGAGCCGATGCTGACGGCTCTGATCGTCAGACCCTGGTCGCCGGTGTAGGGATCGTGCATGGGTTAGCCCTCGATCTCAATGCTCGCAAGATGTATTGGACTAACGTCCACGGCCTCCAAGGGGTCTTCCGTTCGAATCTGAATGGTTCCGCACAGGAAAGCCTTGTTACGGCCGGGTTGGTTGCACCCTCCGGGCTAGCCCTCCACGTGTCTGGGGGTAAGATGTACTGGACCGATCTCGAGACCGGCAAGATTCAAAGGGCCAATCTCGACGGCTCCGATGTTGAAGACCTCGTCACCGGCTTGTCCGAGCCATTCGCCATCGCCCTCAATCTGCCCGATGCCCGGATGATCTGGACAGATCGGTTCACGGGTAAGATCCAGAGTGCTGACCTTGACGGTACGAACCAGGTCGATCTAGCTACGGGCCTGGGCGAGCCGACTGCGGTTGCCCTAGACCTGATCGCAGGCAAGATGTACTGGGCCGAGAAGGTTCCTCCGAGAATCAGGAGAGCTGATCTTGCCGGCGCGGGTATGGAGGACCTCGTGACGGTCGGTCTGAAGAGTCCGCTGGGACTCGCTCTCGACCGCCGCATGAACAGGATGTACTGGACGAACTCGGACATGTCGCTCGCAATGCCCAGCAGGATCCAGCAGGCCGACTTGAACGGCTCCGGTGTCGCCGATGTCCTTACGTTCCCATTGGGCTTTCATCCGGTCGCCATTGCCTTCGATCCTCAGATTGTGCTTGAGGTCCCCAGTGTTTCTGGTTGGGGGTTACTCGTCCTCGCCCTGTCACTGCTAATCGCCGCGATTCTTCGGCTCCGAAGCAACTGGCCAGGCCCAACCGATGCAGCATGGCCTCCGCTTCGCTGCGGCACCGGCCGAGGGCCAGGAATCTAGTGGGAGCCAAGCGGGGCCTTGGTGGCAAGAGGAGTCGACCGTGGACCCCGGGGACCCCGGCGGTCCCCTGTCACCAAGCGTCAGGTCCGTTGTAGAATTTGTAGAATAAGAAAGCCAGCGCAGTGGAACCATAGCCATATTCGCGAGTAGGAAATCTTGGTTTGGCCAACCAAATGGTTCCAGCGGACGGCTAGCACCGCGCACTGAGACAGCGTTATACGGCTGAATGGAGGTAAACCCCTATGCCTGAACCGCAAAGCCCTGCTAGTAGCGAAGTCGCGAATGGCGCTAGATCAATATTAAACAGAGTCGGAGAATTTTTTCATATCTTCGATCTGTCGTTCCTCGTATCAGGCGCTATGACGCTTTGTGCACTGATATGCCTATCGCATCGTCTGGGACTATCTTTTGATTTTCCGTTCTCGGTCTGGGTCGAGGGCTTAGGTATCATCATCGCTTCGTATGTCTCCGGCTTGATCTCTTTCTCCGTTGGCAGGCTGTTGAACACCAACCTCTTCCGCAAGCCAGTGCTTGGCAAGATTCTCGACCCCGCACTCAAGCAGCAAGGAGTCACAGGCCCCTTCATCGACTTCTTCCGTGAACGCGACCGCGATAGCGCGCAACAAAAGTGGTTGCTATGGCGGCTCTACATGCGGCTTTGGCAGCAACTTGCTGCGAAGCACCCTCACTCCGTGGCGTTCCACCATCTCTCTCGGTACTGGGCTATGGCGGCAACGTATGACGGGCTTGCCATCTCGCTCTTGGTCTGGGCTCTCGTTGTCGCTCCAGTCCCTAGCCTCGGGGCCACCCTTCTGCCTTTCAGGATCGCAATGCTCGCGGTACCAATTTTCGTAGCCGCTGCTCTCCTTTGCCTCTGGCAGGGTGCCAAGTACTACGAGTTTCAGATCGAGGATCTCGTCGCTGCGCTCGCAGTCATGGGGCCGACTGTCGAGTAATTGCCAATGTGATTGCAAGAAAAGCCGGTCAAGTATCGCCGCATACCCACCGCATGCACCGTTCTCCGGCTCTGGTGTTCGGTGCCACCCAGCCTGCGGCTTCTCAGAAAGAAAAGCAATTGACATCGCCTCAGAACCAACGTTATTCTTGGACTAAGAAGCTAGTGAGCCTAAGAGTTGCCTAGTAAACTCAGCCTAGTAAACTCAGCCTAGTAAACTCAGCCTAGTAAACTCAGCCTAGTAAACCTAAGAGTCGCAAGGTATTGAGCATTATGTCGCAACTATGTCGCAACACGGACTGCACGAACTATTGGGATGAATCTAGCGATCCTTTTGACTCTAAGCACCATATCTGGGCTGAGGCTCAGGCTTTCGAGCAAGCTCTTGCGCAGTGCTTTCTGGGTTCAAACTGGTATAGTATATGTGTATATAGCACTAAATCAGAATAAGTAAATAAGACTTCCTTCAATCACAGTTCTGATTGTTAGCCTGATCACAGTCTGCTCGCCAATAAAGTCCATCAGCATGATTTTCGAGACCGATACCTGGGCACCAACCTGTTATTTCGTAAGCTGCTGTGCATAATCTGCAAAAATCACTTTTCCTAGCTCGCTTAGAATTGTGGACCCGGGCCCTGCCTGGTACAAGCCGTATTGGTAGGAGGTGACCGTTGGGCTGTGTCAGTTGTGTTCCTAACTTCAGCATAAGCCCTCTGGGAACTCAGTACTCTAATCGAAATAGCGAACTCGGGGTCTATCAAATTTATTACTTGAGTGGCAATGCCCCTGGTAGTTCGCTTCTCCATTGGATCTTTGAGGTGGCGGTGCAGGTCCGCGGGCTGCTTGGCCGAGGCATAACGGCAAGCGCCGGTCTTCAACCTGCCAGATGGCGTCGAACGAGGGACACGCAAGGATAGGTTTTTCAGAGGAAAAGCTGCAACAAGAACTCCGCACTCAGTGATAAAATGTTAGGCCCTTCGTGCCTGCTGTGGGGCCACAGGGGAGGAACATGAGGAGCGCTTTGGGGAGGGGCAGTTGGACTTGGCACGCAAGAATGTCCTGATCGTCG